>NZ_JADGMN010000001.1:0-544006 GCF_020662285.1 Clostridioides sp. ES-S-0108-01 | reverse complement strand
TTAGATAGGTTAAAAGATCTAGGAAGAAATGAAGAATATTTATTAAATCTGAAAAGAGGTGCATATATTATGAATAAAAGTAGAAACTTCAAGGAAGAAATTTTTAATGAAGGTATTGAAAAAGGTAAAAGAGAAGAAGCTAGAAGAAAAGATCATAAGTTAATTGTAATGTTAAAAAAGAATGGTTTTAAATTAAATGATATATTAAGCAAATTTGATGATTTTGATTTAAGTGAAGATGAAATTAAAGAGATTTATAATAACAATTAATCTAAAAACATTAGCTATCTAGCTAATGTTTTTTCTATAAAATCAATAATAAATTAGCTGAAGATGAAGAAAATAATTATATAAATATTGAGATGCAAAAATCACTTGAAGATGAAGTCCGTCGTAGTGAAAGGTGTAAAGGACAAGGGATTAATCAATAGTTAGTAACTAACATCTAAAAAATAAAAGATTCCTTTATTTAAAATCTCTTTGTTTTTCTAAACATAGAATATCATAATTATTTTTGAAATCCAGCGCTTATTAATAATGTTTATCATTTGTATTTTATATTACTTTATTTGTACCACAACATTATATTGTATTTCTAATCTTTCATAAGAAAGTTTTTAACTTATAGTACTTTTATATCTATTCTAAATCATCTTAAAGGTCTTTTTATATGTATAAATACATAGAAAAACACACCTTTTTCAGATGTGCTATCTATAATATCGTATATTTATTTTACAACTCTAATTCCCTAACATGTCTATAAACTTTATTATTCAATATCTTTATAAATATATATAAGATTCTACACCTAAATAATTTATATTATTTATCTCAACTATATATAATATAATTATTTTATCATTAAATTAGAAATTATCTTTTGCTATTATTCTTATATTTATAAAGATTTAAATATAAGTATCCATTTCCTTGTTCTGTTCTAGGTATTCCAAGTGCTCTTGTACATTTTATTAATTGTGCATACACTTCAGCTTCATCTAAATCTCTTTCAAACTCCTCTCTTGCCCATTCTTTAATTAGCGCTAGTGACCCTGATACATATGGTGCGCTCATACTAGTACCACTCATAATAGCAAGTTTATTATCCATATAAGTTGATATAATATTTCTTCCTGGAGCCACCAAATCTATTGTAGTATTTGAATTACTAAACTTCTCAACTAAATAGTTTTCATTTATTGCACCTACCTCTATTACCTCAGCATAACTGGCTGGATAACTATACTCACTTGTACTAGAATCTCCATCTCCATTATTACCTGCTGCACATACTACAGAAATATTATTTTTTACTGCTTGCATGACAGCATTTTTCAAATTTTTATCATCTTTGTTTCCTCCAAGAGACATAGATATAATATCAACCTTGTTGTTTACAGCAAAATTAATGGCATTAATTATACTTTGATATGTTCCAATACCATCTTTATTTAATGCCTTTGCTATTAATAATTTACAATCTGGAGCTACTCCCATAACCTCATTATTATAATTAGATGCAGCTATAATTCCCGCCACATGAGTTCCATGCCCATTAAAATCCTCATATATATTTTTATTTCCATTACTGTCATCACTAAAGTTTGCTCCACCAATTATTTTGCCTTTTAAAAGAGGGTGGGATATATCACAGCCTGTATCTATTATACCAACTACAATATTTTTACCAGTATAACCTTCATCCCACATTCCCCTAGCATTCATTTGTTTTATTCCATATGGAAACTTATTTTTTGTACTTCTTGGACTCTCATTTATTTCATATGGAATTAGTTTCATTCTTTTATTCATCATATATCCTCCTAAAAATTCTATTGCTTATAAAAATTATAAATTTTATTTTATAACAGGTTTATAAATCAAATTAAAACCTATATCTACTTATTTATATTTATGATATATTTTTTATTTTTAGGAGTCATATTTTATTGTATATAAAATAATATTTAGATAACTATATTAAAAAATACATGTTTGCTTGTATATACAAAATTTACTAGAATGTCTTTAATATTTTTGTATACAAACATTATATTTTTTATATAAAAAGCTCATAAAAATTTTGATTATCTTTTCATAAGTTAACAAATGTTGGTATAATCTGTATTTACAAAATTCCTCTGTTTGTATAGGTGATTTACAAATGCACCACCACACAAAAGCTATATTTGAGTTTATAGCAGATAATACATCAGAAATTGGTTGTGTATAGTAAAAATACCAGTCCAGTATCTTTTCATGTTTCCATTTTCCATATTAAATTTCCAACGTTTATATGTATATTTTTAACAAAGGTATTTACTTATTTAAAAACTCTAAAACTCTTTCGTTGAAATCCTGTGCTTCTTCATATGTAGCGTGTCCCAATCCCTCATAGATAAATATTTCGCTTCTTTTAATTTTTTCTGCTAAATAAAAAGAAGCTTTATTTCCAACAATTTTATCGTTAGCACCACCTATAATTAGGGTTGGACACGTTATTTTATTTAATTCTGAAAAGGCATTATGTTCTATGCAAGAAGTTGCTTGAATAATAAATCGTTTGAAATCCTTTGGTTTACCTACTTTTCCTAAAAGAGGAATAAATAATCGGTATTTTTTTAAATATCTTTCAGAATAGGATTTGTTTGCTGTGTCAATCATTAAACCATTGTAATTCTGCTTCTTAGCCATATCCCTTGTAGAATATTTTTCTGTAATTTGATTTTTTCTACTGAACATATAAACCTTATAATCTTTTGCAAATTGCTTATATCTAAAAGCAAAAGCAATTGCCTGTATTTTTCCATGTAAAGGAAATAAACCATCCCCTAATCCTGGCAAAATAATTAGTGTCTTCTTACCACTACCAAACTCAATATAGTTTACTGTATTACTTCCTATCATCATTTGACAACTTTTTGCATTATAAAACATAGTCTATTCCTCACTTTTCCTATTATCATTGTTTTAATAAATTCTTAAATTTTTGAATACCACACTCATCAATTAGAGGAATATCCATTTTTTTTAACATAAACAGTAAAAAATCCAACCTATTACACACTTCACTGTATTCACGTTTAAATAATACAGGGTCAAGTAAAATATCAATACTAAAAACGAGCATTTCAGCTAATTCCTGTGGATATTCACAAGAAAATTCTTTATTTTCAACACCTTGTTTAATTATCTTAGCAATATTGGGTGCAACTACATTATTGAGATTACGAACTTCCTCTATTAAAGCGAATGGTATTTTTTCTAACCAGCTACAATGTACCATTTTTCTATGTGTATAATCATTCGCACTATGAACAACAAATTTTATTATTTTTTCATTTGCTGTAAGGGTATTATCAGCAACAAGATTTTCTAAAAAATTATTCATTTGTGAGTAAAGTTCTTTTGTAACACTTCTCAGTATATCTTCTTTAGTTTTAAAGTGATGATACATTGCACCTCTGGATAGACCAGATAAATTGATAATATCTTGTGTAGATGTTGAATCATATCCTTTAGACGAAAATAGTGAAAATGCCGATTGAATAATTTTTTCTTTACTATTTTTACTTTTTTCTTCTCTATTCATATTGCCTCCTATAAACAGATTGTCTGTTTGTTTTTTTATTATACATTTTAATATTTATTCTGTCAAGAATTAACTGCCCTTTAAAAATTTATATTACCTCAATAGTGTTGACAAGATACATCTCTATGTTGTACTCATATTCCTTTAATAGAGATACATTGTTTTCAGAGATAATCAAGGTTTTGCTGTGTTTTTATTTTAAATAAAAAGGATATCTCATTAGTGCTACGACACCTAAGATATCCAATTAATATTTTATTAACTTTTTCTAATTTTCGTAAATATAGTCCACTATTTTAAGACTGCTCCTGTATTTGCTGATGTTACTAGTTTAGCATATCTACTTAAGTATCCATGCTTTATTTTCGGTTCTAAAGGTTCAAATTTTAATTTTCTATTTTCTATTTCAACTTCATCTACTTTTAACTCTAATTTTTTGTCTGGTATATTTATAGAAATTATATCTCCTTCTTCAACTAGTCCGATTAAACCACCCTCCATAGCTTCTGGAGAAATATGACCTATAGACGCGCCTCTAGTTGCTCCTGAAAAACGGCCATCAGTAAGAAGTGCCACATGCTTATCAAGTCCCATTCCTGCAACTGCTGATGTAGGAGATAACATTTCTTTCATTCCTGGACCGCCCTTTGGACCTTCATATCTTATGACTATAACATCACCTTTGTTTATTTTTTTACCAAAGATAGCATTTACAGCTTCTTCTTCTGAATTAAAAACTCTTGCTGGTCCTTCATGAACTAACATTTCTTCTGCAACTGCTGACTTTTTTACAACAGCTCCATTTAGAGCAAGATTTCCTTTCAATATTGCAAGCCCACCTTGGTTACTATATGGATTTTTTAATGTATGTATTACTTCTTCATTTTCTATTTCACAATTTCTTATATTTTCTCCTATAGTATTACCTGTTACAGTTTTACAGTCTAAATTTATTCCTTTTATCTTTGAAAGTTCATTCATTATAGCTGGTATTCCTCCTGCCATATGTAAATCTTCAATATGATGTTTTCCACTTGGACTTAGTTTTGTTAAACAAGGAGTTTTTTCACTTATTTCATCAAAAAAATCTAAGTTAAGCTCTATTCCTGATTCATAAGCTATTGCAGGTAAGTGAAGTACTGTATTTGTAGAACCAGCCATTGCCATATCTACAGTTATAGCATTTTTAAAAGCATCTACTGTTAAAATATCTCTAGGTTTTATGTCGTTCTTAAGCAACTCCATAACATACATACCTGCATATTTTGCTATTCTTTTTCTTTCTCCAGAATGCGATGCAGCAGTACCATTATATGGTATACCCATACCTAAGGCTTCTGTTAAACAATTCATGCTATTTGCTGTGAAAAGTCCAGAACATGAACCACATCCAGGACAAGAACTAATAGCTAGTTCTTCTAATTGTTCTTCACTTATTGTTCCATCTTTGCAGGCTCCAACACCTTCCATTGCAGAATTAAAATCATATACTTTTCCATTTTTTTTACCTGGAAGCATAGGTCCTCCACTTACAACAATACTTGGTATATTAAGTCTTGCAGCCGCCATTAACATCCCCGGCACTATCTTATCACAATTAGGTATAAGTACTAAAGCATCAAAACCATGTGCCATAGCCATAGCTTCTATTGAATCTGCTATTAATTCTCTTGAAGCAAGTGAATAATTCATTCCTACATGTCCCATAGCTATACCATCACATACCCCTATAGCAGGAAATTCTAATGGCAAACCACCACTCATTCTCACTCCATTTTTTGCAGCTTCTGCTATTTCATCAAGATGAAGATGACCAGGAATCACCTCATTTTGTGCATTTACTATACCTATTAATGGTCTTTCAATTTCTTCTTTAGTAAGACCCATTCCATACATTAACGCTCTCTTTGGAGCTCCTTCTATTCCTTTTTTTATATCACTTCTCATAATATTACCTCTCTCTTACTTTTTTAAATTTTCATAATATTATTATAATATATTTTTCTATTAATTAATTACGAAAAAGGTAAAAAAATATTAGCATATATTAATGAAAAATTATTACGATTTTTATCAATATATTACACAATCATATTATATAATTATCTTTTCAATATATTTTACAAATTAATATATTTTACAAATTGCTCATTAATATTTTTTATGCTCTAAATCAGAAGAAGCACTTCTATAATAGAAAGTGCTCAACTATGAATAAGGTTACAAAATACTTGCCCTAGAAATCTAGACTTTTATAAATATTACAGATTAATCAAATCTAATATTTGAAACTTTATTCCAGTTAATCTCCCTTGAATAGTCTTCAGGATGTGATAATCTAACTATATGAGTTGAATTGTTATAGCTGTAATAAATTGTAGTAGTACCATTAACTGGATTCTTTTTATACCCTTGATATACAGCACTACTTGGCACTTTCTTTTCAATAAAACTATATGCAGATGAAGTATCAATCGTTTTTATTTTACTAGGAATTATAAACATATAAAAAGCTACTACTGTAAGAATACATATGCATGTAATACTATACCATTTAATCCATTTCATAGAAATCCTCCTACTTTACCAAAATATACTATTATTATTTCCATATATTTATAATATTTATACATACGATAAAATTTTTTATACATCTATATATATTTGTAGAAAATTTGGTTATCTATATTTTTTTAGTATTAATAATATATTTTTACAAGTTAATAAATTTTTAATATTTTATTAAAAGATTTTTAAAGCTTACACTCTAATATAAAGATAGTACTAAAGCATATATTTTTTTATTATATATTTTTTTAGCACTCAGTAAAGCTGGTATTGGGAGCATATGGGATAATGGGATATAGGAAAGTATAGTCTTACTAACTTTAATTTGGAGAAATTTTAGAAATATTATCAATGTGTGACTAATTGGATTAAGTTTTTCATTAGCAATTGAATTTTGTCAATTATTTAATTTCAGAGCTACAGATATTGATGATTTAATAATGAACACATTAGATGCTGTTTTAGGAGAATTCCTATTATTTAATTGGTCCATTATATACCTTATTAAATAATTTACCGATAAAACAAATATATTTCAATATTTATAAATATGTAAAGCCCTCTTTCATACTGTATAAAAGAAAGTGGGCTTTAGTTCTTAAACATAAAATACACACTCACTACTTAATTGGCATCTGAAATATTTTATTGATATTGTATCTAATTTTATTAGATGTTATATAATCATATTTTGTTCCATTTTCAATAAAGTTTTGTATATTATCCAATACTTGCATAGCTCTTTTGTTACTTTCATAATCTCCTATTTTTATAGTATCAATGCAATTTTCAAATACTACATACACTTGACCACCATCTATTTTAATTCGGTTTGCCTCCATTAAATTAGTTTTATCTTGGCTTCTAATTATTACCATATCAATTCCTCCATTTACTTAATCCATTTTAATTTCTAAGAAATAATATTATATAATTTATTTATAGATTATTTAATTTTTAAACTTATTATTTCATTTTTCAATACGATTATCTCTATTAATTACATATCTAATAAAAACTTATCTTAAATAATACTATTTTAATAATACTTTGCTTTATTGCTAAACTACATTTTGAGCTGTTATAACTGAATTATATCATCTATATAAAGCATCAAATTATCAATTCTATTGAATTATTTTATACATTTGGTAATTTTATTATCAAAAATTCTTATATGTATTGTTTATATCTCGATTAAAAATATTCAACAATTTATATATATTTACTAACTTAATTCAGTTTTTTATTTTCAACATATCACCTCTCAATCAATTACCATTTGTATAATTCATATTATACATATACAAATGGTAATTTTCAATATATTTTCTTATTTTAATCTTTTTTTTTTATATTTTTGGTAATTTTATTTTACTTTTTATCAAAATAACTTATAATTTCGGTAAGGAGTGATGTACATATGGAAAGTTTAGGAGATAGAATAGCAAATCTACGAAAAGAATTAGATATAAATCAAAAAGAACTTGCTACTAAAGTTGGTATAACTGAGGCTAGCTTATCACGTTATGAAAATAATTTGAGAGAACCTAAAAGTGAAATAATAGTGAGATTAGCAAAAGCATTGAAAACATCAACAGATTATTTATTAGGCGTAAATGAGAATACAAAAATAAGCAAAGAAGATAAATTAATCATAGAGAACTTATCCGTAAGTGAAAAAACAAAACAGCTTTTAGAGAAAATATATTCTCTTGAAAAAGAAGATAGAGAGGCTATAGAAAAAATGATTGATAATGCCTATATAAAAAGATTCCTTAAAGAAGAGAATTAATTCTCTTCTTTTTCTTTATACAAAATCTCAAGTAATAATTCATAAAAAGCAATATCTTCACTCAATAAATGTTCTAATTTCATTCCTATATCTTCAATTTTTTCTTTTTTTGTAACAGCAGTATTTGACTTTTCCACATATACCATCCCCCAACAAACTTACGTTCTTAATGCTAGTTAGAAATTCTCAACAAATTTTTAATAAAGTTTATGTAATTATATTTTGATTTTATAAAATATATTTTGATTATCCAAAATTTTCCTAGATAATTATCTTAATTATATAATAATACTTTTATTCTACAGTTGCAATAAAAAACTCGTAATAATAACAAAAAAATCTATTATTGTAGAATCTTGTATATTTTTTCTATTTTTATATATTTTTCAGGATGATTTTTATTATAAAAATTTTTATAAACATATAATTTTTTTATATTTATTTGACGTTCTCTTGATTCTTTAGGATGGATTTAAATTTTCTATAAAAATCATTATTTTTAAACTTTTATTTATTATATGTTTAGATTATTTATTTTCTTTTTCAAGTTTTAATAAATATTCTTTTATCTTTATTCCTCCTAAATAACCTCTTAAACTACCATTAGAACCTACAAGTCTATGGCAAGGTATAAAAATAGAAATAGGATTTTTGCTGTTAGCCATTCCTACTGCTCTATATGATTTAGGATTATTAATTATATTTGCTAGTTCTATATAAGTCTTTGTTTCACCATATGGAATTTTACAGAGTTCATTCCAAACCTTTTTACTAAACTCACCACCTGACAACTGTAGCGGTAAATCAAATTCTTTTCTATCTCCATCTAAATACTCTTTTAGCTGTTTACTTGCTTCTTTTATAATTTTTGTTTCTTTGGCTAAATATCTTTCAGAATCTAATCCAGACGTTCCAAAAAACAGATTTGTAATATAATTATTTTTTTCTGCTATTCCTATTTTTCCAATTTTAGTTTCATAGTAAAATATATTTTTCATAGACATTATCTCCTTCTCATTTATATTTCCAATTATATAAGTAATCTTACTCTTTTATATCTTATATTTTATTAATGTTTATTAAAAAAACTCAAATATTCAAAAATATATATTTCCTATAAAGTATACTTATGAGTTATTTTATATTGTCTTTTAAAAAACATTACTAGTATCTCTATGTTCATGTCTATACTGAGTTGGAGATATATTATAATTCTTTTTAAATAAACGACTAAAATAATTTATGCTATCAAAACCACATCTCATAGCAATTTCTGTCATATTTAAATCTGTTTTATTTAGATAATATATAGCTTTATCAAGCCTGATTCCATTTATAAAATCGACTGTAGTCTTACCTGTTATTTGCTTAAATGTTCTACAAAAATGGGGTATACTCAAGTTCACATGACTAGCAAGTTCTTTTAATGTAATTTTATCCATATATTTTTCTTCTATAAAATCAAATATACATTCAAATTTTTCTAAAGAATGCTTTCTTTCTATAAATTCATCTTCAGAAAATATTTTATAAACATGACTTCTTAGTAATAACACTATCAATTGATAGATATTAGCTTTTATAGATAACTCATATCCAATTTCTTTATTGTTATATTCATAAAGTATAGTTTTAATACATTTTAAAATAAGATAATCATTTTGAATTAAATTATCAAATACAATATGGTTTAGAGCTAATGGTGCTAAGTACTTAGTTTGTAACAAATCAACTTGATTGCTAAAAAGGAATGTGGGTTCAATACGAATAATATAGAACTTTAAATTATCTGATAGGCTTTCTAAATAATGTAATTCATTACTATTTGCTATTGCAATATTTCCAGACACTATCTTAAAATTATTCAATCCACATTCAAGATATGCCATACCATCAACAAAATAATATACTTGTAGATGCTCATGCCAATGTCTTTTAAAATTTGCTCCCTTTTTAATGTCATCCTTAAAAAAAATATCTATAAAGTTTTCTTGACCTTTTCTGTCAAAATATGTGTTTTTATCATTCATTATTTACCTCTTATCAAAATAGTGCTAATTATAAGCAATATCGTTATTGTATTTATTATTTCATATCGATATTATATAAAATGTAACTATTCTTGTAAACATTAACGTAATGTCAGTCATTATAATAAGGAGGTAATAAAAATGACAAAATCTTTTAAAAAAGATGAAAATAAAAAAAGAATGACAGTTTTATTTGTAGTCATTGCCATGACTTTTATGGCAACATTAGATTCTAGTATTATAAATGTTGCTCTTCCAGTTCTCGCAAGTAAACTAAATGTATCTCTAGCATCTATTGAATGGGTAATAGCAAGTTACTCAATTATTATTTGTTCAACACTATTATTTTTTGGAAGACTTGGAGATATTATTGGTAAATCCAGAATATTTCAAGCAGGCACTATTATTTTTACATTAGCTTCACTATTATGTGGATTAAGTAATTCTTTCACTTTGCTTATAGTTTGCCGTTTTATTCAAGGAATAGGTGCTTCTGCTTACATGGCAAATAATCATGGAATTATCACAGAACTGTTTCCAAAAGAAAGCAGAGGAAAAGCCCTAGGAATTCTAGTTACTGCAGTTGCCATTGGTAATATGGTTGGACCATCTGTAGGAGGATTTATTTTATCAATATTTGATTGGAATGTTATATTCTTTATAAATATTCCAATAGGTATTATTGTAATCCTTCTAAATACAAAATTTCTTCCAAATAGTAAAAAATCTTCAGAAAAGATGGATAAGTTTGGTGCTATACTTCAATTTTTAGGAACAACATTATTTTTTAGTGCTCTAATTAGTGCTCAACAAACAGGATTACTAAATCCATATATATTAATTGCACTATTACTATCAATTATTTTTATTATATTATTTTTGATATTAGAAAAAAAACATACCCAACCACTTCTCGACCTTGAAATTTTTAGAAATTTTAAATTTTCATTGAATTTAATTTGTGCTCTTTCATCATTCATTTGTATTGCATCATCTAGTATTTTAATTCCATTTTATTTACAAAATACTATGAAACTTTCCCCAATGCATGCAGGTTTATTTATGATATTATCCCCTTTGATTTTAGCCATTTTTTCACCTATATTTGGGAATATATCAGATAAAATTAAGTCAGAAAAAATTATTTTAATTGGTCTTATTGTTATGAGTTTTGGATTTTTCTTAATGTCAAGATTGAAAGAGAGTTCTATCCTTATTTTATTCGTTATTTCTGTATCAATAATATCAATAGGACAAGCTATATTTCAACCTGCCAATAATGCTCTGATAATGTCAAATTGTCCTAAAAGTAAATTGGGAATTGTCGGAAGTATAAATTCCCTTGTAAGAAATTTAGGGCAAGTTATAGGTATTACCATTTCTACAACACTTTTATATAATTTTATGAGTATTAAAGCTGGGTATAGGGTTAACGATTATATAATTGGTAATGATAAAATATTTGTATTTGGAATGAGAAATGTTTATATCATTATTACACTTCTTTGTTTAATAGGTGCAATATTAATTGGTTTTTATTTATTTAGACCTGATAAAAATAAGCAATAATTTTTTACAATTATCTTAAATTTATGACTATCTTAAAAATATAAATATATTATAGAAAGCTTATTAAAATACTTACTTTGAATCAGATTTAGTTTGTATATATTGATTTAACAATATTTTTATTAGTTCTGCAAAACATGTATCTTATTATAGTTTATAAATTAAAAGAAGCAGAGTAAAATATTTGATATATTATACCCTGCTCCTTTTTTCATTACTTAACTAAAACTTCAATATTTTCATCTTTTCCATCTATAACTATAGTACATCCATTGTACACATCTCCAGCAATAAGTTTCTTTGCAATTACAGTTTCTAATGTATTTCCTATATATCTCTTAAGAGGTCTTGCTCCATATACAGGGTCATACCCTTCTCTCACCATAACATCTTTAGCTGAATTTGTAACCTCAATAGTAATATCTTTTTCTTTCAATCTATTTTTTAAATCTTTCATAAATATATCTATGATTTTCTTGATATTTTCTTGGTCTAGAGGCTTAAACATTATAATATCATCTACTCTATTTAAAAATTCAGGTTTAAATCTATGCTTCATTTCGTTCATTACTAAATTGTTGGTAGTCTCTGTTATATTTCCTCCTGCTTCTAATAGATAATTACTTCCTATATTAGAAGTCATTATTATAAGAGTGTTTTTGAAGTCCACAGTCTTACCTTTATTATCAGTAAGTCTACCATCATCCAATATCTGTAAAAACATATTAAATACATCCTCATGTGCTTTTTCTATCTCATCAAATAGTATTACAGAATAAGGAGAACGTCTAACTGCTTCTGTAAGTTGACCACCTTCTTCATATCCCACATATCCTGGAGGAGGCCCAACCAATCTTGATACAGCATGTTTTTCCATGTATTCAGACATATCAATTCTAATTATATTGTCTTCACTATCGAATAAATTTCTAGCAAGAGTTTTTGCAAGTTCAGTTTTACCAACACCTGTAGGTCCTAAGAAAATAAATGAACCAATTGGTTTTCTTTCATCTTTTAACCCTGCTCTTGCACGTATTACTGCATTTGAAACTGCTGTAACTGCTTCATCTTGTCCAATAACTCTTTTATGAAGTTCATCTTCTAGTTTAAGTAATTTTTCTCTTTCTCCTTCAACTAGCTTAGTTACTGGTATGCCTGTCCACTTTGATACAATACTAGATATTTCTTCTTCAGTAACTTCTTCTTTTAAAAGAGAATTTTCAGAACCATCGTTCATATTTTCTTCGTACTGCTTTATTTGTTCTTCTAATTTAGGTATTTCACCATATTTAACCTCTGCTGCTTTGTTAAAATCATATTCTCTCTCATACTTTTCAGCTTTACCTTTAGCTTCATCTAATTGAGCCTTTAAGTTTTTAATATCTAATATTTGACTCTTTTCTTTTTCATATTTGGCTGTCATTTCATCATTTTTAGATTTTAACTCTGCTATTTCTTTTTGAATATCATCCAATCTTGATTTACTTTTATCATCATTTTCTTTAAGTAATGCTTCTCTTTCAGTTTCTAATGTAAACAACTTTCTTCTAACAACATCTAATTCTGTTGGTAATGAATCTATTTCACTACGAATCATAGCTCCAGCTTCATCAATTAAATCAATTGCTTTATCTGGTAAAAATCTATCTTGTATATATCTATGAGAAAGTTTCGCTGCTGCTACAATAGCATTATCATGTATTCTTACTCCATGATGTATCTCAAATCTTTCTTTTAAACCTCTAAGTATAGATATTGTATCTTCAACAGTAGGTTCCTCTGCAATTACAGGCTGAAAACGTCTTTCAAGTGCCTTATCTTTTTCTATATACTTTCTATATTCATCAAAAGTAGTTGCACCAATACAGTTTAATTCACCTCTTGCAAGCATAGGTTTAATAAGATTACCTGCATCCATTGAACCTTCTGTTTTACCAGCTCCAACTATAGTATGAATCTCATCTATAAATAGTATAATTTTTCCATCAGAACTCTGAACTTCTTTTAAGACTGCCTTTAATCTTTCTTCAAATTCACCTCTATATTTTGCACCAGCAATTAAAGCACCCATATCAAGTGAAAATACAATTTTATCTTTTAACCCTTCTGGCACATCTCCTCTTACTATTCTCTCTGCTAAACCTTCTACAATTGCAGTTTTACCTACACCTGGCTCACCAATTAATACAGGATTATTTTTAGTTCTTCTTGATAAAATTCTTATAATTCTTCTTATTTCTTCATCTCTTCCAATTACAGGGTCTAATTTATTTTTCTTAGCTAAATCTACTAAGTTTGTTCCATATCTAGCAAGTGCATCATATGTTCCTTCTGGGTCTTGTGTTTCTACTCTTTGACTTCCTCTCACTTGTGATAAAATATTTAAAAAGTCATTTTTATTTATATTATATTGCTTTAATATTTTACCAACAGCTGATTTTGATTCTGTTTCCATCATTGCAAGCATAACATGCTCTACACTTATATATGAATCTTTAAATTCTTTAGAAATACTCTCTGCCTTTATAAGCACCTCATTTATTTTTCTAGTAGCTGATACTCCTTGTGAGTCAGCACCTTCTCCATATACTTTTGGAAGCTTATCAATTTCAAAGTTCACAGTATTTCTCAAAGAATCAATTGATATATTCATTTTTTCGATTATATTTGGTATTAATCCATCTTCTTGATTAATAAGTGCTGAAAAAAGATGAATTACATCTACTTGTTGGTTATGATTTTTTACTGCTTCATTATAAGCCTCATTTAAACTTTTTTGAACTCTTAAAGTCATTTTTTCTACGTCCATATAAATCCCTCCATTTTAATATTATATCCAAATAAATTAAATTCTCTCATTTATAATTATTGATTTTCTAAGCTCTAAAAGACTATCAAGTAAATTCTCATTTTTTTGTATATCGAAACTCAAAGTTAGATTAAACGTTCCATCTGAATTAAAAAAATCGAATACTTCTTTTGATTTTGCTATTAAATATAAGTCTTCATCTATAAGTCTTTTTTCACCTATTAATAAATACTGACATTTATCTATAAAGCTCCTTTTAAAATCAATAGTGTATAGATTTTCTAAAATATTATATTGATAAATAGCAATATTATTAAACACTTTTAATATGTTTGAATTTACAAAATTGTAAATTTGATTATTGTTATACAGTGATATTTGTTCGTATATATATTCTCTAAATAAAGGATGAATGTTTTGTTTAAGTTTTAAAGTAACTTCAGCTGGTATTTCAAAATAAAGCTTCCAGTACTTAGAGTTATTTTTTTCTAGTATAAAAGCTACTTTATTCAAACTAGTAGAACTAATCTCCTTTAACGTACAATTAAAATTGTAATGTCTTAAACTAGTTTTTTCATTCTCAAATACATAATCAAACCACTGTAGAACATTTCTATCAAGTTTTAAACTCATATAAAAACCTTCTTCCTTATTTACTAACCTTACTAGGTCTTTTTATCTGATTATATTCTGCTAATAAACTTTCTTTATCAGCTCTACTACCCTTATATGCTATATGTGGATTTATCATATACTCACCATTTTTCACTCTTTGTAAAAAATCCATTTTTTTCAGTTCTGTAAACAATGAAGATAAAGAAGTTTTTGGATATTCAAATTCACAAGATAATTCATATAACGTTTTTCTAATCTTATTATTTTTATCCATAGAGTTTATCAATTTTAATGGAATTAAGTCTCTCTTAGTATACATTCCTTCTACTACTTTAATATAGTTCTTAAAGCAAACATTCATGTACTTACTTTTATTCATAACTAAACTTTTACTCTCTGTGTATTCCTGATTTAAATCTTTTTTTAATGTCTTATCTAAGTTAAATATCTCTTCTCACTCTCCTTATCTCTAATTGATAATATAAATATATTATAAAAAAATATGTATGTCAAAACTGAAAATACAAAAAGTTTACTTCTTAAGTAAACTTTTATTTAGCTGTAAGATAAACTTTAATACTTTTTTAATTTAGTATTTCCAATTTATTGGTAGGGTTTTTGAATAATATTTATAAATTTTTTTAAAAAAATTTGAACTTATTTAATAAGTGAGTCTTTTATAAAATACATTTATCAAATGTACAATATTTCCAATCAGTTTTTTTCTAAAATCAGTTGACATATTATATATATATTTATATAATGTGTATATACTATATATACACTTTAAGGAGGTGTCTTGTTGAATATAGTTATTAGTAATTCGAGTGGAAAGCCAATATATGAACAGATTACTACACAAATTAAAAGTATGATTATAAGCGGAGAGTTACCAGAAGGATCAGCTCTTCCAAGTATGAGATTATTGGCAAAGGAACTTAGAATAAGTGTAATTACTACAAAGCGAGCATATAGCGATTTAGAACGAGATGGATTTATTGAGACAGTTACTGGTAAAGGTAGTTTTGTATCTAGTAAAAACATGGACTTTGTCAAAGAAGAACAATTTCGTTTAATTGAAGAATACCTACAAAAATCAGTTGATATAGCCAAAAGTAGTGATATTACATATGACGAATTAAAAGATATTTTATTTTTATTATATAAAGGAGAATAATAAGTATGGATGCAATAAATATAAAAAATTTAAACAAATCTTATAAGGATTTTAGCCTACAAGATGTATCTTTTTCAGTACCAAAAGGGAGTGTAATGGGATTTGTAGGTGAAAATGGTGCGGGAAAAACAACCACATTAAAAGCAATTTTAAATTTAATTTCTTATGATAGTGGAAACATAGAAATCTTTGGTCTTGATAATAAAAAAAATGAAAAAGAAATTAAAGAACAAATTGGTGTTGTGTTTGAGGGAAGTAACTTTCACGAAAATTTAAACACTGACCATGTTTCAAAAATCATGAGTAAAATCTATAAAAATTGGAGTCACACATTATTCAAAGACTATTTAAAAAAATTGAGAGTCCCAGACAATAAACTAATCAAAGAGTTTTCAAAGGGTAATAAAATGAAACTTAGTATTGCTGTAGCATTATCACATAAGCCAAAACTATTAATACTAGATGAAGCAACTAGTTCACTTGACCCTATTGTTCGTGAAGAAATACTAGATATATTTTTAGATTTTATACAAGATGAAGAACACTCTATTATTTTATCTTCACATATTACAAGTGATTTAGATAAAATAGCAGACTATATTACCTTTATACATAAAGGAAAAATTGTATTCAGTGAAAATAAGGATGAATTGATTGATACTATGGGAATTTTAAAATGCAAGCCTAGTGACTTTGATAATCTTACAAAAGAAGATTATTCATATTATCGTAAAAGCCAATTTGGATATGAGGTACTTCTTAAAGATAAATATAGATTTATCTCAAGACATCCAAACTTTATTGTTGATAATGCGTCTATAGAAGAAATTATGTTATTTTATGTGAGAGGTGATAAATAATGAAAGGTCTAATTTTGAAAGATTTACTTAATTTAAAGGGAAATGTAAAGTTTATATTTTTATTTATCATTATGTTTGGACTTATGTCTTCTTTTGGAGATGGAAATGTTAATAATTTTATGGGTGTTATTATAGTTTTATGTACTATAATGATTGTTTCAACATTTTCATATGATGATTTAAATAAATGGGATAGTTATGTACTTACAATGCCAATTAAACGTAATGATATTGTATTAAGTAAATATTTAACTATGTTAATATTTAGCTTTATAGGTATCCTTGTTTCACTTATTGTTAGTGTTATTATTGGTTATTTTAAACATACACTTGTATTAGGTGAAACTCTACTTATTAATGCATTAATCTTATCAGTTTCAGTATGTTTTGGTAGCCTTATCCTACCACTTATTTATAAATTTGGTACAGAAAAAGCCCGTTTGTTAATGATTTTATGCTTTTTAGTTCCAACACTAGTTTTATTGGTTTTTAAAAACATTTTAGAAAGTACTAGTTCACCTCTTTCTATAGAAATTATACTTAATACACTAGTATATTCTCTTCCATTTGTTGCTATTGTTCTATTTGTGATTTCGTATTTTATCTCATCAAAAATCTATAGTAAAAAAGAAGTATAAAATGTACTGCATAATATGTTTTTGTATTTAAG
The DNA here is from genome assembly GCF_020662285.1 of Clostridioides sp. ES-S-0108-01. Lineage (NCBI taxonomy): Bacteria > Bacillati > Bacillota > Clostridia > Peptostreptococcales > Peptostreptococcaceae > Clostridioides > Clostridioides sp. ES-S-0108-01. The sequence continues at coordinate 526,318 of NZ_JADGMN010000001.1, read as the reverse complement.
TATTTTAAGTGAAATGCTATCAAATCTTTTTTGATAGCATTTTATTTTTTATTATTAATCTCTACTAGGTATTTATTATTTTATTACTTATCTTTAATAACGCTCTATTACTTTATACATTTATTTATACAATATAATCAGTTTATAAATTTAATTGCTAACAATATTATTGAGCATAAAAACAAGATAACATCTAAAAATAGTCCTTATATAGTAAATTAACTTATTTTAATATTCAATGATTTAAGATTACTAAATTTATCGAGAATTTCTTTTAATTAACTTAAACTATATCTTAATTTTTAAAATTTTAATATCAACAATATTAAAGTTAAGAATCAGTATTCTTAGTTTGAAATCAACATAAATACCTATTAGAATAATATTAAACTATATTCTTTCAACTGATTTTCTTAAAAACAGCAATAGATAAAAGATTATACAAGGAGATAATTCAAATATGGAATTAGAAATTACAGAAAAAATAGAAAAACAAGATGAAAATACTATTTTTCAAGGATTATTAAAATATAATCTTACTAGACTTGAAGATAAAAATTCAGTGGATTTGGGAATATATATTCGAGATAAAACAGGTCAAATTATTGCAGGTTTTATAGGTGTTACTCATGGTAATTGGCTTTCTATAAAATACTTATGGGTTAGTGAGAAGCTTAGATGTAAAGGTGCTAGAAGTCAACTTTTATATAATGCTGAAAAAATTGCTAAAGAACGAGGTTGTAAATATGCTTTTTTAGATACATTCAGTTTTCAAGCACCTAAATTTTATGAGAAATTTGGATACCATAAAGTATTTTCACTTGAAAATTATCCTATAACTGGAAGGAGATATTATTTTACAAAACTACTATAGTAATGAAAATTATATCTTTAGGAGGTAAATATGCTAGGAAAAAAATGTATGGATTATCTGCAAACACTAGGAAAAATAAGTTCAACAACAAATGGTCTTACAAGACTTATATTAACTGAAGAACATAAAAAATCTATTGATTTAATTAGTTCGTGGATGAAAGATTTGAATCTTGATATTGAAATTGATGACATTGGAAATGTTATAGGTACATATAAATCAAGTTTTCCAAATGCTCCCACATTAGTAGTTGCATCTCATCAAGATAGTGTAACGTTCTTGTTCTCAAGAAGTTCTTGATAGCTCAGTAGAAAAGATATTCAACGAAATATCTCATATATGTGAGAATAGAAAACTTAATTATGAAAGTGAACTTTCTTTTGAAAATGTCCCTGTACCATGTTCCAATAAAATAACTAAAACTATAGAAAAAAGTTTTATAGATTTAAATCTTAATCCTTTTTATATTTATAGTGGAGCTGGTCATGATGCTCAAGAAATGGACAATATAACTGACATTGGAATGGTGTTTATAAGATGTTCTGGAGGTATAAGTCATAACCCTGATGAAAGTATTTCTGTAAATGACTTAGATACTGCTATAAAAATATTTCTAAAAATATTAGATAATCTCGATTTAAAATAATTTTATATCAAAAATATACAAGTAAAAACATATTATCACTACTAATCTTATGCTATATAATTGTATAATATTATCTATTATAAAAATAGACTTTTATACTCTTGTAGAATAAGTTTTGATATTTTATACCTAATACAAAAACATATATTTAAGGAGATAATTTTTATGAATGAAAATTAATTGGAATTTTAGCTGGAATGGGTCCAAGGTCAACCGCTCCCTTTATGGATTTAGTTATTGATGAATGTCAATTTCAGTATGGTGCAAAATATGATGATGAGTTCCCAAAGATGATGATATATTCATTACCTACTCCATTTTATATTGACCGTCCAATAAATCACGAACTTATGAAAAAAACTATTATTGATGGGTTACAAAAACTTGAATCAATTGAAGTAAGTTTTATTGCTATGCCATGTAATTCAGCATATATATACTTTAAAGAATTAAAAAAATCAATTAATATACCTTTGTTAAATATTGTAGAAGAAACAGTTAAGAAACTTCCTATTATCCCACAAAAAGTAAATCTTTTTTCAACTAATTCAACATTTGAATCTAAAATTTATCAAGATGGCATACTACATAATGGGCATGAGTTTATATTTAAAGATGAGTGGCAGACAAAATTAAATACTCTTATTCAAAGTATAAAAACAGATAAAGGAAATCCATATAATATTGATATTTGGAATGAACTTATTGAAGATGTGAAAAAAGAATCTATTGAAAATGTAATAATTGCTTGTACCGACTTAAATGTAGTTTTCGAAAAATCTCATTCTTCAATTAATATTATTGATTCATCAAAATGTTTAGCTAAAGCAACTATCAACAAATATCTAAAACTAGTTAAATAAATTTTTAGATACTATATTTTAGAAAATATACATGTGTTTGTTTAGTTAAAAAAATATAAACCTATAGTTTTATATTATAGTTCCTTGATGATATAAAATTTAACCATGTATTATAGTATTTTAATAGAAAAGGATACCAATACTGGTATCCTTTTTAAATATTTTTATATTTATTGCACTTAAGTTTATACTATTGAATAGTACCCATAGAATTAGATAAATCTCGTCCTGCTGTAACAAGATTAGATAATAATACATCAGCTACTGCATCATTAGCTGAACTTATTATCCATTTGTTATCTTTTTTAGAACATTCAAACTCTACAGTTTTTGTTACATAAGTCTCTTTAACACTTTTTTGTTTTTCTTTCATAATTGATACTAGCATTTCAGTTGTTTTCTCATCAGTTAAGTCTTGCCCTGAAAAACTCATACCAAGCATCTTTGTAAATGCTTCAGCTACTATCTCTTTAAGTAATGGTGTTGAATCTACAAATTTACACTCTACTTTTATTGTAGCCTTATTATCTTTAATCTCACTATCTTTTATTGTATATGTGATTTTAGATGCATTCTGTTTTAGATAATCTAAAACATACTGTGCATTTGGGTCTTTTGTGTCTAGTTCTTTTAATACATCTTTATATTTCTCGTCATTATTTTCCATTACCTTATTCATGCCTTCAAAGTCAAACTTCTTTGCACTGCTAAAAAAACTATCAATTGTATCTTCTGGTTTTGCACTTGAACATGCTGTTAAAGATATTGCCAATAAAAAAGTTGTTAAAACTAATATGATTTTTTTCATATCTCAAACCCTCCCTCTTAATTTGTTGATACATAAGTTATTTTAACATATAATGAGAGTTTTTGAATGATATATTTAAAATATTTTATAAATTTTCATTAAAGCAAAATTTAGCTTAAATTATATCTATATTAAATTATTGTTCATATTTACATCAATCATAGTAGAAACCATAACAGCTTTTATTGTATGCATTCTATTTTCAGCTTCTTCAAATACCTTTGAATATTTTGAATTAAATACCTCGTCTGTAACCTCTAGCTCTGATAATCCAAACTTTTCATAAATTTCTTGAGCAACTTTAGTTTCTAAGTCATGGAATGCTGGAAGGCAGTGTAAAAATATAACATTTTCATTTTCAGTTTTCTTTATCATATCCATATTTACTTGATAATCCTTAAGTTGATTTATTCTCGTCTCATATTGCTCTTCTTCTCCCATAGAAACCCATACATCTGTATATATAACATCTGCACCTTTAACATCATCAATACTTTCAGTCAACGTTATATCTCCCTTAGATTTCTTAGCTATTTCCTTCATATCCTTAACTAATTCTTCATTTGGCCAAAGTTCCTTAGGTGCAAGTGCTACGAAATCAATTCCCATTTTAGCACATCCTATCATCAGGGAGTTTCCCATGTTATTTCTAGCATCACCGACATATACAAATTTAACTTTATTCAAATCTTTATCTACATTTTCAATTACTGTTAAAAAGTCTGCAAGGATTTGCGTTGGATGATATTCATCTGTAAGTCCATTCCAAACAGGTACACCAGAATATTTTGCTAAACTTTCAACTGTTTCTTGTTTAAATCCTCTAAATTCTATTCCATCATAGAATCTTCCTAGAACTTTTGCTGTATCAGATACAGACTCTTTTTTACCCATATGACAGTCATTAGGACCCAGATAAGTTACATGTGCACCTTCATCATGAGCCGCTACTTCAAATGAACATCTAGTTCTTGTTGATGTTTTCTCAAACAATAAAGCTATATTTTTTCCTTGTAATAAATCACCCTTTATACCAACCTTTTTCTTAGTTTTTAAATAACTAGATAAAGTTAATAAATATCTAATCTCCTCTTTTGTAAAATCCTTTAGTGTCAAAAAACTCTTCCCTTTTAAACTTATATTATTCATATTAATTCGCCCCTTTTTATAAACTTTTTAAACTCAATTAAACTTGTTAGCACTTTACTTTTTTGTTTACTTTGAATTCTTGTCTTTAATCGTATATTTTTTGAATATTTAGTTAATTTTTAGTAATATATCTTTTATAATTTCAAGAGCCTCATCTATTTCTTTATAACTGATTGTTAATGGTGGTAAAAATCTCAATACATTTTTGCCAGCAGTCAAAATAAGCAATCCTTTTTTTCTAGCTTTCTCTTCTATAATACTAGATTCGATATTGGTTTTAATTCCTATCATTAAACCAATACCTTTTGTCTTTAGTACAACTTTACTATTAAAATTTTCAATAGATTTTCTTATATAATCTCCTTTTTCTAATACTTCATTATAAAAACCGTCTTTAGACACCTCATCTAATACAACTGAAGCTGCCACCATAGCTAATAAATTACCTCCAAACGTTGTACCTTGGTCTCCTTTTCCTAGTACTTTTGAAAGATTTTCATTTACTAATACTCCGCCTACTGGTATTCCTGCTCCTAATCCTTTTGCTACTGTAACTATATCTGGTTTTACATCAAAATATTCATATCCAAAAAGTTTACCAGTTCTTCCTATACCGCATTGGACTTCATCAAAAATCACTACGATGTCCTTTTCTTTGCATATTTTTACTAGTTCCAAAACATAATCTTTTTCAAGAATATTAACTCCACCTTCACCTTGAATTGCTTCAAGAATTATTGCACAAACTGTCGAATCAAGATTATTTTTTAAATCTTCAATATTGTTTCTTTCTATGTATTTAAAACCTTCGGGAAGTGGATAAAAGTACTTATGATATTTATCCATACCAGTTGCCATTAAAGACATCATTGTTCTACCATGAAAAGAATCTTTCAAACTTATAATAGTTCCTCTATTCTTACCATATTTATCACTACTATACTTTCTTGCTATTTTAAACGCTGTTTCATTTGCTTCTGTTCCAGAATTACAGAAATATATTTTATCCATTCCACTTACATTGATTATTTTCTCTCCTGCACACAACACCGGCTCATTAAAATATAGATTTGAAGTATGTAATAATTTATCCACTTGCTCCTTTAGAGCATTTTTTAAATTATTATTGCTATATCCAAGAGAAGATACTCCATATCCACTTGTAAAATCTATATATTTATTACCATTAGTATCAAAAAAACAACTTCCTTCACCATAATCTATAACAAAATTAGGTTGGTTATATGTGTCTATAAAGTATTCATTCCATTTTGAAATTGTACTGTTGTTATTCATTTTTATTATCTCCTCTTAAATTTGTAATTTTATTATATTTTACTTATTATTCATTTTCTTTTCTTATTAGTGTACCTATTCCACTATCAGTAAATAGCTCTGTTATTATAGAATGCGGAACTCTTCCATCCAAAATATGTACTCTATTTACTCCATTATTTAAAGCATCTACACAGCTCTGTATTTTAGGTATCATACCTCCAATAATTATACCTTCTTCAAATAATTTGTCGATATCTTCTAATATAACTTCTGTTATTAATGATTTTTCTTCATCTGGTTCTCTTAATAATCCAGGTACATCTGTAAGAAGTATCAATTTGTCTGCATTTAACTCTTTAGCTATAGCAGAAGCTGCTGTATCCCCATTTATATTATAAGTCTCTCCATCATCTCCAACACCTATAGTTGCAATTACCGAAATATAACCTGACTTTAGACAAGATTCTATAAGCTCAACATTTACTTTTTTGATTTCTCCTACAAATCCAAGTTCATAGTTCTTATATGGGTCACATAAAAGCATATTATTATCTATTCCACAAAGCCCTACTGCTTTTCCACCTTTTGTATGTATTTTATTTACTAGGTCTTTATTCACTTTCCCAGCAAGTACCATTTTTACAATTTCCATAGTCTCTTCATCTGTATATCTAAGACCATTTACAAATTTACTTTCTATATCTACTTTTGCTAGCATTTTATTGATTTCTGTCCCTCCACCATGTACTAAAACTATATTGATTCCAACATAACTCATTAGCACAAGGTCTTCCATAACAGATTCTTTTAGACCATCTTTTTTCATTGCACTTCCACCATACTTAACTACAATAGTCTTTCCCTGATGTTTTTCTATATATGGTAAAGCTTCTATAAGTGTATTTGCTTTTTCTATATTAATCATTAAAGTATTTCCTCCTAATTTCTATAACTTCCATTTATTCTTACATAATCATAGCTTAAATCACATCCCCATGCATTTCCCCTAGAATTCCCCATATTTAAATCTACTAATATACTTATTTCGTCATCTTCAAGAATTTTTTTTGCTTTTTCTTCATTAAAATCTAATCCATTTCCATTTTTACATACTTCAATATATCCCTTCATGCTCTCAAAAATAATATCTACTTTTTCCATGTCTATTTCTTCACCTGCATAACCTAAAGCGCACAATATTCTGCCCCAATTCGCATCAGCTCCAAATACAGCCGTCTTTACTAGTGAAGAAGATATTACTGTTTTTGCTAATTTTACTGCATGTTCTTCACTTAATGCTCCATTTATATAACATTCAATTAATTTTGTACATCCTTCTCCATCCTTTGCAACAAGTTTAGCAAGCTCTATACAAACATATGTAAGTGCACTCAAGAATACTTGATAATGCTCATCTTTTTTGTTTATTCTATCGTTTTTTGCTTTTCCATTTGCTAGAATCATTACCATATCATTAGTACTTGTATCTCCATCTACGCTAACTCTATTAAAACTTTTATCGACAGCAATTTTTAAAGCTTCTTTTAACAAAACTCCATCAATATTTGCATCTGTAGTTATAAATCCTAAAGTTGTTGCCATATTCGGATGTATCATACCAGAACCTTTTGCCATACCTCCAATAGTTATTTTTTTATCTCCATACATTATTGCTACTGCTATTTCTTTTTTTATAATATCAGTTGTCATAATCGCTTCTCTTGCTCCGATATGGCCTTGTTTACTTAGACTGTTCACTAACTCATCCATATTTTCTTCTATTACATCTATATTTAATGGCTTTCCTATAACACCTGTAGATGCAACTAAAACATCATTTTCTTTAATATTTAATTTATCACTGGTGAATTTAGCCATTTTATAAGCATTTATAAGTCCTTCTTTTCCATTAAATGTGTTAGCATTAGCACTATTTACTATAATAGCTTGTGCTTTTCCATTTTTAATGTGTTCCTGTGTAACATAAACAGGATTTCCCTTTACTTTATTTTGAGTAACTACTGCCGCTGCATCACATAAGACATCTGAATAAACCAAGGCTAAGTCTCTTTTTTCTTTATTTTTTCTCAAGCCACAGTGAATTCCTGAAGCAAAAAATCCTTCTGAAACTGTAACTCCACCCTTTATAATTTCCATATTTATCCTCCTAATTATATGAGTTTAGTATTTTTTCATTCCTAAAATGATGGTGAAATATTTTTTAAACCTGTATTTTCATCAATACCAAACATTATATTCATGTTTTGTATAGCTTGTCCTGCTGCTCCCTTAATCATATTGTCTATAGCTGAGCAGATTATCAATGTATCTCCATTTTCATGCAATGATATTACACATTTATTTGAGAACCTAACATTCTTTAAAGAGGCTACATTGTCTAAAGGTAGAACTTCTATAAATTCTTTAAATTCATAATAATCAGTTAATTTTCCATGTATATCATTTATAGAAATATTATCTTCTTTTGTGCAATATATAGTTGATAGTATTCCCCTATTTACTGGAATTAGATTTGGTGTAAAAACTACATTTACTTTTTCTTTACAGGATTCACTTAAATTTTGTTCTATTTCTGGAGTATGTCTGTGTTTCCCTATTTTATATGCAGTTATATTTTCATTAACCTCAGTAAAGTGACTACTAATTGATAATTCTCTACCAGCTCCCGTAAGACCGGATTTAGAATCAATTATTATATTATTGTTTTTTATCAATTTAGAACTTAGTAATGGCATCAATGGTAAAGAAATACTAGTTGGATAACATCCAGGATTTGCAATTATATCTGCGTCTTTTATATCATCTTTGTATATTTCACTTAATCCATATACAGCTTTTTCATGTAAGATTTTATCTATAAAAGATACTCCATACCATTTACTATATATTTCTTCATCTTTTATCCTAAAATCAGCACCTAAATCTATAACTTTCTTTTTTGATTCAATTGCTTTTATTGCGAACTTTTCACTAACTCCATGTGGAAGAGCAGTAAACACAACATCACACATATCAATAACTTTTTCATTTTCTATACATATCATGCTATTTTTATATCCTATACTTGGATATATCTCAACTATATCTTTTCCCACATACGAATTTGAACCTATTGCTGTCACTTCGACTTTATCATGATTTATTAATAATCTAATCAGTTCTGCTCCAACATATCCAGTTGCACCAATAACTCCAACTTTTATTTTACTCATCTTGTTCCCTCCATTTTTATATTCAAATAATCTCAAATTTCTATTTTTTATTATATGATAATCATTTGATAATATATAAATTAAAGCCTTCCAATTAAAACAAAAAACCCCTTAGTATTATAAATACTAAGAGGCGATTTTCCGCGGTACCACTCTTATTGGTAAAATTACAATAATCTTTGATAATCAAATTAAAAAGTATCTACAAATGCATGTTTAAAATTAAAAAAGCCTCTTGGTCAAAGACCAAGAGACGAATTATACACCCGCGTTACCACTCTAATTGATAAGATAATCTTACCCACTCTAATCTCTTAAGGCGAGACTCACCAATTACCATACTATTAATTCTGGTAATCTTCTCCAAAGCTCTATTCACAATAAAATTCATTACTAGGCTTCCACCATTCCCAGCTCTCTATCAATTAGTTTTATGCTACTCTCTTTTTCATAGAATTTTAATTTATTTTCTTATTGTTTTATATAATAGTTTATTTTTTTAACTTTGTCAATATAATTTATAAATTTTTGGAAATATTTTCTATATGGTTAATTTCCACCATTTTGTATCTAAATTGCAATATAATTTTCATATTATCATTTGTCAATTTAAGAAACGTCTAAAATATGTTACATTATAAAATAATATAATTTCAAAATACAATGTCTATATCTCTTTTTGGTTAAACTTATTGGAATTATTAAATTGTATATATAATTAAATACATTCTATGGTTCAACTACACTATATATAAATTATATGTTATCATAATATTCTAAATTTATAAAACAAATTGTATTGAATTAAATTTATTTAAGGTATATAATTATAATTAAAAATTTTAATAATAGAGGTGCTGTTTATGATGTTTAAAGAATACTTAATAAGAGAATTAAAAGAAGATGATATTAAAAATGCATTAGACTTAATCTGGAACGTGTTTGAAGAATTTGAATCTCCAGATTATTGTAATGAAGGAATTAAGACATTTCATAAATTTATAGAATATAACTCTATTATTGAAAAAGTCAAAGAAAAATCACTCTTATTTGAACTATATCCCTTTAAGAGACAGTTAAAATATGTAAAACTATCTAACTCTAGTAGAGTTTTATTATGTCCAAAATTAAGGTATCATTAGAATAAAAAATCAAAACAGTTGAATTACATTTTTCTAAAGAGTTTAATTTAATAGCAGAAAAACATTTTGTTCTATACAATAAAATTAGAATATGGATTCTTAAATATAAAGAAAAATGGATTGATTAGAAAATCAAAAAGGTAAGTTAACTCAATTAGACGAGATAAAATTGGAATTGAAAATTTTAAAATCATGAAACACAAATTACAACTAGAGAATAATAATTAAACTATCCCAGAATTAAGATAAATATAAAGTGATTAAATCTTTATTCAATGAGAAGAAACTTCTATTATCCAGCAGTAAAACATTTACATTCCATATAGTTAATATAAAACTATAAACTTGGTTAGTCCTATGTGCATGTAATTCATCATTTACATTCCATATAGTTAATATAAAACAGTTTAGAAGAAGCTAAGAAAGTAGCACAAGAAGTTGATTTACATTCCATATAGTTAATATAAAACACTATTGCTGATAAAACAAGAACACAATCTAGTGATATTTACATTCCATATAGTTAATATAAAACTTGATAATTTACAGGCGGAAGCAGATAAGTTATTCAAATTTACATTCCATATAGTTAATATAAAACATAAAAGTTAATATAGATAATATAAAAGATGTCATATGATTTACATTCCATATAGTTAATATAAAACGATGAAGTGTGGTATATTTAAAACCTTTCATAACATATTTACATTCCATATAGTTAATATAAAACACAAACATAAGACGAATGTATTATAACGTGCTTAAAAATTTACATTCCATATAGTTAATATAAAACCATATCCAGTCAAATCGTACTCTCTCTTATATACAAAATTTACATTCCATATAGTTAATATAAAACATGTTAAAGAAAATGATTTATATAACAAGTATGTATAATTTACATTCCATATAGTTAATATAAAACGCTTCTAACTAATAAAGAAAAGCCTGTTCTAAAAGCATTTACATTCCATATAGTTAATATAAAACCTTAGTTAAATTAGATAACTTAGCAAAATCACTAGGAATTTACATTCCATATAGTTAATATAAAACTAGCGTTATATTGTTGCATAAAACCAGTTAAAGTCCGATTTACATTCCATATAGTTAATATAAAACCCCAAAATAAATTGAGTATTTCCAACGCTTATACATATACCATCCTCTTAAATTTGCAGTGAGCGAGCAATAGTGCAATTGATAACAGTTATCACATGCTTTCAAAGCTTTATATTTCAACTGTTACACCCTACTTTATCTTAAAAATCGCTCACTGCAAAACTTCTATATTTTTATTATATCATAAAACTCACATTATAAAATAAAAATGGGATAATTTAGCAAAGTAAGAGCATCTATATGTTTGTAAATGCTTAACTATACTCTCTATTCCAATAATACCTTTTTCTTTTTAGGTTTCTAAAATATTTAATATAATTATCTTCTTTTCTGTAAAACATATACCCCCAACAAAAAGTTATCTTAAATGAAAATAACTATGTATAGGTATTCTCATTTAGAAGAAACAGATAAAAAGACTTCTGACAATTTAAGCAAAATATTATTTACATAAAAAAAACTGACTGTCAGTTAAACCTAAAAAATAGTTTTGTCAGTTAAATGTCAGTCAGTTATTTTATAATACTTTTGTCCAAACATCGCTATATTTGAACCTTTTAATAATCAACAATACTTATTAATATACAAATTTTACTCATACACAGAATATTTTTTCCAAATTTGCTCTAAATCATCAAAGTGTTGTTTAATATCTTCTTTTTCCTTCATCCCAACAGATATAGCAAGAGCATTTGAAATACTAAGAGCTGGAACTAGAGAATCTACAAACGAAGCCATATTACTTTTAACTAAAAGAGTATTATCTGCAAGTGATGCCACTGGTGCAAATAAGCTATCTGTTAATGATATTACATGAGCTCCTTTTTCCTTGGCATAATTGACAATTTGATAAGATTTCTTCGAATAACGAGGGAAACTAATCGCGACTATAACATCTTCTTCATTTATTCTTACAATCTGCTCAAAAGCATCTCCCATATCCATTCTAATTATATGAACATTGTCAAGTATTATATCTAAGTAGAAACCTAAATATTGAGCTACTACAAAAGAACTTCTCATTCCAAGTATATATATTTTTCTCGCTTTTAAAAGTTTATTAGAAGCTTCTTTAAATGCTCTTTCGTCAATTTCTTCTAATGTAGATCTTATATTATCTATATCACTCTTTAAAACTTTGTTCAATATTGCGAAATCATCTGAATAATCATTTGCCATTTCAACTCTTTGTACTGTAGTTAGTTTATTTTTTATGAGTTCTTGAAGTGCAGCTTGTAATTTAGGATATCCACTATAACCTAAGGCATTTGCAAATCTTACAACTGTAGATTCACTTACTCCTACAGTTTCACCCAATTTGCATGCAGTCATAAATGCAACTTTATCATAATTATTTAAAATATATTGCGCTATAAGTTTTTGTCCTTTACTCAATCTCGTATATTGAGATTGTATATTTGATATCAAATGTTTACTGTCCTTCATTTCATTTGTTTCTTCCATTTTTTTCTCCTTTTAGTTATTAAACTATTTTGTTTTTATTAACACTGCCTTTTTCTCTAAAAATTTTATTACTTTATTTTTTATCTCAATTTCATCTTAGTTTTTATTATAGCTTCTTAAACTCATAAAATTCTAACTTTTCTGTACCTTATACTTCACATAGTATTTTCGATTAAATTTATTATACCATCTTTTCTTGCATTTTTTAATATTTATCCAATATTTCTTTTAAATTTTTCAATTTTTACTCATTTAAAAGTTATCCATCTTATTATGCATATTTAAGTGTATATTTTATTTTGAAAGTAAGTTATCATATACTTATTATTTAAAGTATTTTTAGTAGGTCACAATATATATATTAACTCTTAATAGAATCTTGTCAAGTTTTTTAGTATTTATTGTGATTTTTTCTTTTCAATTAAAATCAATTGTGGTGGGTTATTGACTTGATTTAAAAACTTGGATTCTAAAACATTAAATTCATCTTGATTTAAATTATTGACAAGGTTATATATACAATCTTTTTCCTCTTGACCTCCATCATGCCCTGTATATATGGCAATGCTTATTACTCCATTTTCTTTTAACATTTCTAAACTCAATTTTATAGCCTTTAAAGTTGTATCTGGTTTGGTTATAATTGAATGTTTTGCTCTTGGGAGATACCCCAAGTTAAATAAAACACATGAAACTTTTTCTTTTATATATTTATTCATATTTTCATGCCCATCAAATATCAATTTTACTCTGTCTGTATATCCTTCTTTCTCTAATTTCTTTCTTGTAGACTTTATCGCTTCCTCTTGTATATCAAAAGCATACACAAAGCCTTCTTCCCCAACCTTTTCAGCTAAATACCTTGTGTCATACCCATTTCCCATAGTAGCATCAATTACTATATCACCTTCATTTATAATATTTTCTAAATAAAATTTATTTATATCTGTAATTTTAGTTAAATATTTTGCATATGCCATAATACCATTTCTCCCTACCATTAACTTTATTTCATTTTTTTCAGTTTATTTTTATCTTATTTTATTGATTTTAAATATTTTATTTCATCTTCTGTTAAGTATCTGTATTCTCCAATTTTTGTGTCTTTTAATACTATTTTCCCTACAGAAATCCTTCTTAAATTTAAAACTGGATGATTTATAGCTTTACACATTTTTCTTACTTGTCTATTTCTACCCTCATGTATAGTTATTTCACACACTGAATAATTCTTTTCTTTATTTTCTTTAGTTACTCTTATCTTGGCAGGTGCTGTTGTGTAATCTTCTATTTTTAATCCTGTTTCGAATTTTCTTATTTCATCATTACTTATAATCCCCTTCACACTTGCCACATACGTTTTATCAATTTCATGTTTTGGATGAGTAAGTTTGTATGTCAAATCGCCATCATTAGTAAGTATTAATAACCCACTAGTTTCATAGTCTAATCGCCCTATTGGATATACTCTTTCCTTCACATCTTTAAGTATATCTATTACACTTGGTCTGTTAAACTGGTCTTTTACTGTAGTTATATATCCCTCTGGTTTATTTAATACTATATAAATATAATTTTCACTTGGCTTTACTTTTTTATTATCAAATTCTACTATATCTTTTTCTTCATCAATATTAAAAGACAACTCTTTTACTACACTTCCATTTACTTTTATTCTTCCTTCAAGAATTATTTCTTCTGATTTTCTTCTAGATGCAATTCCACAAGAAGCTATATACTTATTAATTCTCATACATAATCCTTCCTTATCCTAAATTATATGTTATTTAATATTTTTATCAATGTTAATTTTGCTACATTATTATACTATACTAGACCTTAATTAAAAACAAGCTAAAAAATTATTTAATTTTCCTAAATAATTGTAATTTCTTTTCACATACTATTAATATGTAATAGCTGACTAAACACTATTTTAAGGAAGTGATTATTATTTCAAAAGAAAATATAAAGTATTATTTAATAGTCGTGTTTATTGGAATTTTATTTTTTAAATTTATTAATACTCCATCAGATTTTATATCTAGCATTGAAGGATTCTTAAAGTTTTTTAGCCCATTTTTTCTAGCTATTTTACTTGCTTTACTTTTAAATCCACTTGTAATGCTCTTTGAAATAAAATTCAAAACACATAGGCTTTTAGCCATTTTTTTATCTTATATATTTATAGGTCTTATTTTAGCTTTTGCCATTAGGTTGTTAATTCCATCAATAGCCAATACATTAAATAGATTGATAAACGAAATGCCTATGTATACTGATTATATGAACAATTTTATAGAAAAAAATATGTCAAACATAGATTTTCTAAAAGCTTTAATTCCTCATATACAATATAGTTTAGATAATGTATTAAAAGAAGCAAGTAATTTTATTAGTAGAATTCCTAAAAACGTCTTAATCTATACACTTAGCATATCCTCTATGTTATTTAATATGACAATGGGGTTTATACTATCTATATATATTATATATGACAAAGAAAAAATCGCATTGGGATTTAAGAGATTCCTATACTCTTCTACTGCTAGAAACAAAGCAGATAACATTATAGAATTTTTTAGAACTACTCATGATATTTTCTATGATTATTTGCTTGGTAGAATATTAGACTCTCTTATTATTGGTATAATTGCATTTTTAGGATTTCAATTTGTTATCCGAATAGAAAATGCTTTATTTTTAGCTTCAATAATATTCTTAGGTAATATAATACCTTATTTTGGTCCTTTTATTGGTGCAATCCCTCCGATAGCCATGACAATATTATATAGCCCTCAAAAAACTATATGGGTCATTGTATTTATATTTATATTGCAACAATTAGATGGAAATCTTATAGAGCCAAAAGTTATGGGTAAGCAGGTTGGTATAGGAGCTATATGGGTAATTTCTGCTATTTTAATAGGTCAATCTCTATTTGGTTTTATAGGAGTTTTTCTTTCAGTACCAATAGCTGCTGTCGTAAAAACTTACGTCGATAAATATATAGATAATCGCTTACAATAGCTTATATATACTGTGATTTTAATTTTTAGTTTAAAAATTGACTGTTATTTGTTAAATTATTTCTCAAAAAAATATCTCTTAGTAAGAAAACTTGCTAAGAGATATTTTTTATAATATATATTTTGTTCATTAAATGCATGTAGACATTTTATATTTATTAATTATTTGAGTTTTGAGAATTTCCACTAGTATCTGAACCACCACTAGTATCTTGTGGAGTTGGTGCTGGAGTTGGATTACTACTATTTGGCTTTTCTTGAGTTTGAGAAGAATTGTTATTATCAGGCTTATCGCCTTTTGACTTTTTATTGCTATTTTTAGAACTAGATTTATTATTCTTATTACTTTCACTATAAGAAGATTTCCTTGCATCTGATTCTACTCTATACCTATCTTCTCCCGCCGTATCTTTTGCCTTTTTCTTTCTTTGTTCTTCTGTTTCATTTTGTTCTTTTTCTAATTTAGTTAATTCTTCTTTCTTTTTAGTTGCCTCTTCTTTAATAGCAGATGAACCATTTTTTATTTTTTCTATAAGTTTAAGTTCCTTAATCGCATCCTCATAATTTTTTAATTCTTCAAACTCAGTCATGTTTGACATTCTCATAGCTTGCATATACATAGCTCTTGCATTCTCATTAGTATTATCTTCTTCTAATGCAGAGGATAATGATTCCATAGCTTTTTTATAGTCATGTTTTTCTAAATATGTTTTTCCCTGCTCTACTAAATTTATTTCATCTTTTTTATTAAATGAACATCCTACAAGAAATATAGATAATATCGATATTAATAAAATTACTCTTCCTCTCATTAAATCCCTCCTTGTCATATACTTTAAATTTTATCATAATTAGAAAGTTTTTAAAATATTTTATATTTATTACAAGAAATTTGCTAGTAAAGCGAAAAATAAGCAGATATACTAAGAATGATACAACAAACTAAAAATTAATTTAGAGATACATATCTTAGCAAATCTGCTAGTAATAAACTTTAATATTTAATTTTTATTATATACTTCTTTATTTTATATCTCTAAAGCTAATAAGTCTTCATAGCTTTGTCTCTTACAAATTAGCTTATCATTTCCATCAAACACTGACACTACTGCTGCTCTTGGTATTTTATTATAATTTGAAGACATTGAATATCCATATGCACCAGTTGATGTTGTTATAAGTATATCTCCGCTTTTAATGTCCATTATATTTATATCTCCAATTAATATATCCCCACTTTCACAACATTTTCCAGCTATTGTTACATGATTCATAGTCTCATGGTTAATTTTATTCACAATACTACATTCATAACTAGCTTGGTACAACGAAGGTCTTACATTGTCTGTCATACCGCCATCTACACTTACATAAACTCTAACATCTTTTATATCCTTTATCGAACCTACTGTATATAAAGTACTTCCTGCATTTGCAACTATTGACCTTCCTGGCTCTATTACTAATGTAGGCACTTCTATTCCAAGCTCTTTACATGAATTTTCTGCTTTAATGATTATAGTTTCACAGAATTCTTTTATAGTTTTAGGTTTATCTCCTTCACTATAATAAACTCCAACTCCTCCACCTAGGTCAATTTCTGTTAACTGTATGTTGAATTTTTCTTTTATTTCTTTTACTAAGTTCATCATTATATCTACTGTATCTATGTATGGTTCTACATCAAATATTTGTGAACCTATATGAGCATGAAGACCCACAAGTTTAATATTTTTATATTCACTTAACTTTTCTATTGCTCTAAATAAATCTCCATTTACTAAAGCAAATCCAAATTTAGAGTCTATCTGTCCAGTTTTTATATAATCATGTGTATGAGCTTCTATACCAGGAGTTATTCTAAAATATATCTCTTGAGTTTTACCTTTATCTTCACATAACGCTTCAATCAAGTCTAACTCATAAAAATTATCCACTACAAATTTACCTACACCTAAATCTAATCCCATGTTTATTTCTTCTTTAGTCTTATTATTTCCATGGAAGAAAACTTTTTCCATAGGAAAATTTGATTTATAAGCTGTATATAATTCTCCTCCTGAAACTACATCTAGACACATTTGTTCTTCATTTATAAGATTGCACATGTAAAGAGGTAAAAAAGCTTTCCCCGCATAAGCAACCTTATTTTTTCCTTCTCTGGCTTTAAAATATTCTATATATTCTCTACAATTTTGTCTCACTAAAGCTTCATCAAATACATAAAGTGGAGTTTGATATTTTTTACTAAGCTCTAAACAACTTACTCCTCCAATATATAATTCATTATTATTTACGGTCATAGTTCCATGAAGTTTCATAATAGCCTCCCCAAATTTTATATATTAAATACTTCTGCTATTTTCTCTATAGCTACTTGTTTATCATCAGAATTTATAGCACAAGTTATACGAATTTCTGATGTAGTTATAAGTTTTATCATTATACCATTTTCATTGAATATCTTAAATACTTTAGCAGCAACTCCAGAAGTATTTTTCATGCCAAGACCTACTAAAGAGAATTTAGTAATATTATTATCAATTACTACATGTTCTTCATCTGTGTATTTAGATACTATCTTTTTACATTCTCCTAATTCTTCCTTTGGAACTGTAAATGATACACTTATCTTATCTAAAATAGGTGCAGTTTGGCTTATCATATCTACACTTATACCCATAGTTGCTATATCCTCAAATAAACTAGATATATTTTCTGTTTTAAAATCTTTTATTGTTATAGAACTATCATCATCACTAGTAGCTAATCCTGTTATTACTTTATCCTCTAATTTCATGTATTTTCCCCCTCTTATATACGTTCCTTTTACTGCACCACATGTACGTCCAACATAGATTTCAACACCATATTTTTGTGCAAGTTCTATACTTCTTGAATGCATTACTTGTGCACCTAAACTTGCTAGTTCAAGCATTTCTTCATATTCAATCTCATCAAGTTTACTAGCCCTTGAATATTTTCTTGGGTCTGTAAAGTAAATCCCATCAACATCTGTATATATCTCACATTTTCCATTTAATTTAACCGCAAGAGCTACAGCAGATGTATCTGAACCACCTCTTCCAAGAGTAGTTACATCGCCATCTTCATTGATTCCTTGAAATCCAGTTACTATCACGACATTTCCTTCATCTAAGCTATTTTTAATTCTTTTTATGTTTATATCATCAATTTGAGACTTTCCATGAAGACCACTCGTTTTTATATTTAGTTGATAAGCATTATAGCTTATAGCTTTACACCCAAGTGCATTTAATGCTATTGATAATAAAGATGCTGAAATCATTTCGCCAGTAGACATCAAAGCATCTAATTCCCTCTTACTAGGTTCATTACTCAATTCTTTTGCTAAATTTATATATTCATCAGTGGATTTTCCCATGGCAGACACAACTATTACCATTTGTGGATTTTCTTTTCTTCGTTCTATTATATTTTCTGCAATTGATTTTATTTTGTCAGTATCTGCTACTGAACTTCCACCGTATTTTTGGACAATTATACTCATGCTTTTTCCCCCTCAAACTAAATTTTGATAAATAAAAACGCCCAAAGGTATACTTTGGACGTGTAAATTTCATAGACCAAGTAACCTTGTAGCTCACCACTTTAAAAGTGACAGCCTTATGCATATTCTGCATAAGTCCAGAAAATTTGTCCGTCAACAAAATTTCTTCGGCTATAGACCCTTTCATCAATTATCAACACTTACCAGCTCCTATTGAATACTATTGAATACAGCTACCTCTACCCTAGGCTCATTATTTTTAATTAATTTATTAATATAGTTTTATCACACTCTATATAATATTGCAACAATTATTTTACAAAATGTGGCAAATCGCTAGTCTTCTTTTTAAAATTAACTTATATACAATTAAATAGTTTATTTAATCCTAAATCTATAAAATTTATACTGTACTCATTATCATATCTCTCTAAATCATTTAATTCAGATAAGTTATCTGGTGTAACTACCAAAACATTTGGCACTTTAAAAAACGGAATTGTAGATTTATCTATTTTTTTAGAAAGATTTTCATATTTAGAAATGTCTATTTCATTATTTAAATCAACGTCGACTAAAACTTGCTTTATACTACCAAATTGGTCTGTATATTCAATAAATAAATCGTATTTCACATCATCTACACTAACATTTCGGTAAAATCTTTTTACATCACAACCTGCAGTATTGATTCTAACAACTAACTCTGACCCTACTAGAGCCTTTATTAAATCATCTCCCTTAAAAAGCTTACTACCATTTAAATAGTATACATAAGAGAGGTCTTTATAATTATAATAATCCACATCACAAGGATATTTTTTTAGTGTATATTCACTACACATTTTTCTCAAAGTTTTTTTGAAATTTTTTTTATTGTATCTCTTTTGCTCTCCATAAATTTTTCTAAATTGAGATTCTGTAACACATCTAACCCTGCTAATTAAAAGTAATATCTCTTTTTCCATATTAGTCATAGTACATTCTCCTTGAAGTATTATTTGCAAAGTTGTACTAATATTATATTAATTTTATGATATTAAATTTACAAAGAATTAAAATAAAATAGCTAATTTTTATAGAAATAAATTCTATAAAAATTAGCTATTAACATACTAAATACTATTATCAATTATTTATTTAAACTATACATTACCTTGATTTTCAGAATCTTGAGAACTCGTATTTTCATCAGTTTCTGTTCCTTCTTTTACTTTTTTATCTTCAAAGTTTGCAATATTTAGGTTATCAAATTCTGACATTTCAATTACACCAGATTCTTCTTTTGAATACGATATTTTAACTTTATCTCCAACTTGAGTCAGTGGTAATTCGCTAGATACTTTTGAAGTAGCCTTGAATATTATCTCTTTATTTGAATCTAAAGTTACATAATAATTAGTATTTCCGCCTCGTACATCTGGGCTTATTCTTGTCACTGTACCTTCTATTACCTCATCTTTTAAATCATTATCAAGTTTTAAATCATTACCTTTAGATTCTAGTGAATCTTTATAATTTCTTAATGCTTCGTTCTTATCTTCACCTATTCCAAGTACATTATAATCTTCAACAGATACAAATGCAACTCTCTTAACAAGACCAGCCTTATCTTTTAATGATGATACATATGTTGGCTGACCCAATATATTATACATTACAGGGAATGTAGCTTCATAATTCTTTTCTTGAACATTACCCTCAGCTGATTTCATTGCAGCTGTTTCAGTAGCTCCTGGCTGTTTATACAATCTAGCCTCTTTTGTTCTAGAGTCGACTAACATAAATCCAATTGTAGATTCATCTCCACCTGAAGATGTTATACCCGTATACCAATAAGACCTATTATCATTACCATAAACTAACGATGTACCTTCTGTTGGCACTAAAACTCCCTTTTCTGATATAACAGAATTTAAAAATCCATTAACATAAACACCCCAGTCTTTAATCTGGTCTGTTATAAAGTTTTGTGGCTGGATTCTATCCACCCATTTAGGTGTGTTCTTAACATCATAAACCTTTATTTTTCCAGTTTCTGCATCAACAGTGGCTATTCCTGTAGCATTTGCTCCTCCATAACCAATTTTATGTTCATATAAACTTACAACCCAATAAGGTCTTCCTTCATCATTTATTTCAAGAGTGAAATCTGTCATACCAGCATTTACAATACCATGTATGTATAAATGTCTTTGTAAATCTTGATGTAAGTAAGCTTCTGGTTGATATACTATCTTTATTGGCTTTCCATCTATTTCTTGAACCAATTGAACGTCTTGAGGGTTACTAGCTGATACTTTTACATAACCACTTGTCCCACTTAGAGATGTTATCCATTTAATTATGTCTCTATGAACAAGAGGTGCTACCCAGTACAACTCTCCATCCACATTTTGTATATGAAATTTTCCTAATTTTGACACACTACCTATTGCTGGAACTTCTCCAAGTTTTTTGTCACCCAATTTCATGGCCATATCTTCATCTACAAGACGAATGTCATTTACACTGACAGGACTAATGTCATCAGTGAATTTACTTTCAGTTACTTTTCCCAATAGTTCTTTATATGATTTTGCATGAAATACAGGTGTAGAAGTTATAAAAGGAACTACTACAATATACACAAGTAAAGCTATTGCTATTGAAAAATTATACTTAGCAATTTTAGATGCTCTTTCATTTCTATCTAGCATCATATCTAGTATCCCTGCTACAACAAAGAAAATTATTCCTACTGAAAATAAAGATGTGAAATCTAATCTTAGTACAGGTAATTTAATAAATGCATAAATTACTACAACTATTAATGCAACTCCATATGTTTTAAGATATCGTTTCATTTAATACTCCTCTCTACAAAATGTTATTATTACTATTATTATATCCATATGTTTACAAAAAATAAATATTTATCATATTTATTATATGTTAAGATATCTTTATATATTTATACTTCTGTTTATTTAATTATATCTAATATATATATCCAAAAATACTATAAAAATACAAATAATAATAGAAATTTAAAGACTGAAGAAAGTATTCTAACTAAGATTTACGAATTCTTAATTCTCTCGAAGTTAAACTACTATCTTCAGCCTAATTATCTAGCAATATTTTTTTATATGAAAAACTCTAAAATAAGTTTTTAGATGTTTGCGATTTTTGATACATAAGAATGTTGTCTAGAATTATATTCTGATAATAAACCTTCATATTCTAAGGTTAATCCAGATAAATTATAAAAATCATTTGGTGTTACTTCAAATGCTTGTTTATTTAAAATGTCTATCTCACTTTTTTCTAACATATCAGCAACAAAATTTGAACATACATATTTATATTCAGATTGTCTATGAATATTCATTGGCAAATATATTAATGCCATTATATCGTAATAGTAATCTTCTCTAGAATCACTAATTAATTTTATATTTTTATATAGATTTTCATATTGTAAATTATTTACTTCTAATGAATATACCCTACACACAGTGTTTTTTCTTATAGCATATAATCCTTGATTTATATTTTCTTCAACAAACCCTCCAATAAATGGATTCCTTGGATTTAATCTTCCAAAAGAATACATTGGTTTTAGATTTTCATTTAGTGATATTGACACATGTGTATACAATTTTTTACTTATATTCCTTATTAAGTAAGATAATACAGTTCCTGTATATGTTGTTACAATATAGACTTTATTCATCATTTCCCCCCAATCTAGTAATTAGATAATATTATACACTTACAATTTAATGTCATAAAATATTCTAACATAATAAATGTTGTTTTACAAATTTTGATTTTGAAGTGTTTTAACATTATATAAAACATAATAAAAGTATAAATGTTCTATATTTTTAGCCAACAGACGTTTTCTTTAAATTAATCAGATGATTTAGTATATCCTGAACCTTTCCAGAGTCCTTTAAATATCCTAATGCTCCATTTATTTGCGATTTTAAATCTATTTCTACTTCCATATCCAAATCAACATTTCCTTTTTTTATAGATATATTTTTAAGTGTTACTGGATAAAGATAACTTTTTTCTAAGCTAATCTTATTTCCATTAACCTCAAATGGAATTTTTTTATTGTAGTTATTTAATATTTTTTCCAACACTTTATCACTTATCTTGAATTTTCCAAGTTTTACATTTTCAAGACTCACAACTAAATTTTCATCGCTTAAAGTAGGTCTCAATTCAAGTTCATACTGACTATTTACCAAACCAAAAACCTTATATGGTCCTGCTACCTTTATTTTACCATCTTTCATTTCAACAAAATTATTTTCAAGTTCCTTAATGTCATGCTTTTGCATCAATGTATATATTAAATTTTTAAACTCTTCCTCTGAAACAGATACTTTTCCAACCATTCTAAGCGGATTTTTTACTACTTCCATAGAATTTATATATGAGCCTTTTGATAAGTATTCTTCATCTATGATTTTATTATTTTGCGAACTAACATCATATCTCTCTTTTGGTGTCAAGATATATACAACAATACCTGCAAATACTAGAACAATAACAATTAAACTTAATAAAATCTTTGCAACCTTTCCCATAATCGTCTCCTTTACAAATCTGTCAACAGATTTAAAATAAATTTAGATAACTAACTTCACATAATATTCTTAACAATATACATACTATAATACAGTCTTTTAAAGATTAATTCAACCAATCTCATTTTTTGTAAATAAACTGTAAAAACATGTTTTTAGTATAAAAGTTAATATTTTGCATAATACTCTTAATTACACCTTTATTTTTTTCTAATCTTGGATTAAAATTAATATTATGCAATACAGTGTAGTGTTCTGTATTATAATCAAATTAAATAGGAGGTATAAAATATGTCAAATGAAACGAACTCATCTAACTTTATAAAAAACATTATTATAAATGACCTAGAAACAGGAAAACATGACAGTATAATAACTCGTTTTCCACCTGAGCCAAACGGATATTTACATATTGGTCATGCAAAAAGCATATGTCTTAATTTTGGATTAGCTAAGGAGTTTAATGGAAAAGCTAATTTAAGATTTGATGATACAAATCCATTAAAAGAAGATGTTGAATATGTAGAATCCATAAAAGAAGATGTCAAGTGGTTAGGATTTGATTGGAACGAATTAAATTTTGCATCTAACTACTTTGATGAAATGTACAAAAGAGCTTTAATACTAATAAAAAAAGGTAAAGCTTATGTATGTGACTTGACACAAGAAGAAATGAGAGAGTATCGTGGTACTCTAACTGAACCAGGAAAAGAAAGTCCTCACAGAAATAGAACTATTGAAGAAAACCTTGATTTATTTGAAAGAATGAAAAATGGTGAATTTAAAGATGGTGAAAAAACATTAAGAGCTAAAATAGATATGTCTTCTCCAAATATAAACCTTAGGGACCCAATTATATATAGAATATCTCATTCAACACATCACAATACAGGAGATAAATGGTGCATATATCCTATGTATGCTTTTGCTCATCCAATTGAAGATGCAATTGAAGGAATAACTCACTCTATATGTACTTTAGAGTTTGAAGACCAAAGACCTCTTTATGATTGGTTTGTTAAAGAATGTGAAATGGAAAACGTACCTAGACAAATAGAATTTGCTAGACTCAATATAAATAATACTGTCATGAGTAAAAGAAAATTAAAACAACTTGTAGATGAAGGTATTGTTGATGGTTGGGATGACCCTCGTGTTCCTACTATATCCGGAATCAGACGTAGGGGGTATACTGCAGAAGCATTACGCAATTTCTGTAGTGAAATAGGAGTATCAAAAGTTAACTCTACAGTAGATAGTCAAATGCTTGATTATTTCCTAAGAGAAAATTTACAACCAAAGGCTCCTCTTACTATGGGAATTTTAAGACCTTTAAAACTTATTATAACTAATTACCCAGAAGATAAGATTGAAATGCTTGAAATAGAGAATAATGCTAAAGATGAATCTCAAGGAAAGAGATTAGTTCCTTTCTCTAGAGAATTGTATATAGAACAGGATGATTTTATGGAAGAACCTGTTAAGAAATATTTCAGATTTTTCCCAGGAAATGAAGTCCGTTTAAAAGGTGCTTATTTTGTAAAATGTACTGATGTAATTAAGGATGAAAATGGAAATGTAGTTGAAATACATGGTACTTACGACCCTGAAACTAAGAGTGGCTCTGGCTTTACAGGTCGTAAAGTAAAATCTACAATACATTGGGTTGATGCTAAATCAGCTATACCATGTGAGTTCAGATTATTTGAACCATTAATCCTTGATGATATACCTGAAAATGAAGGTAAACATTTCTTAGAACAAATAAATCCTAATTCATTGGAAATATTACAAGGTTTCGTTGAACCTACACAGATAAAAGATGCTAAACCTTTTGATAAATTCCAATTTGTTAGAAATGGATTCTTTAGTATAGACAATAAATATACAACTGATGAAAAATTTGTGTTTAATAGAATAGTTCCTCTAAAAAGCTCTTTTAAACCGACTAAATAATCTTACAATCAAAAAATGAAGACTTAAAATATAAATTACTTCTACTATAAATAACCTTAGTTAGAAGTAATTTTTTATTTTAGTCTTCATCATTTACTTTAAATGATTAACTTTTTTCGCTACAGATTCCCATAACTTCTATTCCATCTTTTATGCATTCTATGCTAAGAGGAAAGTCTGGTCCTTTTTCTCCATCAATATCTGTTATAAGGAAATCTTCACATTCTATATATAGCTTTTTAGTTTTAAAGTATAGTATTTCATTTCCATTATATTGATCTAAATAATCACCTCTAAGCACACTTATCAAAACTGGTATTGATTTTGGTATTGGCATTCCTTTAAAAATAATTACATCTAGATATCCATCATCTATTTCAGCCTTATATGCTAGATTTATATTTCCTGCTGTTTTGCCATTAAAAATCAACATAAGATACATATCTCCATCATAATACATTTCCTCAGAAGATACTTTTATCTTAAATTTCCTCATATACAATGCTTCTTCTATTCCCTTTATATAATAAGAAATTCTTCCAAATGAATTTTTTAAGTCTGTATTTATCCTTTGTGATACATCCGTAAACATACCAGCACTTGCAACATTTATAAAGTACTTATTATTGACTTTCCCTATGTCTATTTTCTTAGGTTTTGAATTTATGATTTCATTTATAGCTTCTTTTATATCAAATGAAATTTGAAGAGCATTTGAAAAATCATTTGCAGTTCCTGTAGGCAAAATTCCAATTGGAGTTCTTATGTCTAATTCTTTCATTGCATTTACTACTAAATCTACAGTACCATCACCACCAGCTATCAATATGTGCTCATAAGAACTATCCACTTCCTTAAATGCATTCTTTAGAGGTTCTTTAATAGTCAATCTATAGGGTATCAATAAATAATTTTGTTCCTGATATAATTCTATAATAGTGTCTAAATTTGATAATATCTTTTTTTCACCTGAATTAGGATTGTATATAAGTTTTACTTTTTTCATTATTTCTCCTTACTCATTTTATTCTTTTAGTATCCAAAATCTTCATTTAAAAAAATCACATGTATTCTTTCTGGTGTTAATTGTCTTTTTATAAGCGTATAACTACAGCATATTCTTCCTGGACTTGAGCAGTCTATACATATACCAGTAGTCTTACATCCAGTATTTGTACTTAATCTTTTACAATTCGCTGGAGCAGCTATTGTTTTTGTTCTTTTTATAGCTTCATCTACATCTTTAACTATTTTATTTACTCCTGCTATAACTATTACTTTATCAGGTCCATATATCATAGCAGCTACTCTATTCCCATTTCCATCTACATTGTAAAGCTCTCCACTCTCTGTTATTGCATTAGTACTTGTAAAATAAGCATCTGCAGAAAATGATTTTCTGTATATTTCTTTCATTTCTTCTGGTTTGATACCTTTTGCATATCTATCAAGAAAATCATATTTTTCTCTTATAAAATCAATCACTCCTGTTTCAAATAAGGTCATAGAACCTCCACATCCTACTAGAGAGCCCTCTTTAACTATTTCTTCAATTTTTTTAAGAAGCTCTTCTTTATTACTTACTAAATACCCTTTCATATTATTGTTTTCTAGAGATTTTATTGTTTTTTCTATTCTTTTTTCATTAAGCCAATTTAAATTTTGATCCATTTTAACTTCCCCCTTATTTTTAATATGTACTTAATTATTTATAAACTTTATTCTCTTTATAAGTTTATTTTAGTACATCTAAAAAAAAATACAATATAAAACTTAAATAGTTTTCCATAATTTTTTCCAAAATAACTCACTCAATCAAAAAAGGAAAGTAGATGTACTATTCTACTTTCCTTATATTGTATGTAGTATTATATATTGCCTAAAATCTATATATTAATTATATGTTTAATGTTATAGAATATCACAGTTAATTTAAATGTAATACTATATTCTTTTTAAACATATAAATTGTATTATTAAATTTAATATATCCAACTTCAATAAATCTTATTAATTTGATGAAGAAGATGCTATAGCTGCACTTGTTGCTGCCATTACACATGCAATTTGAATAGCAACAACAATATTTAAAAATATATTATTAGTTATAGAGCCTATATTATTCTCATTTTGTATCAAATCTGCATAAATTGAAGCTACAATAGCAGAACTAATCATTACTCTATTACTTTTTCCTAAAGACCAATTTCCAAAGCCTTTTTCTTCTTTCAGTTTATTTGAAACATTTTTTATCTTTTCTATTATTTCATCTTCTCTATAATCTAATAATGAAATTGCTCCTATTATTGGATATCCATAATAATTCATTTTACAATCATTTTCTTTAAATGCTTTTTTAAGTTCAATAGTCTTTTTACATTTAAGCATAGTTCTATCATCACTAAACAAAAGAATTTGGGATAATGCTTGTAAATCATTTCCTTTATAAAAACCATTTTCATTTAGAAATTCATAACATTTTTCTATGTGTTCTAAATCTTCGTCTAAATTTTTTGAATTAATTGCAATAAGTGCTATATTACAATAGTCATCACTAGAAGTTATAAATGGATGTTTTTTCCTCATGTAGTCATATATTATTTTCATTTTTGATATACATGTAAGATAATCCATTTTCTCTCTATTTTCATAAACTATTGATGCTGTAAATGGTAAATATGTATCGCCCCAAAACTTTACACTTTTAAGTTCTTTGTATATATCTAAAATCATCTTAAAACTACTTTCTGGATTTGATTCAAATGAAAGTAGTGTTGCCATATAAAACATATTATATCCTCTAAAATTAGAGAATAATCCAGTATTTTTTTTAATAAGCTCTATTCGTTTTTCTACTAGTCTAGGGCTTATTCTCTTGTTCTTAAGGGTAAATACAAGTGCACAACTATGTTGTATCAATCCCATTTGCCAAGAACCTTTAACTTCATTTAATGCTTTGTAATTTTCTATTAATAAGTTTACTTTTCCATTTATAAAGGATTGTTCCATATTGCCCTCCTAGTAATATATCTCATTGTACTAATAGTTTTATATTTATTATATATATGTTAAATACTACAATCAATACATATTACTTCAAAGAACATCATTCTTCAACAATAATGTAGCCTTTTTTGTAATGCCTTCCCATATTATTAACTCTATCATAGTACTCTGATTCACTTTCATTACTCCATTTAGGCACAAATACATCTATCGCATTAGAATTACTAAAATACTTACTAGACCCCCTATCCATAACAGTTTTTAATTTTCCATCTACAATAATCTTAGTTCCAAAACTCAAGTGATTGTTTGCTACAAAACCATCTTCTAAATCATCTCCTGTAGCAGTTATCGCTCCATATCCATTTTCTTGATTAAGGCTTGTGTAATAACTAACTTCAAAAGTTATAGGTACTAACTTTTTTATTTTAATACCTAACTGATTTTGTAGTTTTTCCTGTTGTACTTTTAACTTATACTCATCACTATTTTTATAGTCTTCCATACCTTGATTATACTTGGAGTTAAAGCTTTTACCTGACTTTACTATAGTATCTATATTTACTATAGATTCTTTACAATGCTCTGCATCTATTTTTGTTTCTCCATTTACTAATAACGGAGTTAAACATACACTACATACAACACATGTAATCAATGCTTCTTTAAGCTTCATAAATTCCCCCCTTATTATTTTGATATATTAGCATATTTAATATTATATGTCTACATTTAGATTTAAATACCACACCCATTTGCTTTAAGAAGTTGTCTTATATTTAATTCACCTTAAGCACTTATAAATCCTCTATCTTAGAATCATATAGAATAAAGCTTTTATCATTAAATATATTTTATTAATCTGTTAAGACCTAAAACTGCTTTTATTTAATTTTTCTATTTTTTAGAATTTAAGAATTAAAATTCTATAATTTTAAAACATATTGAATTTATTTTTTTGAGGTGATATAATTTTTTCAAGAGGTGGTTAATATGATAAAAAATACAAAACAAA
This sequence comes from Clostridioides sp. ES-S-0108-01, assembly GCF_020662285.1. NCBI lineage: Bacteria > Bacillati > Bacillota > Clostridia > Peptostreptococcales > Peptostreptococcaceae > Clostridioides > Clostridioides sp. ES-S-0108-01. The sequence goes on along the minus strand of NZ_JADGMN010000001.1, from coordinate 496,609 downwards.
TTACAGTAAAAGTTAATGAAATTTTATTACAAGAAATATCTAAGATGACTAATGATGAAAATAAGGTTTTGACAGATTTAATAAATGAATCAATTGTAAATTATATTCTTGAAAACAAAAAATATAACATTGAAAATAAAGACTTAGAAGAAGTGATTAAATTTTATAAAAAAGAAAATACTGAAAAACCTAAAAGTACAGCAAGAGCTATTGCCGAGGCAAAAACTCACACTTTGTATTAAGCAAATAAAAAAGTTCCTAAAAACTAGGAACTTTTTTATTTTAATAATTATTAATATATCTCAACATTTATCTCAAATTTATAAATATAAACATATTTAATACAATCTATTGTATACTGACCTTACTCTAAAAATAATTAAAACAAAAACAAAATTATGCCTTTTGTATCTAAAATAATTAATTTACATGATTAACATACAAAAATTTTTACTTTTAAATTCGTATACAATGCCAAGTTAGAATAATATTAACCACAAATCTAATATAAACTAAATTCTAATAGGTTTGATTTTATATCAAACTTATTGTGTTAATATTATAATAGTAAGATAAAAATACTAATAAAAAATTACAAATTTTACATAAAACTTTATATTTGATTTATTTGACCAATTATTGTAAAAACTATTTATTTTATGATAATTAATTACACCAAATTATTCATCTTTTTTAATATCTTTAACCCATTTTTCAACAGAATTCAATTCTTTTTCATTTACCCCCTTCTTGAACAAAGATTTCATAAAACTCTCAATAGAACTTCCATGCATATTATCTAAAAAAGTTTTTGTTTCAAAATGTAAATACTCTTCTTCTTCAATAAGAACTGTATAATGTGTATGTCTATCAATCTTTCTCGCACTTAAGAATTGCTTATTTACTAATCTTGATAAAAGTGTTAGTGTTGTAGTTTGCTTCCAATCATATAGTTTTTCCATAGCTTCAATTACATCTTTTGATGCTACAGTAAAATCTGAACTCCAAATAAATTTCATGACTTTTAATTCTGCTGGTGGTATCTTAGTAATAGTCATATGATTTTACACTCCTCTCAAACTTCTACATAATTAAATATTATATTAATAGACTTTTAGAGTCAAAGGTTTTATTTAAAATATCCAATCCAATTTTATTAATATAAAAAACTTATATTTTTAATATAAATCAAACACACAATCTATTAATATAAAAATAAGTATCTTTTATATAAGTATAACAGATTATTAAATTAAAATTCTAATATTTGACGTAATATATACGTTTTTGTAATAAATATATACAATATATTAAAATGAATGTAACTCTATTTCTAAAACTATTTTTAAGTATATATATGTTATAATAAATGTATAAAATTTTGATTGGTGGGTTGTATATGAATGCATTTATTAGAAAAAGAAATAAAAATTATGTTGTTTACCTGGAATTTATAGATGAAGAAACAGGCAAAAGAAAACAAAAAAATATGGGTACTTTTGATAAAAAAAGAGAAGCAAGTAAAAGATTAAATGAGGTAAAAGAAAGCTTATATAAGGAAGGTTTTTTAGTTCCAAATGAAATTACAGTCTCAGAATTTCTATTAGATTTTCTAAATAAATATAGTGAAAATATATCTTTATCTACATACAATAGCTATGTTAGTATTTGTAAGAATTATATTAATCCATCTATTGGGAAATATAAAATACAAGACTTACATCCTATTCACATACAAAATTACATAGATAAACTTTCTTATAAACTAAATCCTCAGTCAATTAAGATTCATATAAATATATTGAAACTTGCAATAAAAAGAGCTTATAGGCTCAAATTAATAAAAGAAAATGTTATGGATAATATAGAGACTCCAAGGTATAAAAAATTTAAAAATGAAATTTATGATAGAGAACAAATGATAAAATTATTAGAATTAGTAAAAAATACAGATATGGAATTACCTATTAATTTGGCCATTGGATTAGGTCTTAGAATTTCAGAAATTTTAGGTCTAACTTGGGATAGTATTGATTTTGAAGAAAATACAATAACAGTAAATAAGATAACTTCACGAATTAATGGTTCTGTGATTCTCAAGGAACCAAAGACAGAAAACTCTATAAGAAAAATATCTGCTCCAAAAGAATTAATGTCTTTATTAAAAGAATATAAAATAAAACAGAATAAAAATTTATTAAAATCTTCTATTAGAAATAATAGTAATTTGTTGTTTTTTAATAAGAAATGTGAACCTATTGCTGAAGACGTTATGAGTAAAAGATTTAAAAGATTTTTAGAAAAGAATGACTTACCTCATATTAGATTTCATGATTTAAGACATTCACATGTTACTTTACTCATAAATTCTAAAGTACCGATAAAGGTTATATCTGAAAGAGTTGGGCACTCAAATATAAATACTACTTTAAATATTTATTCTCATGTACTTAAGGAAATGGATAAAGAAGCTTCTGACAAAATTTCTGAAAGTCTATTTAACACTAATTAACACTATATTTGAATTTAGACTTTTTAATTATTATAATTGCAATCTAAAATTATAATTTTTGAGTACTATGTCTCCAAACTTTATTGCAAGTTGACCCAATGTAGAGGAACAATTTTGATTTGGAGACATTCACTCTTCTATAATTTTTTCTTACTTTTATACTAATACCTTAAAACTATTCTAATTTTACAAACCATAGAATTGCTAGGATAAACTACACTTATTTGCACTATTTAGTTACAATTTTAAATCTTTCTTCTAATATTATTTATTATAAATTTACTTTCAGGAAGCGTAGGTATCCTACTTAGATTATAATTTAGGTTCTGATTTGGTACATCATATTCAATCTTATTTACAAGAAAATCCAAACTAGACTTCATGATTTCGATAGTAATCCCTTCTCCTGGACATCGATGTCCTTTAGCAGGATTTCCTCCACCTTGAGGAATAAAATCAAACAAGTTATCCTTTCTCTCTCTAAAACGCTCTGGCAAAAAATTATCAGGATTATTCCATATTCTAGAGTCATGATTCATACCATAAACATCAAGTAGCACAAGTGTTCCTTCTTTAAATTCACACTTATTCCAGATAAAGTCTTTCTTAACTCTTGCACCTAAAAAAGGTGTAAATGGATAGTAGCGTCTAACCTCCTGTACAAACATTTTAAGTTCATTACTATCTCTAGTTAAGAGCTTCTCCCTACATTCTGGATACTCATGTAGTGCTAAAGCTGAAAATGTAATAAAGGTTGAAATAGCAACAATAGGACGTAGTACATTAATAAGCTCTACTCCAGCCATATGACTATCTAACTGATTTCCATTCAAATCTCTATAAAAAGCCATAGCATGAAGTGCTGTTCCTTCTTCTGCTTTAATCTCGCCTAACCGTACCTTTTCTATGATATCTTTTATCCACTCTTCTGATTTAGTTCTAAATCTTCTTCCTTTCAAGTGCCTAATCCCAACAGCACCAAATGCATCAATCATTGAACTAAATTCTTTTGCTAATTTTTTTGTTTCAGATTCTTTTAACGGAACTCCAGCCCATTGACAGGCTACTCTACATAATATTTCATTTAGTTCATCAAAAATAATAATCTGCTCTTCATTTTCCCAAATTTTAATAGAATTTTTAAGCTTCTCCATTGTAAGTTTAGCAAGTTGATTTTGATGTGATGAAGTCATCAATGACATGAATAAATTCTTTCTATGAATATGAGCTTCTCCATCCATAGACTGAATAGCTCCAACTCCAAATAATGTTTTCTGTACTCTCTTAGGTGTTGCACCATTTCTATAAAAAAGTTCTGAATCATAAAAAATTTTTGCAGACTCTTCTCCAGTCATGCAAATCACTTTTTGTCCAAGTAGATGAGTCTCAAATATATCAGATTGATACTGACTAACTCTGTTTTTAATAAATAAATATCCTTCCTGTAATAAATTAAGAGTATTATCTAAGCCTTCATCATACGGAATTTGTTTCTTAATTGACATACTACTATGCTCTCCTTTTCTTGTTAACTCTAGAGTTAGGTTACTTTAACATAATTATCTCTTCTAAAATACTTTTTTAGAACAATAATTCTACACTATTTTTATTATTATCTATATCATCATATATAATACTTCTACAGTTTAATTTATTTAGTAGACTATGTAATTATATCACTTACTCCTCTTATATTTAATTCTAATAAAAACTCCTCTATTGCATATTTTAATTTCATAAAAAAAGTACCTCCTTGTTATTTTTTATAAGCTAGAAAATCAATATATAACTTTCTAGCTTATATAACATGTAAGATACTTTTAAACGGATTCTATATTAAATTCAAGATTAATAACTAGAGTAATTTATTTATCTTTTCCATACATTTTAGCTAATTGGTCTTGTATTTCCTTACTTTCTAAATACTCATCAAAGTCCATCTTTCTATCCATTATTCCATTTGGAGTTATCTCTATAATTCTATTTGCTATAGTAGATATAAACTCATGGTCATGAGAAGTAAATAAAAGCACTCCTGGGAACTTTTCAAGACCTTTATTAACAGAAGTTATGCTTTCTAGGTCTAGGTGATTAGTAGGGTCATCTAGTACAAGTACATTTGCATTTGAAAGCATCAGCTTACTAAGCATACATCTAACCTTTTCTCCTCCAGATATAACTTGAGCTTCTTTTAACGCTTCTTCACCAGAGAATAGCATTCTACCTAAAAATCCTCTTATAAAACTTTCACTTTTTTCTTCAGAGAACTGTCTAAGCCAGTCAACTAAAGAATATTCTACTCCATCAAAAAACTTGTTATGATTCTTTGGAAGATAATCTTGAGAAGTAGTTACTCCCCATTTATATTCTCCACTGTCTGGTTCAAGCTCTCCCATAACTATGTTGAAAAGTGCAGTAGTAGCTATTTCATCACCCATAAATACTACTTTATCATCTCTATCCAATCTAAATGATACATTATCAAGAACCTTAACTCCATCTATAGTTTTAGTTAAATTGTGTACTTCTAAAACTTCATTCCCAATTTCTCTTGCAGGTGTAAATCCTACATATGGATATCTTCTTCTTGATGGTTGTATATCTTCAACTTCTAATTTCTCTAACTGTTTCTTTCTTGATGTTGCTTGTTTAGCCTTTGAAGCATTAGAACTAAATCTAGCTATAAATTCCTTTAATTGAGCTATCTTTTCTTCAGTCTTTTTATTTTGGTCCTTAGCCAGTTGTAAAGCCAATTGACTTGACTCATACCAGAAATCATAGTTTCCAACATACATTTGTATTTTACCAAAGTCTACATCAACTATATTAGTACATATTTGATTTAGGAAATGTCTATCATGTGATACTATTATAACTATAGATTCTTCTAAATCCATTATAAAATTATTTAACCAGTTTATTGATTTAAAATCCAAATGGTTTGTAGGCTCGTCCATTAATAGTATTTCAGGCTTACCAAAAAGTGATTGTGCTAGCAATACCTTAACCTTTTCTCCACCAACTAATTCTTTCATTTGTTTGTAATGCATATCTTTAGTTATACCAAGACCCATAAGTATTTTCTCAGCGTTAGTTTCTGCATCCCATCCGTCAAGTTCTGCAAATTCACCTTCAAGTTCAGCAGCTTTTATCCCATCTTCTTCGTTAAAATCTTCCTTCATATATAGTACATCTTTTTCTTTCATTATGTTCCAAAGTCTCTCATGCCCTCTTATAACAACGTTTAAAACAGTTTCTTCTTCATATTCAAAGTGGTCCTGTTTTAAAACTGACATTCTTTCTTTATCAGTTATAGATATACTACCTGTATTTGGTTCTATTTCTCCTGATAATATTTTTAAAAAAGTAGATTTTCCCGCACCATTGGCTCCTATTATTCCGTAGCAATTACCTTTAGTGAATTTTAAGTTGACATCTTTAAATAGTTCCTTATCACCAAATCTAAGTCCAACACCTGTAACTTGTAACATTAATATATTTTCCTTTCTTTTTGCTCATAATTTATTTTATCATAAAATTTTGATAACATTTTTATTATCTATTATCACGTAAATAGTATATTTTTTATACTAAAGTTGTGAAATATTTATTAAAATAATACTAAAAATTGTAAATTTATAAAAATTAACAATCTATTATATTATACTTATAAAGAAATCAAATTGCAACTTTATTCATTCTTTTACATATTGAAAATAAATTATTACAACTTCTAAATAAATTATACTTTTCTTAAAATATCATTTGTTTATTTTGTTTCATATTTAAAAAGAGTACTTAATTTGTAAATACTCTTTTTTAATAGATTTATATTTTAGCAAAATTACATGCTGGGTAAGTACATACATCACAGTTCATACAAAGACCACCATGACCGTATTTAGCTATATCATACTTATCAAGTTTTTCATCAATCAAAATTCTAGATAAAACTATATCAAATACTGTAGTTTTATGATACATTGCACACCCCGGTATACCCATAATTGGAACTTCTCCATAATAAGCAAGTAAAAACATAGCTCCTGGTAATATCGGTGACCCATATGTTACTAAATCAGCTCCAGTTTCTTTTATGGCTGTTGGCGTAACATCATCTGGGTCTACACTCATACCACCAGTACAACAGATAAGTTCTGCTCCTTGACTTATAAATTCCTTTATTGCATTTTTTATAATTTCTTTATCATCTGGACATATAGTCTGTCCTATAACTTCACAACCAAAACCTTTCACTTTTTCTTCTATTACTGGTCCAAATTTATCAACAATTCTGCTATAGAATACTTCATTTCCAGTAGTAACAATCCCTACTTTTTTAGGCTTAAAAGGAACTACATTTACTATTTTTCTATTACCAACTACCTTTTTTGCATCTTCTAATTTTTTCTCATCTATAACTAAAGGTATCACTCTTGTTCCAGCTACTTTTAAACCCTTATTTACTATAAAATTATTATGAAGAGTAGCCATCATTATCTCACCAACACAATTCAAATCAAAAAGTGCATCAACATCTATCTTTAAAAGACCATCACATGCTGCTATAAAGTCTATCTTTCCTTCTTTTATTTCACTAAAATCCAAATTTTCTCCAGCAGTTAGTTCTTTTAAAAACAATGCACCTTCATTTTCATGAATCATTCCTTCTGATTTTTCCCATACATACAAATTATCTTTACCAAGAGATAATAAAACTGGAATATCTTCTTCTTTTACTACGTGACCCTTTTTAAATTTTCTTCCTTTAAATTCTCCAGGTATTATTTGAGTTATGTCATGACATAAAACTTGTCCAACAGCATCTATAGTTTTTATTAGCTTCATAATTTACCCCCAATTTTTTCGTAGTCCATTTTTGTATCAATATCAAATAACATTTCTTTAGGAACTTCTACGTACTTTATTTTTGATGAACTTTTTAAAATAGTTTTACCTTTTTCATCTTCTTTAAGTTTTAATAATTCTTCTCTTTTACTATATGGGAATATAACTGGATTTCCACATATATCCTTGTATCTTGGAATTACTATAAAATCTCTATCTAATTTAAAAGTGTTTATAATTTTATCTATATATAAGTTATCAATAAATGGCTGGTCTCCTACAAAGAACATATAACCATCACATTTTGAGCTATTTAAAACTCCCAATTTTATAGATTCACTTTGACCTATATTTGCATTTTTATTATCTATATATTCAAAACCATATTTATTACACAATAACAAAACCTCTTCATATTGACTTACCACTACAACTTGATGAAAATTAGTCTTACTAACTGCTTTAAATACATGTTCTATTATAGAACAGCCTTTATAATCTAATAAAAGCTTATTTGCTCCCATTCTTCTGGCAAAACCTGATGCCATTATCACTGCATTTATCATATATATCATCCTTAGTATTTATAATATATTGATAGTTCTATGATTTTTATAGTATCACTATTGATATTATCTATATATATAATATCATATAAACTATTTTAATACTTCAATATCTTACACAAAATTTTTGTTTTATACTTCCATAAAATATCTCTATTCCGCTTTCATACTTCTTAATATTTTTTATTAATTTTATAGCTAAATTTTTATATTTTTCATTTTCAACTTTATTAATAAATAATACTCTTTTTCCAGAATAATTTTTAAATAATCCATTTGGATTTAATACTATATTTTTTAAGTTTTCTAGACTTACTGTAGAGCTACTAATACTACATGTATCTAAATTTGCTATTTTTTTAAATATATCTACTCTGTGTATATTCTCTTCATTAATATTCATTCCAAATGATGTTATATCTAATATACCTATAGTTTTCGTAGTTTTATGGTATACTATCGGTTCTTTAGCATTCCAACCTTTAAGTTTTTTTCTCTTTGAACCATCTCCCTCTATTAAAGCTAAATCAAATTGGTCTACAATTTCATCCAAAATATAAGAATCAATACCTACTACTTTATTTTCATTATTTATATAGCTACCACAGACTGTTATTCCATGACAAATAGATGGAATAATAGTTCCATCTATTGTCATAATTATATTATCATAATCACTTGGTACATATATTTTAGTTGTTGTTGTAAGGAGAACTTTCAATTTATCTCTATAAAAATCTGCAAAATAGTTTATAAATGAAGTTTTTCCTCCTGCTCCAACTACAGTTATTATTTCATTCTTTTCTATTATATTTGACAGTTCCACACTTTCACCTCTTATAACTAGTTTATAATTTCTTAATTTTTATAGCTAAACCTTTTTAGTAAAAGTGATTTTTGAAATTCCATAAACTTGAAAGTAAATAGATTCTGTTGTAAACAACAAGGCGGATCCAATTCGCCGCTAAGCTGTAAGCTTACGCTATCAGTTTATCTTTTAAATATAATTAAGATATTCTTACTCTTTGTGGTTGCTTTAATATTTGAGGATTATTCTGCAAATTAGATAAATTAACTACTTGTGATTTTTTTAATATATTAAGACTCGCATTTACATCTGCATTTATAACTATTCCAATACTAGATTTGTACTGACCACGTGTTATTCTTTCCCCTTTAAAGTCATATTTTTTCACATTGTCCACATTTATATCAGGTAGAAAATCATCAGCAAAAAAATCAGATTTACTGGTATAGCTTTCTTCTTGCCTAATAAAATTGATATTTTTTATTTTACACAGATATTCTAATTTTCCTTTTATCTCTCCAAATGGAATTCTTATAAAATTTCTATATATTTTCCTCTCCATATTATCACTTTTTTCCAACTTAGCATTATATCCTACAATTAAATTACCAATATTATTTTTTACACAATAATCAATTATGTAAAAACAAGTTTTATTTACATAGTCTTTAACTTGATTATTTCTTTTATTCCAGACCTTAAATTGTTTTCTTGTAATTGCAGTTATATTCTTTTTCAATTTTAAGGCCTCTATCTTATCATTCTGTTTGTTTGCCCACTGATTCACAGATTTGAGCCTTTTTCCATCTATGATAAAACTATCACCTAAATTGGTAACACATGTACATAAGTTTTCTAAACCTAAGTCTATAGCTAGTGCATTTTTTTGATTTGAAACTTCCTCTGATTTCGGTATCTCATAACAATACTGAATTTCAAAGAACCTAGCCTTATGTTTAGGTATTATTCTTATTTCTTTAATTTTTTTCTCTAATATATTTTGGGGAACTTTTATGCTTACTTTTCCATATAATTTTTTAAACGCTGGAGACATGGGTACATTTAGAGTACCATCTCCTTTAATTCTTATTTGACCTATTATTATACTAAAAAAACCATCCTTATCCAAATATTTAGGTGACTTTATCCCTCTAAAATCATATTTTCCTTCTTTTGCTAATTTAATTAACCCAAAAAATGACTTAAATGAACTATCAACCTCTTTTAATATTTGTTGTGCTATATTACTATTGAGAAGCTTATAATTCTCATTTTCTTTACATACATGATAATTGGCTTCATAATTGAGATGTTCTCCTTGATTAAAATAATGCTTTCTGACATTATATGTACCAACATTATATAAGTTCTTAGCTAAGAAGCACATCTCTCGTAGAGCTTGGTATTCTTTTTTAGTTAAGTTTTTTAATTGTTGTCTCTGAGTTCCATAGTGTATATTTTTTATTCTGTTTGGCATGAACTCACCTCCTTTAGAATATACTCTACTAGACATTATATACGGTATTTTTACAAAACACCATATATAATGTCCATTTAATTACTTTATTTTACAAAATAATTTAAAGTTACATATTTTTATATACCAGGTCACTTATTATAATTGTTTATTATTATTTTTAATACCCATATAAACTTTTTCAAAAGTCATAGGAAGCTCTCTCATACGAACTCCAGTAGCATTAAATATTGCATTTGCTATAGCTGGTGCTGGTGTATGTATAACTATTTCGCCTAATGATTTAGCACCATAAGGACCTCCTGGGTCGAAATTATCAGCAAAATCTACCAATATATTTCCCACTTCTTTTTTTGTAGGAACTTTATACTGTAAGAAACTATCTGTTAACAATCTTCCATCTTTATCAAATCTAGGGTCCTCATACATTGCAAATCCTATCCCCATCATTACTCCACCTTCTACTTGTATTCTAGCCAGAGTTGGATTTATAACTGTTCCACAATCAGGTACACATGCAAAATTTATTACCTTATATTCACCTGTACTTTTATCTAATTCTATCTCTGCAAATCCTGCTATAAATGGTTTTATTTTTTTTAACATACCAAAGGATTCTGTTGCTTCCAAAACTACTGGTACATCATCACTAGCAAATCCTATACCTCCAACTGATTCTCTACCCAATTCCTCTAATAACACAAACTTACTATTATCGTTTTTAACAAAAACTCTGTCTTTTCCCAACTCTAAATCTTCTTTTTTAAATCCTAGCTTTGATTCTGCTACTGAAAGCAATATCTCTTTTAATTTATTTGCTGTCTTTATTGTTGCATTTCCTGTAACCGTTGTCGTACAAGAAGCAAATGCTCCTGTATCGTATGGACACAAATCTGAATCACCTGTGTAAATAGATATTCTATCTACAGTAGTATTTAAAGCTTCAGCAGCAATTTGTGCTTGAATTGTATCAGCTCCTTGACCTAAATCAGCAAGACCAGATAATAGCTTGTATGTGCCATCTTCATCCATTCTGATAGTCACTGTTGCCATATCTACACGTGGTATACCAGAACCATGATTTGCCACTGCCATACCTACTGCTCTTACTTTGTTATTTCCTATATCTTTACATGGATATTTATCATCCCAATTAATTAATTTCTTACCCTTTTCTATACATTGTTTCAACTCACAACTTAATATTTCGTCTTCAGCTGCTTTTCCGTTAGTATATCTATCTATTATATTTTTAATTCTAAATTCAAGTGGTTCCATTCCAATCTTATGTGCTAATTCATCAATAGCACTATCTATTGCAAATATTCCCTGTGTAGCACCATATCCTCTAAGTGCTCCTGCTGGTATCCTATTAGTATATACTGTTCTAGCATCAAATCTAACAGCATCAATATCATTATATATTGGCAAGGTATTGTGTCCAGATTCTGAAGAAACAGACACACCATTCCCGCCGTAAGCACCTGTATTGTTTAATGACTTTAACTCTATTGCCTTTAAATTTCCTTCTTTATCTGCACCAACTCTAACATCAAAAAACATTTCATGTCTACTATTAGAACCTACAAAAGTTTCACTTCTTGTAAATACAAATTTTGCTGGTCTACCAGTTTTCATAGTAACAAATGCAGTGAATATATCTGTTGCTGCTATATTCTTTCCTCCAAATCCACCACCTATTCTAGGTTTAATTACTCTTATTTTTGAAGATGGTATACCCAGTACTTTTCTAAGTATTCTCTTTACATTGTGTGGTGATTGTAGTGATGAAACTACAACAATTCTATCATTTATATCTTTATATGAATATGACCTATGAGTTTCCATCATGCAATGCGATTGACTTTGGGTTTTGTATGAAGATTCAACCACAAAATCACTTTCTTTAAGCTTAGCTTCAACATCTCCAAATTCAAAAAATTCCTTTGATACTATATTATTTTTTGCGTCCAATCCAAAAGGGTATGGTTCTACTATGTCTTTTTCTGGATGTATAACAACTTCATTTCCTTCTGCTTCTCTTGCATCAAACACAGGCTCTAAGACTTCATAGTCTACCTTTATCATTTTTAAGGCTTTAAGTGCTGTTTTTTCATCTTCAGCTGCGACTAAAGCTACTTCATCCCCAACAAATCTAACTGTATCTTCAAGCAAAACTCTATCATAAGGAGATGCTTCTGGCTCTGTTTGACCTGGAACACAATATCTGACTTGTGGTACATCTTTATACGTATAAATACCCACAACCCCTGGAATTTTTTCGGCTCTTGATGTATCTATATTCTTTATCTTAGCATGAGCATGTGGGCTTCTAAGCAATTTTAATGTCAAAACATCTTTATGCATAATAAGGTCTTCAGTATATAGAGGTTTTCCTGTGACAATTGCTGTACTATCTATCTTTCTTATCCCCTTATTAATCATTATCTATTCCCTCCCTCAATAGCATTATACATCCTTTTAACTAATGCACTTGCCATGTCCATTCTGTACTCTCTACTAGCTCTCATATTGCTTCCATAAGTCAATTCCTTACTTGCAATAGTAGATGCCTTATCTATATCTTTTTCTTTACTTAATATGCTACTTGCTTCAAGTGCTAATCTAGCTTTTTGAGGTCTTGCACCAATTGCTATTTTGTAAGCATCATTTTCTTTTAGCATCGCTGAATTTAATACAGAAAAATCTCCTGTACATTTTCTTATTGAATCAAAAACGGCTATTGCATCTCTTTTTGGTAGTATCACTTCAACCAATATATCTTTACTTAATTCACTATCCAAAAACTCACTTAACTCCAATATTCCTCTATTATATAATCTTACCTTAGCCCCGACAACCAGAAGTACTGGTATTAAATCAGAAAAACCATACTTTGAAAATACACTTGCACCAATTCTAGCACCTTGTCTAAATTGAACGCCAACTATATGAGAAACAGCTTTTGAAAGTATTCCACTACAGTAATTTTTAATAGTTTTATCGATTTCCAAACTTCTAAGAGAAGTATCTGCACCTATCAAAATATTTTTTTCATCTTCTTTTATATAGTTTAGATTTATATCTTTTAAATCTATAGCTGTTCCTATATTTTTGTTGCTTAATTTTATAAATCCGCATCCACCTAAAATAACATTATTTTTTTTAGAAGTTAAAATTTTATATGCTTCTTCTAAACTCTGCGGAACTGAATATTCTTTTATAGTAATCATCTTATCCCCCTATCATTAGGTTATTAAACCCAGAAATTTTAATAAATCTTTTAATTTATACCTATAACTGTAATAGGTTTAATTCGCATATATTAACTATTTACATTATAAATTTTCATTTTTGTCCTCAATCTTATCATTCTTATTTTTATGAAATTTTACCATATATAAAGCTTGAATTATTATTGCTACCATAGCTCCTGAAACTACACTTGAATCTGCAAGTAACGTTTCTATAAACTTTGGAAATTTTTCAAGGACTTGAGGAGCTACCATAAATCCAATACCAGAAGCCATAGAAAGACCTAATATCATGCTATTTTCTTGATTGAATCCATCCATACTAACAAGTCTTAAACCAGATGTTGTAAGAGTTGAAAATATAACAAGTGTTGCTCCCCCAACCACACAAGGAGGAATTGTTCTGATTAAATTAGCTAATAAAGGCGATATTCCTGCCAAAAATAGTCCAATTCCCCCAATAGCTAATACAAATTTACTTACAACCTTTGTATTGGAAACGATTGCAGAATTTTGACCAAACATCCCCATTGGAGTTGCAGAAAATAATGCACCTATTGTAGACAGTACTCCATTTCCTAAGACAGCAGAAGAAAGTTCCTCATCTGTTACTTGTCTATTAAGCCCTCCTACTGCCGAAAGTGTACAAGCACCCATAATATCAGCTATCTCAACCAAATATATTATTGAAAACATTACTACAACTTCAAGTCTTATATCTAGACCAAAAGCAAGTGGTTTTGGAAGTGCAATCAAAGTAAACTCTCGAATTGAAGAAAAATTTACTATTCCTAACATTAGTGATAAAATGTATCCAAAAATTATGCTAACTAATATTGACGCATCTTTAAATAATCCTTTTCCATACTTATTTAATCCTAGTATCATAAGAGATACAGATATTCCAACTATAAAATTAATTGAATTCCCAAAAGTTTCATTGCCTACACCTCCAGCTAAGTTTTTTATAGCTATTGGAAAAAGACCAAGACCCATACATGCAACTATCGTTCCAGATACGACTGGAGTAAATATAAATCGTATTTTTCTAAGACCAAAACCAATTATAATTATTACTATACCAGCTACTATTTGAGAACCAAATAAGACTGATAATCCATACTTACCTGCAACAGATACCCCAGCTCCTATAAACATAGCTGTAGCTCCCATTATAACTGGTATTCCTCCCCCCAATTTAAATCCTTTAAATAAAGGTATTGGATATAATTGTAATAAAGTTGATAATCCTGCAAAAATTAATGCGGCTTGAATCAATAACGTTGACATCTTATGATTAAGTCCAGCTGCATTTGCAACCAATATAGCAGGTAAACAACTTCCTATTACCATTGCCATTAAGTGTTGTAACCCTAAAGGAATTGCCTCCTTTAGTGGTGGTATTCCGTCTAATTCAAATTTTGATGTACTTTTTGCTTTCATAATAAAAACTCCCGTTACATAAAACTTATTGAATTATATAAATACTTAAAAATCTAATATATTGAACTAATGACGTTCATAAATCTTGACTATACTCCAGTATATATTTAAGTTTTTGACCTCAAAAAAAAGATACAATAAATTTAATTATTAACAAGTAAACTTATTCTTTCATTTTGTATATGTTATATACAATGTTTTACAAACATAAGAGTATTATAGCTATAAATTTTTTATAGTAAATTTAATCTAGTTTAAATCTTTCAATCTTAATCATTATAAGTTATAAGTTTTCATAAGTATTTATATTCTTCAAGTTTTAAACATTTACCTATAAACGCTACTTTATAGATGTCACTTTAAATTTAGTGACCTCATACTTTCATATGAGCGTAGACTATTTCTTCATCTTCAGCATTACCTGTTAAGAGCAACCCGTTTCCACTATCAATCGCTTATAGTGTACTCTCTCTCGAGATAGTCGTTTGACCTTCCTATTTCTAGGCTTGGCGACCAAATGTCCATTCTTAAGTACTTAGGCTCTCACCGTATACCATCCTCACTATTGTTTCTGGTTTTCACCACATTCATAAAAGTTTCTTTCTATCTTTTATTGTAGTTGTAAGGCTTTAGGATTTACTGGTTTTAAAGTTGTGTCCTACATAGATTTCTCTATGTACGGGGCTAAAAGTACAGTTTATTTAATATACTTTGCTTTACCCCCTGTAAATAATATTATTTACTCTTTCACTGTTTTTGTTATTAAATTAATTAAATAGCAATTAATCTAAGCATAAAATAATTTTTTAATTTAAACTCAAAATATTTATGAATATTTTATAATATAATTCTCATAAGACAGAAAAACTTAATAAGCTATGTATCTCAGTTGTACCAGCGTACTCTCCTTTACTATATTTGTATCTGCAACATAAAATATACAAGTTTCTATCTATTTATAGATATTAATATCTATAAGTAAAATAGCAATATTATTTTTATAGTAAAAATTTTATTCATATTACCATTCATAATTTTTATAAAGCAATTTTAGTGCCAATATTCGTATACATTTACATAGCATAAAATTTTTATGTTTTTATTGATAAAATTTTACTTATTTCAAACGTTCTATCACATTTTATCATTTAAATTTTAAGTTTTATTTTTATAAATCAATTATATTAAATAAAAAAAGACCAAAAAATAATTTTTTAACGGTCTTTTCTCAATTTTTTATTTTCATTTCTAAAATTTATAATAAATAGTAAGAATACTATAAATTCTTTTGTATAAGATTCTTAGTTTGTGGATGATAAATTAGTGAATAAAAATGCTATTTTACGGATTTCAGCTTGACAATATCACTCCAATTTTTACTAGTAGCTAACTCTACTAAATTTAAATCTCTTCTTATTTCAGCTACATCCTCTTTTATAGCATTAGTATCTCCTTTTATATATGCCATGTTATGTTCCATATTATCATGAGTAGCTTTATTTATCTCAGAACTATGTAATAAACTTCCTAAAATATTATTCTGTTCTACCTGTATCTCTTTCATTGATTTATCTTCACTTTCTAGACTATCAATCTTAACTTCAATTCCATATAATTTTTCGTTTGCTATGGCTACTTCTTCCTTAATTCCATTCATATCTTCATTAATATTATTTATTTTATATTGCATAAAGTTTATTTCTGATTTAACTTCAGAGACATCTTCTTTTATTACAGTTATTTCTTGTCTTACTTCTGACATATCTTCTTTCATTACAGTTATTTCTTGTCTTACTTCTGACATGTCTTCTTTCATTACAGTTATCTCTTGTTTTACCTCTGACATGTCTTCTTTCATTACAGTTATCTCTTGTTTTACCTCTGACATATCTTCTTTCATTACAGTTATCTCTTGTTTTACCTCTGACATATCTTCTTTCATTACAGTTATCTCTTGTTTTACCTCTGACATATCTTCTTTCATTACAGTTATTTCTTGTCTTACTTCTGACATGTCTTCTTTCATTACAGTTATCTCTTGTTTTACCTCTGACATATCTTCTTTCATTACAGTTATTTCTTGTCTTACTTCTGACATGTCTTCTTTCATTACAGTTATCTCTTGTCTTACTTCTGACATATCTTCTTTTAACACATTTATCTCTTGTTTTACTTCTGACATGTCTTCTTTCATTACAGTTATTTCTTGTCTTACTTCTGACATATCTTCTTTTAACACATTTATCTCTTGTTTTACTTCTGACATATCTTCTTTCATTATATTTATCTCTTGTTTTACTTCTGACATATCTTCTTTTAACACATTTATTTCCTGTTTTACTTCTGACATATCATTTTTTATACTAACTACATCTTCATTTATAGTATATAATAATTCTAAAATCTTCTCTTGCACTTGCATCACCATCCCTATTAATTATTATAACATTTTATACAAATGCTATACAATGTTAACATATATATAAGAATTATTAAAATTTTAATTAAGAAAAATTAGCATACTTGATTGCTTCAAAACTAATTAATATCTAAAATAATTGCAAATAAACAAAAATGAGGGCAATAATAAAAAAGGCTTATCTCTATTTTGAGATAGCCCTTCTTATTTTTATCTAAAGTTTTATTTTTATAAGATAATCTATACATTCAACTCTGAACATGAAATTTTTCTTCCAAGTGCTTTTGGTTTGCAAACTGATATACAAAGACCACAATATCTACACTCTTCTTCATTCAATTCCATATTATCATTTAATTTTCTTGCTTGATATGCACAAACTCTCTCACACATCTTACATTTAGTACATTTTTCTTCATCATAAGTAAATTCAAAACTAAGTCTTTCATTTACATCTCCCATATGATTATGTACTATACCGCAAGCATTTTCTATAGTGTTATAACCTAATCTATTAAGATTAGATTTTAAATCATCATGTATTTTAGATATTACTTGTGCACCTTTTAAAATTACTACTGAACATATACCAACAAAGTCAGCACCTGCCATAATCATTTCTAAGGCATCATCTCCACTTACACATCCGCCTAATCCAATTATCGGTATATTAACCTGTTTTTTTATTTCATATATTCTTTGTAAAGTTATTGGTTTAATAGTTTCTCCACTTAAATAGCCTATTCCATTTCCCCCTAATAAAGGTTGCCCTGTTTCTATATCTATTCTAAATGCTGGTCCTACAGAATCACAAGCAGTTATTGCATCTGCTCCTGCTTCTTCTAATTTTTTAGCAAAATCTCCTATTTCATCTATCATAGGAGGAAGTTTAACTATTACTGGTATATTTACTCTCTTCTTTGCATCTTTAAGCATTGGTATCAAATCTCTATAGTCATAAGACACTAATTCAATAAAGTCAGCTCCTGCATTTGCAACTTTTTCTACTAACTCACTACTTTCTTCAATTGTATGACCTACTGAAGCTATACAGACAGTTCCATCTCTTTTCATTTGTGGTATTTCAAAATCTATCCATTGCTCTGGCTCAAAATCTGTCCATTTCTCATTATTTAAAAGAGCATTAGCTGTATTTCTAACCATATGTGGTGCTGGATTTATAGCTCTTTCTTTTCTTATAGTCTTAGTAACAACTGCCCCTGCTCCTGCATCGCTTAATATCTTACATCCAGCTGCACTATATGTCAATGGGCCTGAGCCTATTATAAGTGGTGATTTTAATTCTTTACCTAAAAAATTATACATTATCTGCTTCCCCTTTTCATATATATTTACATTCATTAAAACTTCCAAAATTCACAAGCAACTTCTTTCATTTCTTTAATAATAGCCTTTTTATCTAAATCAACTAACTGTTTTTCTTTTAAAATATGTCTACCATCTATGTATACATTTGATATAAATTCTTTTTTACCTTGAACTACTATCTGGTCAAATATATTATCAAGAGTAATAGGAGTTTTAAATTCATCTTCCATAACTATTATATCAGCCTTATTACCAGCTATTATTTTGCCAGAGTTTTGAAGACCTAACACATAAGCACCATGTTCTGTTGCCATCTTAAATACTAAATTTGCTGGCATTACTGATGCATCTTCTTCAACTGATTTATGCATTAAAAATGCACCTCTCATAACTTCAAAAAAATCATTTATATATCCATCAGTACCCAGTGCTACTTTTATGCCTTTTTTAATCATTTTTGGTACTGGAGAAAAACCTCCACCTACTTCACAGTTACTAAGAGGCATATGAACCACTTTTACGCCTTTTTCTTTTAATATATCTATCTCTTCATCACTCACTTTTACACACTGAGAGGCTAATACAGTTTCATCCAATATATCTAAATCATTATAGTGGTCAACTGCTTTTTTACCAAAATATTTTTCAGCATAGTTTGGTTCATAAATACTCTCACATAAATGGAATTGCATTGGTGCATCTAATTTTTTTGCTTCATTTTTAGCTTTCTTAATAAATTTATCCGAACATGTAAAACTTGTATGAGTACACATTATTCCATTTATTAATTTACTATTTTCTCTGCTCCACTTTATCAAATTAGAATTTTCATCTAAGCATCTAAGTCCATTTTCATAGCTTATTCTCTCACAGCTTTCCAGGGATAAAATCGCTTTCATTCCTATCTCTTCTAGTATTTTACCTTGCTCAATTAAAGTTCCTACCTCTGTGTTTGGAGCTTCTAAGGTATCACAAAAAGCTACTACACCAGATTCTATAAGTTCTATCGCTGATGCTTTAGTTGTCGCCTTTACTTCTTTTAATCCTATTCTATTTTCTATAAATGGCCACCAATAGTCATTTAAGAAGCCCTCAAAATCAGTAAAATGTACATTTGCTGGTATTCCTCTAGAAAGTACTCCATATTGATGCATATGACCATTTACAAATCCTGGCATTACTATAGCATCTGATTTATCTATTATTTCTTCAATATTTTTGTATTTTATTTCAACTTCTTCATTTGGTAATATATCTTTTATAATGTCATTTTCTACTACAACAGCATAATTTGTATATATTTCATCAGCAGAAGATATTAAGTATTTACTTTTTATAGCAATCATTTATTTACCTCCCTGATTTAATTTTTTCATAGCCATATAAACTTTCTCAGAAGTTATAGGAAGTTCTCTTATACGGACTCCTGTGGCATTGTATATTGCATTTGCTATTGCTGGTGCAGGTGTATGAATAACTATTTCCCCTAAAGATTTAGCCCCATATGGACCTGTTGGGTCATAATTATCTACAAAGTCAACAAATATATTTCCTATATCTTTTTTTGTTGGAACTTTGTATTGCAATAGATTAGAAGTCTGAAGTTTTCCATCAGAACCATGTCTAGGGTCTTCATACATTGCAAGCCCTATACCTTGAGTTACACCACCTTCAACTTGTATTCTAGCAAGTGCAGGATTCATAACTGTCCCACAATCAGTAGAACAAGCATAATTTATTACTTTAAACTCACCTGTTGTTTTATCTAACTCGATTTCAGCAAATCCTGCTAAGAATGGCTTAGCACTTTCTTGTATACCATAAGATTCAGATGAATATAAAACCTCTTGATTTCCACCACCAACAGATTCTCTTCCTAATTCACTTAATAAAACAAATTTCTCTACATCCTCACTATAACAAACTCTGTCTTCATATAGTATTAAATCATCTATTGGTAAATTGAGTTTCTTCTGTGCTACTTTTAATATCTTCTGTTTTAAACTTTCAGCAGATTTTATTGTAGCATTTCCAGTTACATAAGTAGTACAAGAAGCATATGCACCAGTATCATATGGACACATATCTGTATCTCCTGTATAAACGGAAATTCTGTCAATAGATGTATTCAATGCTTTTGCAGCTATTTGTGCAAGTATTGTGTCAGAACCAGTTCCTAAGTCTGAAGACCCAGAAAACAACTTATAAGTACCATCTTCGTCCATTCTCATATTTACTATTGCCATATCTATGTTAGCTATACCAGAACCATGAGTTCCCACAGACATTCCAACAGCTCTTACCTTATTGTTTCCAATATCCCTGACAGGATATTTTTCATCCCATCCAATAAGTTTTTTACCTCTAATTATACATTCATCAAGTGCACAACTTCTTATTGGAAAATTCATTATTCCGCCTTCAGTTTGCTTTTTTATAATATTCTTCAACTTTATTTCTGTTGGGTCCATGTTAAGTTTATGTGCTAATTCATCGATTGCACAATCAAGTGCAAACGTACCTTGAGTTGCTCCATATCCTCTCAATGCTCCCCCTGGAACTAAATTAGTATATACAGTTCTTCCATCAAATTTTATTGCAGGTACATTATTATATGTTGGAAGTACATTATGCCCTGATTCAGAGCAAACAGAAGGTCCATTATCACCATAAGCACCTGTATTGTTTAATGCTTTCATATCTATAGCTTTTATGTTTCCTTCTCTATCTGCCCCAACCTTTATATCAAAAAACATCTGATGTCTAGTGTTAGTCATTGCAAAAGTTTCTTCCCTAGTATAAACAAGTTTTGCTGGTCTTTTCGTCATCCAAGTTACAAATGACGCATATATCTCTGTTACAGCTATGTTTTTTCCACCAAAACCTCCACCTATTCTTGGTTTTATTACTCTTACCTTTGAAAGAGGTATTCCCAATGCTCTAGAAACCTGTCTTCTCATATGATAAGCTGATTGATTTGCAGAAGTTACTACTAGTCTACCATTTGTATCTATATACGTATAAGCTCTATGAGTCTCCATCATACAATGTGCTTGTGATTGAGTCATATAAGATTGTTCTACTATTACATCACTCTCTTTAAACTCTTTTTCTACATCTCCCTTACCCATTTTCTCTCTTGATACTATGTTTTTTGTAGCATCTAATCCAAAGTCAAATGGACAAAATAAATCATCTTCTTCATGTATCAAAATTTTATTTCCTTCTGATTCCCTTGCATCCAATATTGGAGTCATTACTTCATATTCAACTTTTATAAGTTTCATAGCTTTAATGGCAGACCTTTCATCTTCAGCAGCTATTATAGCAACTTCATCTCCTACATATCTAACTATATCTTCAAGTATTAGCTGGTCATGAGGTGATGCTTCTGGATATGACTCTCCAACCATTGAATATCTATAATTTGGAACATCTTTATAAGTGAATATATCTACTACACCTTTTACTTTTAATGCATTTTTTATATCGATATTTTTTATCTTAGCAAAAGCATGTGGACTTCTAAGAAGCTTAATAGTTAAAGCATCCTTATGAAAAATTAAATCTTCTGTATATATTGGTTTTCCAGTAACAATGGCTTCACTATCTATTTTTCTTACCTCTTTATTTACCATCACACTCACCCCCAATACTATTATACATTCTCACTACTAAGGCTTTTGCCATATCTTTTCTATATTCTTTACTTCCTCTTATATTGCTTCCAAATGAAAGTTCTTCACTTGATACTTCGCTAGCTTTTTCTATATCATTTTCTAAACTTAGTATTTCACTTGCTTTATAGGCAATTTTTGCTCTTCTTGGTCTAGCTCCTATTGCAATTTTATAAGTATTTCCTTCTTTTAACATTGCTCCATTTAATACTGCAAAATCACCTGTACATTTTCTTATAGAATCAAATACACCTATAGCATCCTTTTTAGGTAATATAATTTCTATTAATATATCTTTTTCAAGCTCACTTTCTAAAAAATCAGCTAAGTTCATAACCCCTTTTTTATATAACTTAACCTTTGCATCTACTACTAGTAATGAAGGTATTAAATCTGAAAATCCATACTTAGCAAATACGCTAGCTCCTACTCTAGCTCCACTTCTAAATTGAACTCCTACTATATTAGAAACAGCGTTTGAAATTACTCCATTACAGTAATTTTTAATAACCTTATTTAATTCTAAAGTTCTTAAACTTGTATCTGCTCCAATTAATATGCTATCATCAGTTTCATTTATATAATCTAAAGCTAAGTCTTTTAAATCTATTGCTGAACCAATATTTTTACTACCTAGTTTTAAAAATCCGCAGCCTCCAAGTATTATGTTGTTTTTTCTTGATATTAGCAGTTCATAAGCTTCATCTAAACTTTTTGGAACTACATATTCCTTTATAGTTATCATATTCTCTCCCCATATCAATTTAATTTTCACTTAAAAGTTTAAGTGTTCAAATATTTATGTATTGCTCTTAATTGACCTTTATATCCTGTACATCTACAAAGGTTACCATTTACATAATCTATAACTTCTTCTTCTGTTGGATTTTGAAGCTCTCTTTTCATAGCTAAGACCATCATTATAAATCCAGGAGCACAAAATCCACATTGGTCAGCTCCTTCATCTGCAAGAAAATCCCCAAATTTCTTTGCTTCATCCAAGACACCTTCAAGTGTTGTGATATGCTGACCATCTACTCTAGCAGTAAGATAGTTGCAAGAAAGCACTGCCTTGTTATTTACCATTACTGTACACAAACCACATGAACCTGTATCACAGCCTTTTTTAACGCTTACATATCCATTTTCTCTTAATGTATCTGCTAAAAAGTCATCTGGTCTTATACTTAATTCTTTTTCTTTATTATTTATAGTACATTTGATAATCAAATAAATCACCTCAAAACTCATATTTTTAAGCTAAAGTTTTTACTATACTTCTTTATAAATAAAATCACATTTATTAGTAAAGGCTATTCCATTTATGACCTTCCATTCTATTCTTTATAGTCCCTCTTACACAAAGTCTCTCAGCTGTATCTTGAGCATCTTTCAATGCTTTTTCTTCATCAGTTGTTAATATTTTTGAATCTTCCATTATTATATTTCCATCTACTATAACACTCTCTATATTTTTCATGCTAGAAGAATATACTAATGTAGATACTGGATTATGCATAGGTATTGCTTTTGGAGAAAGCATTGGATTGAATATTAGCAAATCAGCTTTTTTACCTATCTCTAATGAACCTATCTCATCTTCCATTCCAATAGCTCTTGCTCCATCTATAGTTGCCAACTCAAGAACTTTTTCTGCTGACATTGCTAATGGGTCACACTTATTAACTTTATGTTGAAGTGCTGTCAATTTCATAAGCTCAAGCATATCTTGAGAGTTATTACTAGCAGCTCCATCTACACCTAAACTAACTGTTATTCCTTTTTTAAGCATTTCTGGCACTGGCGCAACACCTGAAGATAAGTACATATTACTTGCTGTATTATGAGACACTTTCATATCATATTTTTTAGCAAGTTCCATATCTTTTTCAGTTAAATATACACAATGTACCATAAGCACATTTGGTCCAAGTATTCCTAATTTCTCTAAAACATCTATGTCATATTGACCATGCAATTCTTTTGCTGCTTCTCTATCAAAAGGAGTTTCTGATATATGTACTGTAAATAAAGCATCATCATATTCTTTTGTTATTCTCCATAACATCTCAAGCATTTCTTGAGAATTTGACCATATTGCTGCTGGAGCTACTCCTATTTTGATTCTTCCATTTTCTGTATTATGGTGTTTTTCAAATAATCTTCTTACATCTTTTTCAACTGTTTCTACATCTTGCATTATTCCAGGATGAACTCCAAATTGAGCTCCTGTATTCATACATCCTCTTCCAAGTATTCCTCTTATTCCTAATTCTTTATAAGCATCTATTATTCCATCACAAAGACCTGGTTTGCTGTGAGGATACATATAGTCAACCATTGTTGTTATACCACTTCTAAGACCTTCAATACATCCAAGCATTGCAGCATCATAAGTATCTTTTGCTTCTAAATAGTTAGCTGCTGGAAACGTCATAGTTTCTAACCAATCTTTAAGTACCATATCATCTCCCAATCCTTTTAATAAAGTTTGGAATAAATGAGTATGTGTATTTATAAAACCTGGGAATAAAACTTTACCTTTAGCATCTATCACTTTTTTAACATCTGTATATTTACTTTCTATTTCTTTAGAGTTCCCAATATCAGCAATCTTGTTATCTTTTACTACTAATGCCCCATCAAAAATAACTTCTCTCTCTTTATTCACAGTTACTATTATGGCATTCTTAATAAGTATATCCATCATTCTTATTTCCCCCCGCATTATTTAATAATTTTTCTTTTAATATATTGTCCTGTTGACTGTTCTTTAATATTACAACTTTGTACTACATGGTTTCCTCTCAAAAATACATCTTCAACTTTACATTTAATCTTAAAACCCTCATATGGAGTATAATCTACATTTTGTTTTTGAGTTTTATAACTAATTGTTTCTTCTTTATTAGTATTTAAAATAACTATATCTGCATCGCTTCCTACAGCTATCTCACCTTTTTTAGGATACATTCCAAATATTTTTGCAGCATTTGTAGAGGTAACTTCCACAAACTTATTTGCACTTATTCTATTTTCTAAGACTCCATATGTATATAAAAGGGCTAATCTGTGTTCAACACCAGGTGCTCCATTTGGTATCTTACTAAAATCATCAATTCCCAAATCTTTTTGTCCCTTAAAATTAAATGAACAATGGTCTGTGCCAACTGTTTGAATATCCCCATTAGCTAATCCTTCCCAAAGATAACTTATATCTTCTTTTTTTCTTAAAGGAGGAGACATTACATATTTAGCACCTTCAAATCCATCCTTATCATATAAATTATCTTCCAATAATAGATACTGTGGACATGTTTCTACTATCATATCTATATTTTTTTCTCTAGCAATTTTCACAGTTTCAAGTGACTCTTTACAACTTAGATGTACTACATAAGATTTTGAATTAGATAATTGAGTTATGTCAGCAAGTCTAGAAACAGATTCTTTTTCAACTATATTAGGTCTTGTAAGTGGATGATATTTTGCTCCTAAATTACCATTTTGTACATTTTCTTCTATCAATACATCTAGTAAATCGCCATTTTCACAATGAAATTCAACTATACAACCTAAATCTTTAGCTTTCTTTAAAACCTTGTATATTGTTCCATCATCTACTTTCATGCCATCATATGCCATATACATCTTAAAAGATACTATCCCATCCGAAATAAGTTTTTCCATATGATTAAATGTATCTTTATTTAAACATGTAATTGTCATATGAAAACCATAATCACAATAACAATTTCCACTTGCTTTTTTATGATATGCTTCTACACCTTGCAGTAGGTTTTCCCCCTCATTGGCTTCTGCAAAATCTAGTATTGTAGTAGTTCCTCCAGCTATAGCTGCTCTTGTTCCTGTTTCAAAATTATCTGCAGTTGTAATAGAACCTGCATTCATATCAAAATGAGTATGTGTGTCTATTCCACCAGGAATTACAATTTTACCTGTAGCATCAATAACCTTATCATCATTTATTTCTAAATCATTTCCTATTTCAACTATCTTTTCATCTTCTATCCTTAAATCACTTATATAAGTCTTATCAGAGGTAATTATAGTTCCACCTCTTAGTATTGTTCCCATATATATCTCCTAAATTTTAAGCTTTAAAGTATTTTCTAAAGGTGCTATATCCAGCACCTCTAGAATATATTTAAATAATTTATTGTGAACTAACTATTATTTTCCATATACAGATTTTAATATTCCATAGTAACCTTCTGTTCCTATAAATAATTGTTCTTGTTCTATATACTCATCTATTGTATGAGCAAGATTTTCTTTAGAAGGACCAAATCCTATAGTTTTTATTCCAGCCTCACCTGCATAGTGGCTTCCATTTGTACAGAATGAGTATTGAGTTATTTCTGAATCTATTCCAGCTTCTTTTAATCCTTTATATGCTGCTTGAACAAATTCATCTTCTTCATCATATAACCAACCTGGGAAAAATCTTTCACTCTCTATAGTATTTCCTGTGTAACAATCGGCTTTTTCAACTGCATAAGAAACTTTTGCATTTAATTCTTTGTCTTCTTTCATCATTTCATCTAGTAATGCTTGTATTGGAGCTAATACTCCTTCTCTCGTTTCTCCAACTAATAATCTTCTGTCAAAAGTTGCTTTACAGTAATCTGGCACTACTGAAGCTCCTGGATATGGAGAAGATTTTATATCTGTTAAAACTAGTATTCCATCACCTAAAACTGTATGAGTTGGAGGTACTAATTGTTGTATCTTTTGGATTACATTAGCCATTTTATAAACTGCATTTACACCTTTTTCTGGATTAGCAGAGTGAGCTGGCTTACCAAAAGTCTCTACTACTATTTCTCCTCTACCTCTTTGACCAATCTTTAAATTTAATTCTGAAGATTCACCTATTACAACATAATCAGGTTGAACAGCCTTACTTATTTCTCTAGCTGAAACTCCTTCGAATATTTCTTCGTGAACAACTCCTGCTACGTATAATTCACCTTCAAAATCTTTGTTAGTATCTTTTGCAAAGTATGCAACTGCTGACATCATTGCTGTATATTGACCTTTCATGTCAGAAGTTCCTCTACCATATATCTTTCCATCTACTATTCTTCCTTCAAAAGGAGGAACGCTCCATTTACTTTCATCTGGAACTGGAACTGTGTCTATATGTCCATCAAATAATATTTTTTTACCTGGTTTGTTTCCTTTTATACATCCTACTATATTTCCATATTTATCTCTTGACCAGCTATCAAAACCTAACCTTTCAAAAGACTCTTCTATTGCTTTTACAACTCCTTCTTCGTTTCCAGAAGAACTAGGATTTTGAATTAATTTTTGACATATTTCAGTTACTTCTTGCTTTCTTTGTTCGTTTAACATTTCATTATCCCCCTAGATTTTTTATAATGTATGCATTTTATATGTTATATATCTTCTAAATTTTAGAACTTATATATTTTCTAAATATGTAAACTAATATTTAATAATTACATTTTAGTAATTACTTATATACTTGGATACTCTCCATCCCAAACTATACTTCTGTATTTATCAGGGTCAGTATCTCCTTCTGTACTTATTAAAAGTATTCTTGAATTTTCATCCAATTTTAAATCTTTTCTTAACTCTTTTAAATCGTCTCTTTCCATAGCCGCTATTAAAAGACCAGTTGTAACTGCTCCAGATTCTCCAGAAATTACTTTTTCATCTCCTCTTAGAGGATTTCCTAATGTTCTCATACCTTTAGCAGAAACCCAGTCTGGTGCTGAAACAAATGCTGCTGCATGATTTTTTAATACTTCAAACCCTATAGTATTTGGTTCTCCACAAGCAAGTCCTGCCATTATAGTTGGCATATCTCCACCAACAAATCTTGGCTTTCCATCTCCTGCTTCTGCTGATTTATAGTAACAGTCAGCTTCATCAGCCTCTACTACTACTGTTATTGGGCATTCATCATATATTGAAGCAACATATCCTTGAACTGCACCAGCAAGTGAACCAACTCCTGCTTGCACAAATACGTGTGTTGGTCTATCTACTCCATATTCTTTTAATTGCTCTATAGCTTCTTGAGCCATAGTTCCATATCCTTGCATTATCCATGCTGGTATTTCTTCATATCCATCCCATGCTGTATCTTGAACCATTACTCCATGGTCATCAGCTTCTGCATAATCATTAGCTAATCTTACTGCATCATCATAGTTTAAGTCTGTTATGCTAGCATCTGCTCCTTCTCCTTTAATTTTATTTAATCTAAATTCAGAAGAACCTTTTGGCATTAATACAACAGATTTTTGACCTAATTTATTAGCTGTCCAAGCAACTCCTCTACCGTGATTTCCATCTGTAGCTGTAAAGAAAGTTATTTCTCCTAATTTCTCTTTTATTTCATCTGAAGTCAATTTATCATATCCTAATTCAGATATATCTGTATCTAATCTTTGGGCTAAATATTTACCCATAGAATAAGAACCACCTAAAACTTTAAATGCATTTAATCCAAATCTATAAGATTCATCTTTTACATATACTCCTGCAACACCTAATTTTTTTGCTAAACCTTCTAGATTTACTAGTGGAGTTTCTTTATATTGAGGAAAGCTTTTATGAAAGTTTCTAACCTTCGTTATTTCTTCTTCATTTAAAAATTTGATACAATTTTCCTTATCGCCCTTTGGCAAATTATTTACTTTCCATTTAATCTCTTTTAACATCTAAAATACCTCCAAATTATTGTTAAATTTTTATACTTTAATATGTTAGCAATTAACATGCCAACACTAAATATATATTGGATATTTTTCTATAGTTGTTTAATATAGAAACTGCAATGCTTTTATTATTTTTGCTCTTCTGTCTTTGACTGATACAATGTCTACAGAATTTAATAATTGAAAAACCTTTTTTATCTTCTCACTTTTTAATTCTCATTTTTAAAATTTAAAAATAAATCTTAAAACACTTTGTCTGTATATTTTTTAATATAAAACTTACAAAATCTAAACTAAAACATAAAATAGTGATGCAATAACAGATTACATCACTATTTTTATACATCTAATAATCAATAATATAATAAGTTTCTAGTGGTCTCTAAGAGGAGATTTCTCATCCTTTTTAACATTTAACTCTTCTTTTACAACATTCCATTTTTCAAGACCAAACTTAGAAACCATAACAGCTTCTGCAGCACCTTTTCCAAGTCTTCTTACAGTATCCATACCTGTCTCGTCCTCTTGGGCACCTTTTGCTTTTCCATCTTTACTCCATATTGTACCACCTATATAGCATCCACCTAAACCTCCAGATACTAACATTTCATGCATTAGGAAGAAATTTATTATAGGAAGTTTTGTCAATTCTTGGCCACCATATCTAGTTCCACCAGTAGTTATAGCTGCCCCAATCTTATTTTGAAGTTTTCCTGGATGAACTAAATACATTGGACGAAGTCTATTAAATACTGCTGTAAGTTGAGCAGTTATATTCATATCATAAACCGGAGAACCTACTATAATTCCATCTGCCTCCAATATTTTTTGCTCTAATTCTTGTATATCATCTTTTATGATACACATAGTTTCTTTTCTTATACATGCATCACAATGTACACAAGGGCTTATTTTTTTCCCTCTAACTGACCAATACTCTGTTTCTATACCAGGTATAGTTTCTGCTTCTTTCAAAGCTTCTAATACTGCATATTCTGTTGCTCCTTTACGTGGACTTCCACAAATACCTAATATCTTTGCCATAGCAATATCTCCTCATCAAATAAATCTATTTTTATTATCATTTACAAATACAATAAATTGTTATTTCTACTTTAACTTCTATTATTTTAATTTTATTGGTAATGAATGTATTTCTACATCAGTTGCATTATATACTGCATTTGCGACAGCTGGTGCAACTGGCACAACAGCACATTCTCCAATACTTTTACCACCAAAAGGTCCAGCTTTTTCATAACCATTTACAAATGCAATTTGACACTTTGGCATATCTACAGTTCTAAATAATTTATACGTTTTAAAATCAGTAGCCTTAGGTCTACCTTGCTCATCAAATGCCAACTCTTCACTAAGTGCATATCCTAGACCCATATGAATTCCACCTTCTAATTGACCTTCTAAATTTAGAGGATTTATAACTCTACCAACATCATGTACAGCTACAAAATCAACTACTTTTATATCCTTAGTTTCTTTATCCACTAAGACTTCAGCAAAATGTACACCATAAGAAGTGCGTCCAGCTGGTGAAGAATAGTCTTCAACAACAGTTAACTCTCTTAATGATTTACTTTGACTATATACTGCAACATCAGAAAGTGATGCTTTTATATTTTCATTAAGTTTACTAATTACATATCCACCATCTAGATATAACTCTTCTTTTGATGTTTCAAGTAATTTTTCTGCTTCTTCTAATATAAGTGTCTTTAATTTTTCTGCTGTCTTTTTAGCTCCTCCACCTTCTACAAATACCCCTCTACTTGCATAGTCACCAAGGTTGAATGTACATGCATCAGTATCAGTTTCAAATGTATCAACTTTATCAGGTGTTATTCCTAAAACTTCAGCTACCATCATTGTTTGCATAGTTACAACACCATTACCCATATCATGTGCTCCTGTAAGTAGTGTCAATGTACCATCTTCATTTAATTTAAGAGTCAATGTGACAACATCTCTATGTGCACCAAAAACTCCATTACCATGTGCACCTATTGCCATACCTATACCTCTTAAATACTTTCCTTCTTCTTTTGGAAGTTTTTTCTTCTCATCCCACTTAAACATCTTCTTGCCTTGCTCTATACAATCCAATACTCTAGGATTTCCAAGAGAACCATGGAAAATTATATCAACACCATCTGGTTCTACAGCATTTTTATTTTGGAAGTCAACCAAATCCATCCCTATTTCCTTAGCTATCTTCGCAAATTGAGCTTGTTGAGCCATAAATATTTGAGGTGAACCATAGCCTCTCATAGCTCCTGCAATTGGTGTATTTGTATATACAGGCATTCCAGTAAACTTTATATTTGGTATTTTATAAACTTTAAACACTTTATGACTAAGTGCTCCTATAACATTTAAAGCACTTGATGCATATGCTCCTGTATTTGTATATATTTTTATATCTTGTGCTATTACTTCTCCATCTTTATTTACACCAGTTTTTAATTTTACAAAAGACCCATGACGAGTTCTTGTTGATATCATAGATTCTTTTCTTGTGAGAACCATTTTAACTGGTCTTCTCGTCATTTTTGACAATGCAGCTGCTACTGGTTCAATTGTAAGTTCTAATTTTCCACCAAATGAACCTCCAATAGCAGGTCTTATAACTCTTACTTTATTTAACGACATCCCAAAAATTTGAGACAATATTATTCTAAATCCAAATGTATTTTGGCAAGGTGTATGTACAGTTAATTTATCATTATAATCATAGTGTGCAATTACACTATGAGTCTCTATTGCACTATGATGTATCGCTGGAGTAGAGTATTCATCTTCAAATATATAGTCACATTCTTTGAAGCCTTTTTCTACATCTCCTCCATTTATATTATTTTGTGAAACTATGTTTGAATCTCCATGTATACATATGGCATCTTCTTTTATTGCATCTTGTATAGTAAATACAGCTGGTAACTCTTCATATTCAACCTTTATAAGTTTTACAGCTCTTTCTGCTATTTCTAGTGTTTCCGCTGCAACTGCTGCAACACGGTCACCAACAAATCTAACTGTATCTGAAAAAATAACTTCATTTTCAGGTATATTATGCTCATAAAATCTTAAAGAACCATTGTATTTTCTTTGTGATGTATTAAGATGAGTGGCTATAGCCCTAACACCCACTACTTTCTCAGCTTCACTTGTATCTATACTTTTTATCTTTGCATGTGCTACAGGGCTTAAAAGCATTTTAGCATGAAGTACATTTTGTGGTTTCATATCAGCCACATATTTCATTTGACCAGTAACTTTTAAAGCTGCATCTTTTAGAGGGTATGATTTTCCTATCACCTTTTCCATAATTATCTACCCCCTAATCTAGCTGCA
This sequence comes from Clostridioides sp. ES-S-0108-01, assembly GCF_020662285.1. Classification (NCBI taxonomy): domain Bacteria; kingdom Bacillati; phylum Bacillota; class Clostridia; order Peptostreptococcales; family Peptostreptococcaceae; genus Clostridioides; species Clostridioides sp. ES-S-0108-01. The sequence goes on along the minus strand of NZ_JADGMN010000001.1, from coordinate 464,188 downwards.
GATAATTTTACAGCTTCTATAATTTTTACATATCCTGTGCATCTACAGAGATTTTCCTTAAAAGCCTCTCTAATTTCATCCTCATTAGGAGATGCATTTCTATTTAAAAGAGCTTGTGTTGTTATAATCATACCAGGAGTACAATATCCACATTGTACAGCTCCAACCTCTATAAAAGCTTCTTGTATTGGATGAAGATTTTCTCCATTAGCAAAACTTTCTATAGTGTATATAACTTTACCTTCACAGTTTCTTGCAAAAAGTTTACAAGATTTTATGTCAACACCATCTATCAAAACTTTACATGCTCCGCAACTGCCACTATTACAACCTTGTTTCGCTCCAGTTAGATTTAATTTTTCACGAAGTACATGTAAAAGAGTTTCATTCTTTTCAACTTCTACTTCATACATGTAATCATTAATATTTAATTTTATTTTTTCCATTTTCTCCTCCTACAGATAAACTAATGTTGTAATAGAATATTATTACAATCTCATTTTAATATTAGTATAAGCTATTCCACTTATGTCCTTCCATTCTATTAGTTACATTAGCTCTCTTACATAATTCTTCTGCTGCATGTTGTGCATTAAGTAATACTTGTTCTTCACTTTCGATTGTAGTTACTTTTCCATCTTCAAGCACTATATTTCCATCAACTAAAACACTTTCTACATTATGCATACTGGCTGAGTATACCAAAGTTGATACAGGATTGTGAAGAGGTATTGATTTTGGAGAAAGCATTGAGTTAAATATTACTAAGTCAGCTTTTTTTCCAATCTCCAAAGAACCTATTTCATCTTCCATTCTAAGAGTTCTTGCTCCCTCTATTGTCGCCATTTCAAGAACTTTCTCTGCAGAAATTGCAAGAGGGTCACAATTATTTACTTTATGTTGTAAAGCTGTTAGTTTCATAAGCTCTACCATATCTTGTGCATTATTACTTGCTGCACCATCAAGACCTAAACTTACATTTATGCCTTTTTTTAACATTTCTGGAACAGGTGCGACACCAGAGGCAAGATACATATTACTTGCTACATTATGAGAAACTTTTATGTCATACTTTTTAAGCATTTCCATGTCCTCATCAGTTATACATACACAATGTACTGCTACAACTTCTGGACCTACTATGCCCCATTTTTCAAGCAATTTTATATCGATTTCTCCATGTATATCCTTTGTTGCTGTTCTTGCAAATTCTGTTTCAGATATATGAACTGTAAAATACGAGTCATATTCTTTAACTATATTCCAAAGCATCTTACCCATTTCTTCAGATATAGCCCACATTGAAGAAGGTGCTACACAGATTTTTATTCTTCCGTTTTCTGAATTATGATATTTTTCAAATACCCTTCTCAAATCTTTTTCAACCGTTTCCACATCTTCTATAAGCTCTTTATGAATACCTAAATCTATACAGCCTCTACCTACAACTCCTCTTATACCTAAATCTTTATATGCTTTTACTATTCCATCTGTAAGCCCTGGTCTATTATGTGTATGCATATAATCAACCATTGTAGTTATACCACTTTTTAAACCTTCCATACATCCAAGCATTGCAGCATCATAAGTATCTTGTTCTGTTAAGAATTTTGCTGATGGAAACATCATTGTATTTAACCACTCATGCAGTGCCATATCATCGCCTAAACCTTTTAATAATACTTGGAATAGGTGATTATGAGTATTTATAAAACCAGGGAATATCACTTTTCCATTAGCATCTATAATCTTTTTAGCATTGAGATACTTAGGTTCAATATCAGCGGTATTTCCTATATCCACTATTCTATCACCTTGAATAGCTATTGCTCCATCGAATATGACTTCTCTATCTTTATTAACTGTAACAATTATTGCATTTTTTATTAGTATATCAATCATCTTAAATCCCCCTTCGAATACTTTCATTACAACATTTTATCATATGGCTTTCTCATATCATATCTAATACATTTATCCAATATTTTCCTCAAAATTTGAAGTAACGTTTTCAGCATTTTTACTTGACTTTAATTTAAATAATGTTTGAAGTAATATAGCTACTATTGCTCCAGAAACTATACTTGAACCTCCAAGGACAGTTCCAACTGTTGCTGGAAATTGGTCTAAAACTTGTGGAGCAGTTGTAAGACCTATACTTGTTGCTATAGATACACCTGCTATAAGATTGTTTTCTTCAGTAAATCCATCCATACTCATAATGGAAAAACCAGACATTGCTATTGATGAGAACACTACTAAAGTTGCTCCTCCAACAACACAAGATGGTATAGTTGTCATTATTGCTCCTAGTGCTGGAGATATTCCTGCTAGTAATAATACAAGTGCACCTAGTGCTATTACAAATCTACTTGTAACTTTATTCATAGATACAATTACTGTATTTTGGCTAAATACTCCAGTTGGAAGAGCTGCAAATAATGACGAAATTATAGAAGTTACAGAATTTCCTAAAACAACTGATGATAACTCTTCATCAGTTACCTCTCTATCCATTGCTCCTATTGTAGCTATTGTACATGCACCCATCATGTCAGCTATACCTATTATGTAAATAATAGTAAACATTACTATTAACTCTGGTCTAAACTCCAATCCGAAAGCCGCTGGTGTTGGTAAAGATACTATAGATGCTCCTTGAACTGCTGAGAAATCAACTAATCCTAAAACTAAAGATATAGCATAACCTACTAATATTCCTATTAATATTGAAGAATTTTTTACTAGACCTTTACCGTATTTATTTATCATTATTATTACAAAAGCAACTATAATTCCCACTGCAAAGTTTATTGGATTTCCAAACGTTTGTGCACCTTCTCCGCCAGCTAAATTCTTTATAGCTGTTGCAAATAATCCAAGTCCCATACATGCTATTATAGTTCCAGAAACTATTGAAGTGAATATATGTCTAATTTTCTTAACTCCAAATCCTACAAAGAATACGATTACCCCAGCAGCAATCTGTGCTCCGAATAGAGCGGCTAAACCATCTTTAGCTGCTACTGAAAGACATGCTCCTAAAAATACATAACTCATTCCCATCATTACGGGTAATCTTGAACCTAACTTAAATCCTTTAAATAAAGGTATTGGATATAATTGTAAAAACGTTGCCAAACCTGCTGCTAACATAGAGCCCTGAATCAACATTGTTGCTTGCCCCTGGTTAAGTCCTACCACGTTTGCTATTAATATCGCAGGTACCATATTTCCTACTATCATTGCCAATAGATGTTGCAAAGCTAAAGGTATTGATTCCTTTAGTGGTGGTATCCCATCGACATCATATTTTGAAGTATTACGTGTTTTCATAAAATAAATCCTCCCATACATAAATATCTTGACTAAATATTTTCTATAAATATTTTTATGACCATGAATTTATTGCTCAACCGATAAACACAGCTAAACTGAGCTATTTTTATAAAAAATTAACAAACTTGCAAATATTCCCTCCCCGATTTCCTATTTGAATAAACATTAATTGCCTGGTATATATTTATTTGTTAAATTTTTTATTAAAATGAATAGCTATCAAAAACAATCTAACAATCTCATAATAAATGATTTAAACAACCCTTTCAAATTATTATGTCTTAATTAGTCTCTTCCATAACAGCTCTTTCTTTAGCTTCATCCTCTAGACTTTTATTTGGTATTATTAGATTTAAAACGAATGCAACTAGTGTAGCAATTACTATTGGAGATTCTCCAAATACCAATTTTACAAATGAAGGAAATGCCTCTTGGGCTGCTGGGACTGATGTTATTCCCATTCCTAGAGCAATTGCCAAACCAACAATAGTAATATTTCTTGATGACAACTCTTCTGTAATAATTAACTTTATCCCTGTCATTGTTATCATACTAAATATAGATATTGTAGCTCCTCCTAAAACAGAATATGGTATAGTAGTCATTAATGCACCAAATTTAGGTACAAACCCCGACAATAACATAAATATACCAGCCATTCCAAGCACAAATCTACTTATTACTTTGTTCATAGCTACCATTCCCACGTTTTGGCTATATGATGATGGTGGCAAACCTCCAAACAAAGCTCCTATCATAGTACAAATTCCACTTCCTATTACTCCACTTGATAATTCCTTGTCCGTGATATTCCTATCCATACCTCCCATTGTAGTAGCTGATAAATCACCAATTGCTTGAACAGCATTGATTATACTTACAATTACTACCGATATTATTACAGGCATATCAAATTCCATTCCAAATTCAAGTGGTTTAGGTACTGCAAACCAAGCTGCCTCTCTAATAGGGTCAAAATTTATTATACCCAAAGCTAAAGATACACAATATCCAACTATAATTCCCAAAAATATTGCTGCCAATTTTGCATATCCTTTTGCAAATTGACTAAGACCTATAACTACCACTAGTGTTATAGCTGCTACTGCCCAATTTTGCATGGAGCCATAAGTAGGACTATTTACACCACCTGCCATATAATTTATTGCTATAGGATACAAAGATAATCCAATTGTAAAAACTACTGTTCCTGCAACTATATTCGGAAAAAATTTTCTTATCTTTTTTATGAATACCCCTATTAATACTGTAGCCACTCCCCCTATTAATTGTGCACCCAAAATGCTTGCTAATCCATAATTTCCTCCGACTGCTACAAGTGTTGGTACATAAGTAAAACCAACTCCAAAAATTATAGGCAATCTTGAACCAATATTTCCTATTGGATATAGTTGTATAAGTGTCGATATGCCAGCTATTATTAATGCATATTGCACCAAAAGTGTTATTTGTGTAGGGCTAACATCCACAGCTCCTCCTACTACTATAGGTACTGTAACAGTTCCAACTATCATTGCCAATATATGTTGCATTGATAGTGGTAAACACTTTAAAATTGGTGGCCTTCCATCAATATCAAACATAGAAATATTCTTTTGATATTTACTCAAGGTTATCACTCCCAACTATTTTTTAATGACAGTTATTATTATCTCACACAACATCCTTTCTTTTTTTATTTTGTCATCTCAATTCAATATGAAGCAATTATAATGCCAATTTTTTAACATAATTGTTTTACATATATAATTTTTATTATATTGGTTAGTATTTGATAATTTGTTAAAGCATTTATTTTTTTAAACTCTTTTAAATTTTTTTTATTTTTGGATAATAAAATACTATTACACAAAAAAACACTTAGAAAATAGTTTTCTAAGTGTTTTTTATCAATTTTATAATTTCAAATTTTAGAATTGAGAATAAAAAGTCTAATTATTATACATCTATTTTTCTGTACAATGTAGCTAGCGATATTCCAAGTTTTTTAGCAGCTAGCTTTTTAGATTTAGTATCATTTCCATAAAATTTTAACACTTTCTTTATATATGCTCTTTCAAATTCTTCAAGCGTAAGTATGTCTTGTTCCATACTTATCTCATAATCATTTTCCTCAAGTAGTTTTATATTTATATTATTTAACTTAAAATATTCAATTATCTTTCTGTTTATTATACCTTTATGTATTATCCCATCTTCTTCAAGAAGATTTAAAGCAAGTTCTATAGTATTTTCCAACTCTCTAATATTCCCTGGCCAAGGATATTTAAGTAACATTTGTTCTACATCTGGTTCTATATGGTACACGTTTTTCTTCATCTTTCTAGAATATTTGTCTATAAAATTATTTATTAATATTTGTATATCGTCTCCTCTTTCTCTAAGTGGAGGTACCTCTAAAGGTATTACATTTAATCTATAGTATAAGTCTTCTCTAAATTTATTTTCCTTAACCAACTCAAATAAATCTCTATTAGTAGCTGATATGATTCTAACATCTATATCAATTAGTTCATTTGAACCTATTCTCGTAAACTTCTTTTCCTGTAGTACTCTCAATAGCTTTGATTGCAGTTGAATTGGCATATCTCCTATCTCATCTAAAAATACGACCCCTCCATTGGCCAATTCAAATTTACCAATTTTACCTTTTGAATCTGCTCCACTAAAAGCTCCTTTTGTATACCCAAAAAGTTCACTTTCTAGTAAAGGCTCTGGTATAGCAGCACAGTTTATAGCAACGAATGTTTTATTCCCTCTGTTTCCTGCGAGATGAATGGCTCTTGCTATTAACTCTTTTCCAGTGCCACTTTCTCCAGTTATAGCTACTGTAGAATCACTATTTCCAATTTTGCGAATTCTATTTTTTAAAGCACGCATTACATCAGAATCTCCAATTATAGAGTCTACTGTTGTTGTCCCCCAAATATTGTATACTTCCATTCCACCATACATTACTGAATCACTGTGTTTGTCCATAAAATATCAACTCCAAATAAGTATTCTATATAATAATCATTCCCATTATCTATTTCATTATATCATAACAGAAAAGCTTAGTTATAATTTAATAGTATTATTTTTAAAACAAAGCTTAATAAAAAGTATATCTACTTAGTTTCAATTTAGTAGATATACTTTCTTCATTTTACAAGCATCCTCTATTAAATAAGCAATTACAATGCCATGTTTTATATAGAAATAATTTTCAAAAATTTTAATTTAAATTCTTTAGAATTTTTTTGTGCTATTAAGAATTTTTATATGTATATAAAATTACTTTTATAAATTTTAAAATTCTTATTTTTAAAATTTATAATTGAAAATTATCTTTTTCAAATCATTTTTTGTGTTTTTTATATCATCTAATCTCACAGTTTTTGCTTCTATAAACTTACCCTTAAATGATTCTGATAATTTCCAAGAACTATAATTTTTATCTTTTTGAATACAAGGATATAATAATATACATCTTTTTGCATTTTCATATGTTGTTATATATGCATACATCTGATATATATCACTTGACCTGTAAAAAACATTTGAATCTACTTCAATGGCTTTCCATTTAGTATCAATTATAATTTCATATTCATTTTTTAAGTCATATAAAACTATATCTGGTCTTAAATTAAAGTTTTTCTTCCCTGTTTGTTCATTTTTTAAGAGAAATTTACTCTTATCTTGTATGTATGTCTCTCTAAATGAATTATCCCATATACTTTTTATTAAAACTCCTATATATTCTTCATACAAAGTATTTATTTCAAATAATATAGAAAATGCATCTTGATTGTTTTGACTGTTATCCATAGATAAATTTAAAAGTATAAGTCTAGCTAGTAAATAACAATCTCTAAATCTATCATTATTTTTATAAAATTTATAATCTAATAATTTTTCTCTATCTGTATAAATTAAATCTACATTTTGAAAATAACTTAAAATTTTTTTAATTTTCCCTTGAATTAAATTATCATTTATTCTACATAAAATAGATACACATGCTTTTTTAAGAACTTGATTTAAGAAATTATTTTCACTATATTCATCATACTCACATTTTATTTTCATTGGAGAAATTTGTTTTTCTCTTGCATATGTACTCAATAATATTTTACCCCTTATAACATTCAAGTTCTCTATTTTATTTATATATTCAAAATGAATTCCTCTCTTCATCTGTGTTTGCATGCTCTCAATAAAATACATAACAAAAAAATTTAGGAGATTATAATTTTTCAAACTCAATCTTATTTTTTCGTTCATTATAATTGGAATTTTATTGCATGTAGAAAGCATCTGTAGTAACATTTCTCTGTCTTTTACAAGATTATCACTTAATGACAATTTAGGAAGTATTTCAAGTATTACATTTTCAAAACATATAATGCCTACATAGTTTATGAATCTAAGTTTTTTGTATTTAATATCTATTATATTACTATTTAATACATTATTATTGTTCTCTAGATATTTAAGCAATTTTTCATATTCAATTTCTGTAAGCTCATTTGCACCATTACCTACTCTTATCCATTCGTAAGTTTCTTTAACATATATATTTTTACTCATATATATTTTTTAACTCCTCACTAGATATGTTTTGTTTTATACAATAGTTAACTTTACTCTCCATTATTGATGTATTATTATTTTTAAATAACTCAGAAGCTATAAGTTCTTCTTTGTAAACAATGTATTTATCTTTTTCATTTCTTCCAATTCCCCCCAAAACCATACCCACTTTCTCTGAATCATAATAAAAATACTCTTGAAGAAGTGGTATTATTTTACTTCTAAATACTACTACTATATCATTAATATTTTCTACACTAAGTAAATAAGCTTGTCCAATGACATGGTCTCTATCATATAAAAACTCTATTCTTTTGTTAATTGTAGATAGCATTTTTCTAATATCTATATCATCTACAACAGACAATAAATCATAATCTGGCATAATTTCTTCGAAATTAAACCTTCTTCTTAAAGCTATATCTAAGAGTGCTATTGATTTATCTGATGTGTTCATAGTTCCAACTATATACAAATTTGGAGGTAAAGAAAATTTTTCTTTTGAATATGGTAATTTGACAATGGTCTGATTTAATTTAGTGAGCCTTTTATCATCTTCCAATAATGTTATTAACTCACCAAATATTTTAGATATATTCCCTCTATTAATTTCATCTATTATTAAAACATAGTTTTCTGATTCTTCAAAATTAAAACTATCACTAGATTCTATATTTTCTAATACTAGTTTCTTTTTTCTCGTTTTTATAGCTTCTAAAGTCAAGCTATCTTTTTCTAACTCAAGCTTCAATTTTTTTTCAAATTTCAATGCATCATAACATGCTTCTATGGATATATCCTTTAATATTCCATCTTCTGGTTTAAAATTTCCTTCACCATCAGACTTAAGGCCCTCTATAAATTCCTCATATCCATATGATTGATGAAATGTACAAAATTCTACATTGTTTTTATAATCTGAATAACCTGTATAATCCCTGTTTTTTAAGCTAGTTTCATTTACTAGATTATAAACCATTTGCTTTGTATTGTATGTTTTACCAGTCCCTGGTGGACCATAAAGTATAGTATTTAAGGGCATTTTATTAGTAAATCTTTTTACATACTTTTCAACTAAACTATTGTTTTCAAATACAACCCACGCATTTCCATCTATATTCTCCTTTTCATACTCTATCCACTTAACAGGAAAAAAATATCCTCCCTCCAAAGTACTTATTTTCTCCTTATCGAATCCTTCCATAACTTGACATACACCAAATAGACTCTTCATTGTATGGTCATTTTCACATATTACTTTCTCACTATTATATAATAAGATATAATCATCTGTATTTATACTTTTTAAGTATTCCAACTGTTCTAGATTAGTAGGTTGAATAAATAATTCTTCATCATCTACACATTTATCTACATTTTTATAATAATAGTTTTTTAAATACCATTTATTATTGTCACTTTCTTCTACTATTCTTTTTCTCAGTGATTTCTTATCTTGTAACTTAATAATTTCTAAGTATGAGCTAATCTCACTATTATTTAATTTATAAAATTCACTTGTATATACTTTACAACTTGAAACTATATCAAAATTATGCATCCATTTTACTGGTAGTGTATGTCCTAAAATATGACTTAATTCATATCCATTCTCAAAATTTTCTTCAACCATACCAATAGACACATTACATTTAACTTTTTCTTCTATATTTTGATATGCTTTATATAAAAAATAATCTCCTTTTTTAATTGACATAAACTTTTTTATAAAATCTTTGTCATTACAGTTCTCATTAATATACTTTTCTGATTTTTTTCCCATACTGAATACTTTTTTTAAATTTATTTTTATATCAAATCCAAGTGCAATTATACTTTCTTCTCTAAAAATCTGTGGCGTGTCTGTTTCCTGATAAAAAAATTCTTCCATTAACCAATACTCTGTAACTCCTATATTTTCAGACATGTATGCTCTCCTTAATATCTAAAATATACTAATTATACAATAAACCTACTTTAATGTTTCCATCTAAATTTTCATTTAGATATAAAGAAAATATTACTTCATAACTCTCTTCTATCTTGCTCTGAATATTATTTATTAAATCATTCAATTCCATTATAGAAAATTTTGGATTTCCTTCAACAAATATAATTCCTTTTTTACTTATAAATTCTTCACCGATATATTCCATTCTGTCAAATAAAATATCAACCATTTCACTATAGCCCCTTGTATCTTCAAATTCTTCAAAAGAATACTTAATTCCTTTATCTCCTAAAATAGCTTCTTTTAAATCAGTTATATCTATATTTATCATACAGGAATCCGAAATAGACTCTATCATGATATTCATTAAATCAACAAATTTAAATACACTGTCATTATTGATTTTAAATTCTCTTCCAAGCTCTAAATCTTCTTTATTTTCTTTTTCTGAACAATCCATTCCTATAGATAAAAGTCTTCTTTCATTCGACATATATGAAACAGCTTTTATAATCTCTCTAATCTGTTTATCTTCGGATGAATATACTAAAAATAATATATCCACTCCATCTAAAAGACTTCTAACATATTCTTTTTCAATCTCTTGACTTATATTGATTTTTTCTATATCCATATTTGCTTTTATTTTTTCTTCTATTTCATTTATTATATTAATACCCTCAACTCCAATACCAATTATCTTGGCATTCTTATTAAAATTTTCCATTATAATATATATCTCCTTAATAATTATTCAATTTCAACATTTCTAAATATTATACCATATTTTCTTCATAAAAATATCTTAACTCATCTGCCTTATCATAAAGCAACTTATTAATAAACTTTGGCTCCATAACTTTAGCATCACTTCCAAGTGAAAATAAAATAGAAACATACCAATCTATTTCTTCATGTTTTATGAATGTGTTAATTACTCCACTACCATCTTCATTCAGCTTTATATCTAAATCATAAGAACTACTCTTTATTTTAGAAACACCTTCTTTAGTTAATAATACATTTAGGCAAATAGTTTCACCAATTTTTTTAATACTTAATATACTTTCATATAAATTACTATATGCTGTCTCTAACCACTCGTTCAAACTTATATGTACTTCTTTGCTTTCACCTACTTTTTTAATCTCAATTATCTTATCTATACGAATTAAAATAATTTTATCACTTTTATAATCATATACTGGTGAAAACCATGTTCCTTTATTTAAATATATACCTATAGGACATATATTTTTTTCCAAAACTTGATTGCCAAACTTATACTTAATATTTAAAATTAGAGACTCTGAGGAAGCTCTAAAAAACTCAACCACATCACTACTTTTAACAGCTTCATCATTAGCTACAAATCCAATGTACCTTTTCATATTTTCTATGCCTATTCTTGTACTGCTCTTACGCTCATAACTTACTTTTCTCATTATAGAATCAATTTCTATTTCCATTAATTTATAATTATAAATCTGAAGTGACTTAAGTGCAAATAGTATAGTCATAACCTCTTTTTCTGTAAATACAACAGGAGGTATATAGCTATTATTTAGTACTCTATACCCTCCATTTCTACCTTTCTCTGTCTGAATTGGAAGTCCCATTTTATTTAGTTCTATTAAATATCGCTGGATAGTTTTAGTTGAAAGATTAAATTCCTCTGACAGCTCTTTTATTGTAAACTTTTGTCTATCATTAATATACGTCCAAACATCAGTCAATCTTTTTTCTTTTGACAAATAAACACCTCTTTTCATTAATAATACTCTCAATCATTAAGTAACTATATATTATTTAAAATTTAATATTAATAATATTTTTATATTTTTTCATTAAAAAACAAAAAAATGGTACTCCTATAATTGTTACTACTACAAATTCTCCAAAACCTACCTGTATCATAGATAAAATTAATGGAAGCCCAAAGAATATATTTAACATTAGCCCAACCACAATCGAATTTATAATAGTAGGCCATATAGAAGCTATAATCAAAGTGATTTTATTTTGCCTACCTAACTTTCTAGTAATATAAATCAGACCTGCACTTATAAATGTGGCTAATGTTCCAAAGATTATATCAGGTACACCATATGGTCCTATTACATTTGCTAAAAAACAACCTAATGTAAGACCTACTATATATCCTTTATCTAAAAATGCCAAAAGCATCATAATCTCTGCCACCCTAAATTGTATTGGACCATAACTTATGAATCCCAATGATAATGTCAAAACTGCATAGATTGCTGTAACAGCTGCAGTTAGTGCTATATTAATACTGTTTTTTCTCATATCTGTCTCCTAGTAAAAGTTTTATTTCTAAAAAATTAATAACATAACTTTATTTTATACAAAATCCATAAACTTAAACAGTGATTTTATACAAACAATTTATTTTAACGAACTATTTTACTGATTCAATTTATATTATACAATATAATACATATAAGCTCAATTTTCTATATATGAAATATATGATATTACAATTATATACAAACTAAAAATAAATTTTCTATTGTTAATAAAAAACAGCAAAAAAGAGCCTTAAAATTAGGCTCTAATAATTTATTCTGAAATCAGTGAACTCTACCGTCTTTTAATTTAGATAATATCATCCAAGTACCTATACAATCAATCTCTAGTTGTTTCTCTATTTCATCGTATAACATTTCTTGATAGGATGTATTTAGAACAACATTTTCAACTATTTTAGAAATTTCTTCTTCTGCAAAATCAATTTCTATTTGATTTTGTTTTTCTTTAAAAAATACCTTCACTTTTCTCTGACTTATTGAACGACCCTCAAAGCTGACTAAACATTCTAAAATGTTCTTATCTCCTCTAAAATTATTTACTGCTCTCATATTATTTAGATTTCCAGCCAAAACATCATCCCCTTAGTTAATTTTATACTTTATAAGTAAAATTCATAATATTATAATAACTACTTATTAAATATCTTTCAACAGGTATGACATAACTGGTTGTTTAACATGTAAAACTAGCCTAGAATTTTATAAGTAATTATTTATTCATTGCCATAAAAACTTTTTCAGGTGTAATAGGAAGTGTATTTATTCTCACACCACTTCCATTAAACACAGCTTCTTGTATCGCTGGTAAAGGTGTATTTATAACAACTTCTCCAACAGATTTAGCACCAAATGGCCCTGTTGGCTCATAAGTTTCAACAAAATCTACTTTAACATTTCCAATATCACATCTAGCTGGAATCTTATATTGCATAAATGTATTTGTATCCATGCTTCCTTTTTCTGTATATCTAACTTCTTCAAATAATGCCATTCCAATCCCTTGAACAATTCCACCTTCAACTTGTATCTTAGCTAGATTTTTATTTATAACTGTTCCACAATCTACTACAGCCACATAATTTACTAAATCAACTTTCCCAGTTTCTTTGTCAATTTCAGTTTCTGCAAAACCGGCTATAAAAGGTGGTGGCGATACAGGGCTACCATGAGAAGCAATACCTATCAATTGATTAGTATCTGGTCCGATTGTAGAATCTACTGCTATATCAAATAGTAACGTACTACCTTTTTTACTAGTTAACTTTGTACCATCAAATTCTACTTCATCCTTATCAACACCTAGTTTAGTTGCTCCAGCAGAAATTATTTTTTCTCTTAAATCTTGAGCTGCCTTAACTACTGCCATACCTGTTACATAAGTAGTGCTTGAAGCATATGAACCTGGGTCATATGGAACTAAGTCAGTATCAGCTGATATAACTGTTATATTTTCAATACTTGTCTCAAGAACTTCAGCAGCCATTTGAGCTAAAATTGTATCACTTCCTGTACCCATATCGGTAGAACCTATCATAAGTGTATAATCTCCACAGTCATTCAATTTTATTTCAGCTGAAGACTTATCAAGTCCTTCTATACCAGAACCTTGCATAGTAATTGCCATACCTACACTTCTAACTTTTCCATTCTCAAGATGTTTACAAGGATATTTTTCATTCCATCCAATAAGCTCTTTGCCTTTATTTATACATTTTACTAAATCTACACTATTTAAAGTTTTCCCATATGCAAATGTAGTTTCACCTTGTGTTACCACATTTTTTAACCTTAAATCAGTTGGGTCCATTTTTAATTTATCAGCAAGCATATTTATAGTTGATTCAACAGCAAAACATCCTTGAGATGCTCCATACCCTCTAAGTGCTCCCGCTGGCATCTTATTAGTATACACTACATCTGCAATAAATCTTGTTGCTTCAACTTTATTGTACATTGGTAAAGTTTTTTCTCCAACCAAACCAATAGTTGTAGATGCATGCTCTCCATATGCTCCTGTATCAGAAAGTGCATTTATATCTATAGCTTTTATTATTCCATCATTAGTAGCACCTAACCTAACCTTTAATCTCATTGCATGTCTACTTGTTGAACAATTAAAAGTTTCTTTTCTATCATAAATTATTTTAGCTGGTTTACCTGTTTTTAAAGTCACAATTGCCGAAAAAATCTCAACACATGCCGTTTGTTTACCACCAAACCCGCCACCAATTCTAGGTTTTATAACCCTAATTTTACTAGCTGGTAGCTCTAATGCACGAGATAAATGTCTTTTCACATGAAATGGTATTTGAGTTGAACTTACTACAACCAATCTTCCAGTATGGTCTAAATAATTGTATGCTCTATACGTTTCCATCATTGCATGTGCTTGAGCTTGAGTATAATAAGTTTCTTCAATCACTATATCACAATTACTTAATACTTTTTCCACATCTCCTTTTGTATAATCATGATGCGATACTATATTCTTTTCTCTTTGCATACCTATATCAAAGTTACAATGTCTATCTTCATCATGTACCACAGCTTTATTTCCTATTGCCTCTTCAAAATCCAAAACAGGTGTAAGTACTTCATATTTTACTTTGATAAGATTCATGGCTTTAATTGCAGTCTTTTCATCTACAGCTGCTACTATGGCTACTTCATCACCTACATATCTTACAACATCTTCAAGAATTAATCTATCATATGGAGATGGCTCTGGATACGTCTGACCAGCAAGTGTGAATCTAGATTTTGGTACATCTTTATATGTTAAAATACATTCAACACCATCAACCATTTCTGCCCTTGATGTATCTATATCTTTTATCTTTGCATAGGCGTGAGGACTTCTAAGTATCTTTACTATCAAAGCATCTTTTGCCGATAAATCATCTGTATATACAGGTTTTCCTGTTGTGATACTCATTCCGTCTATTTTTTTGATTCCTTTTCCAACTATATTCATATTCTATTTTACCTCCAGATAAGTTTTGATAGCTCTTAACTGTCCCATATACCCTGTACATCTACATAGATTTCCTGTAAGATAATGCTTTATTTCTTCATCTGTAGGATTTTCAAGTTCATCCTTCATTGCAAGTACAGTAAGTATAAAACCAGGAGAACAGAAACCACATTGCTCAGCTCCCTCTTTTACCAAAACTTCACTAAATTCTTTAACTTCATTTTCTAAACCTTCAATTGTAGTTATTTCTTTATTTAAAGCTCTCAATGTCAATGTTGCACAAGATAATGTAGGTTTCTTGTCAATTAAAACTGTACAGAGACCACAACATCCTGTGTCACAACCTCTTTTTACACTTAAATTACCAACTTTTCTCAAAGTATCAACCAGATATTCTTCTGGTTCTATATCGACACTTTTTTTCTTCCCATTTATATTAATCTTCACTAACATTAAATAACCTCCATTATAGCCCTTTTTAAAAGTACTTTACTCATAGCTTTTCTATAATCCCTAGATGCTCTCATATTAGAACCAAAAGTTAGTTCTTCTGATGCTATTTCTACTGCTTTATCTATATTAATTTCGTTGATTTCATTATTAGATAGAAATTCACTAGCTTGTTTTGCAATCGTAGCTTTCTGAGGTCTTGCTCCTACACATAACTTAAATTGTTTCATGTTTTTTGATACAGATACATTTAAGATTGGATAATCACTCTTTGCATTTCTAAGTGATTTATAAGAAGCACTCTTATTTGTCTTCTTTATGTATATCTTAATAAGTAAATCTTTCTCATAATCTCTATTTAGAAACTCTTCAAGACTAATTCTTCCAGTCTTATATAATTCTACTTCCGTATCCAATGAAAGCAATGCTACTATCAAGTCAGAAAAACCATATTTAGAAAATACTGTTGCACCAACTGTTACTACATTTCTAAACTGAATACCTATTATATCTTTAACTGAATCTTCTATTATTCTTCCAAAATTGTTTTTTATTACGGAACTTGTTTCTAATGCTCTAAAAGTAGTCATAGATCCAATCTCAACATAATCTTCATCTTCTTTTATATAATCTAAGTTTAAGTTAGATAATTCTATTCCTGTTCCTATTCTTTTTTTCCCCATTCTTAAAAAAGCACTTCCACCAATCACCTGATTAGTTTTTCTTTTATTTAAAATTGAGTACGCTTCTTCTACTGTATCTGGTTGTACAATATCCATAACCGTAAACATAAATTTCCTCCCTTATTTGCTATTCTTATTTTAAATACAACTAATTATATCATAGCTTCAACAAATTTTGATAATAAATATGTTTAATATGTAAATTCTGTAAATTACTTATACATAAAAAAGGACTATTTCAATAATTATCATTAGACAATATTAAAATAGCCATTAATATTTATTATTTAAAGCAAAATCTTAAAAAGTTGATACTTTTTCACTTATATTTATCACTTCTTCTTCTAATAATCCAAGTTTTTTAGCTACCAATTTTGTAGTGCTTCCTTGTATTACTAATGTAATTAGTATAGTCATGAATACTACTGATGAAATTACTTCATATCCAGAAACTTTCATTGCTGAAATAATACCACAAAGTGCTGCTGGTATTACACCAGTTTCCCTTACCCACATCATAAATAATATTTCACTTTTACTCCATTTTGCTTCTCTATCTACAAGTGTACAAACTAAAACGCAAAGTGGTCTTGCTATGAACATTAAGACTAATACTGTAATTACAGAAGGTATAAAATATTTACCTAATTGAGCTAAATTAACTTGGCTACCCAATATTATAAATATTGCCATACGACAAATAGTACCTAAAGTTTCAGCAACATAAAAATCTGCATCATAAGATTTTTGGCTTAACCAAATTTTAAAGTTTTTCTTATTACCAGTTATTATACCTACAATAAAGCAAGACATATATCCACTTCCACCTAATTTTGTAGATAATTCATACGCAACTACAACTGAAATAACAGATATTATTGGTGCAAAATCTTTGAATATTCCATAAGGTTTATCATTAACCAATTTCAAAAGCAGTATTCCTGTAATTAAACCAACTACAACTCCGACAATAACCATTGTCCCCAATTCATAAACATTTTCACTTAATGAAAATTTATTTGATAAAATTACAGCTAACACTGCTGATGTTAATATAGCTCCTGTTGCATCATTAAAAGCTGATTCACTTATTACAGTTTGCTTTACTCTATCCTTTATCCTTACCTGATTAAATATAGGTACAAGAGTAGCTGGGTCTGTTGATGCTATTATAGTTCCTGCTAATAAAGCAGTCATTGTGCTTATTCCAAAAGTAAATCCTATCACTTGTTGCATTATAAAAGAAGATATCACAACTCCTAAAGTAGCTAGTAAGAATACAGATATCTTTACATTTCTCAACACTTTTAAACTTATTTCTTTTCCTCCTAAATATAAAATAAATGCAGAACCAAATGTAAGTATTAGTTGATTTTCTATTTGAAAACCACGAATATCTATAAATTTTAAAAAGGATGGTCCTATTAAAATACCTACAAGTAAAAATAGCACTACATCTGGAACTTTTATTATTTCACTAAGTTTACTACAAATTATTCCAGTTATACTTACAATAGCAAAAATTATCAATAAATTATTACTAGCAATTGTGTGTATAGATGATTCCATGTCAGTCTCTCCTCCCAATATGCATACATTATGCAATATACTTATTGTTTTCCTATATAATTATAGCACACAAATAAATGTTATCAATCATATTTTTTAGCATATGCAATTTACCCTTCATTTTTGACAATTAAATAACGCTTATATAATTTTGCTATTTTTTACTAGTAATTAAAAGGTTGATTTTGTCAAGTTTATAGTATATATATATTAATATTATTTATATTCATATCTTTTTTAGATATTTTTCGACTTTTTCTTCTATTAAAATAAGTTTAAATTTAACAATAATACATTTCATTATATATATTTTTTAAAATGTACTATTTTCAATATTTTCATTAACTTGGTCGATTCATTTTTTTCTTATCTATTCTATATCCAAGCATATTTCCTATATTTTTACTTGGATGTAACTCTTGAGCTATTTCAAGTTTATTATCAGTACTTTGTTTTATTTTAGAAATCCTACTTTGTTTTTCATTTTTTTTATCTTGTTTCATACTTTCTCCTTCCAAAACAATATAAATTTTTCTATTTATTACTTATTATTTCAAATTTCTATAATTTTAATCAAAAAAGGGAAATATCTTAATATAATACAGCTTATCTAACACTATATTTATATATAGAATTTCCCTAATTATTTTGTTAATTCAATTTTCAATAACTTCATCTAAATTAGAATTTATTTTATCTTCCTTTTTCCAAGAATTTAATGTATAATGCGTCCTAAATGTAAATATCCCTGAAATTATTAATATAAAATAGTATACAAACCCACTATACAAGAGTACTGAATACCCCAATAATTCTTTTGGAATTATATTGGAGAACATAGTAAAAAATGTAACCTCATTAGCCCCAACATTTCCTGGTGTTGGAACTGGTGATATTGCCATATATAAAAACACCTGTAGTGTCATTACATGTATATATGATACTCCTTTTAAATTTGAAGCTTTATAAACACAATAGACTATACTAAAATACGCTATTAATTGTAACATAGTAAGTAATATACTTAAAACTAGAACTCTCACATTTTTAATAAATATTTTTATAGAATAATTATAATCATCAACATAATGATTTACTCTGTCACGTTTTGAATCTAAAAATTTAAAGGTTTTAAATTTAGATAAAAAATTAATCAAAACTTCTGCTACCATTTTTACTTGTTTTGGACTAAATACTATTAGTAGTCCACCTAACAACATACTTACATTCATAATCATTCCAACAGTTATCAAAGTTCTTACAGAATGTACTTGAGCCATTAGCAATGACTTATTTAGCAAAATTAAAATTCCACAAAATACGGTAACTGTACTTTGAAATACTACAGTCTTATTAGTAACTATAGCCACTGATTTGCTAAGACTCACATCATATTTTGTAAGTGCATATATTTGCATTGGTTGACTTCCAGATGCAAATGGAGTAACTAAGTTATAGTAAAATCCCATTGTAGCCATTTTAATACCAATAAATTTTACTTTTGTTTTTTGAACTGCATTTATTATCAAATGAGTTACAACAGCTTCAATTAGCATATATACTATAATTATTAATATACCAAGGAATATATAATTTTTATTTACTTGTCTTATAACTTTAGGTATTAGTTTTACATCTAAAGTAGTTAATACTAAATAAGTAGTAATACATATCAAAAATAGTAAAAATCCATATTGAATAAAATCTTTCTCTCTTTTGGATAATTTTCTCATTTATTTTCTCCTAAATTTTTTCATATCACTATACATAGTATACTACTTAACATATTCTTTGCAATACTAAAAAAATAAGTCTTTATTTGACATAAATACATCTATAAATCTTTAAATATTTTTACTCCTTTAGTAGAAATAATTCTCCATATCATAAAATCTAATATTAATGTAAGCATACTTACTAAAATAATATATATATTTAAAAACGAAATTCCAAGTAATATATATATACCTCCAAGTATAACTACATAAGCTAATGATACTAATATTGTAATTATCATACTTGCACTTCTCTTTACCACAGCCACTTCATTTTTCCAATCAAGATTTGGATATAATAAATTTAATAATAATCCCATCAAGGCTATAAACATTGAAAAACTTATAAGTAAACAGATTGATACAATAATAAACTGAATTCCAAAGTCTAGTCTTATAGATACTAATATTAAACATAAAATAGATAATGGTGCATTCAATAAAAAATTCATCAATATTTTTGACCAAAATATTTCTCTTTCATCTATTGGAGAAGATTTCAGTATCCATAAATTTTTTCCTTCAAGAGAAATTGAACAGTATGTTGTACAATTCATTACTATTATAAGGAAGAATACTCCTAATAATTGTATTTTTATAAAATTAAAATCTATATTCAATTTTAGTAACTCACCGATTTTATCTACTCCAAATAATAATATTAAAACTGTACCTACTATCAGAAATAACAGACTGGCAGATGAATTTAAAAGGTATATAAATGAAGAAGTATATCTCTTAAATTCCTTTTTCAATAGGGCTTTTGAAGGTCTTGAAGTTTTTTGACTCTTAAACTCATAACTTTTTGACTTATATCCTTCACTCATCCTAGCATTTATATTTTTAAATTTTTTTGCAAATAGAGTTACAAACATAAAAAATGGTATTATCGAAATTGCTATAAATATTAAAAATGAAACTACACTTCCTGTTTTAAGAGCATCAACAAAATAATATATAGGTGGATATATTTTTCTAATCGACTCTAAAATAGACACACTATTCTTTAACATCTCAACTGATATAGAATTAAGTCTTGACATGAGTAGAGTATAAAGCAACATCAATATAATACTACCTATGATTAATACTAAATTTTTGTATTTTATTTTTGATGATATCTGTCCTATAAATATGAAAATTATTGATGAAGCAACTATTGGTAATAGTGGTAAAGCTAAAAATAGCAATATCAAATAAGGGAAATAGGTTATACTTACATCAGAATTTAAAAAGTAAACCACTGCTGGTATAATCATACATATTGAAGAAAATAAATAGTTTGCTCCAACCAACATTAATATCTTACTTGCTAGTACTGTAGATTCTTTTATAGGTAAACTATTCAAAATGTCTAAATCTTTTGCTTGAAATAGATATGATGATGTTTTATATAATGATGTAACAATAGTTGTTAATGTCGATAGTCCAAAACCAAATATCAGTAGCATTTCCATCTGATTTATTTGCTTTAAGATATCAACTAAAGAAAGACTTAAACTCGTTACATAAAAAATTAATAATCCTGCTATGATAAAAGCTGAAAGTATCATTCCCATTATTTTTTGTTTTTCTCTATCATCAGCTTTTTTTAATGCATTTAATTTAAATTCATTTATTATATTAGTTTTTATTAATATACTTAGATTGCTCATATTTTATCATTCCTCACTTTAGACACTATATTGTATAAAAAACATTTTATTTTTCTATTAATTCCATAAAGATACTTTCAAGTGAATTACTTCCCTTAACTTCTTCTGTAGTTCCATAAGCAATTATATTTCCATCTTTTATTATGGCAATCTTATCACAAATTTTCTCAGCAACTTCTAAAACGTGTGTTGAGAAAAATATACAACCACCTTTGTCACAGAATTCTCTCATAATTTCCTTCAATATGAATGAAGCTTTTGGGTCAAGACCTACAAAAGGTTCATCAAGAATTAAAATTTTCGGGCTGTGTACCAAAGCCGAAATTATAGCTAATTTTTGTTTCATACCATGTGAATATGAAGATATTAAATCTCCTAATGCTTTATTAAGTTCAAACTTATTTGAATAATATTTTATTAAATCTTCTCTTTTATCTTTAGCAACTTCAAATATATCTGCTATAAAATTAAGATATTGTATGCCAGTTAATGATTCGTATAAGTCTGGATTATCAGGTATATATGCCATTTCCTTTTTACATTCAACAGGCTGTTTTTTTATAGATTTAGAATTTATTAGTACCTCTCCCTCTTCAAAATCGTGTATCCCAACAATTGCTTTAATAGTAGTAGTTTTACCTGCTCCATTATGACCTATAAATCCAAAAAGTTCTCCATCATTTACATCAAATGAGATGCTATTTACTACTTTTTTATTTTTATATGATTTAGATACATTGATTACCTTTAACATAATTTCCCTCCATATTATAGTTTTGATATTTGTTATATATAATATATAACAAATATCAAATAATTACAACTTTTATTTGTTTCTTTTAAAAATTTATAAAATACAAAGTTATCAGAAATATAAAGCTAAAAAACACAAACCAACTGGTAGAACTTATTATTAATTCTTAGCCACCAAGAATCCCCTTGTTTTAGCTATGGGGAGTGTGTCAAACATAATTATAAAAGAATATATAGTTCGATTTGCCTAAACAATGTATAATAAAAAATAGTTGACTATAATTATTAAATATAAGGAGCAAAATATGAATACATTTGAACAACTAAAAATAAGTTCCACTCTAATAGATGGACTTAAAAAACAAGACATAACTTCTCCAACAGAAGTTCAGTCACTTGTTATAGGAAATATAATGCAAAATAAGGACTTATTGATTAATTCACAGACTGGAACAGGAAAAACACTAGCGTACCTTTTACCTATATTTGAAAAAATTGATACATCAAAAAGAGAAACACAAGCTCTTATACTTGCACCTACGCATGAATTAGTAATGCAGATTACAAATCAAGTTGAATTATTGGCTAAAAATACAGAAATCTCTGTTACTTCTTTAGCTTTAATTGGAGAGGTCAATATACAAAAACAAATAAAAAATATAAAAGCAGTAAAACCACACATAGTAATTGGCTCTTGTGGAAGAGTTTTAGACTTGATAAAACAAAAGAAGTTAAAATCACATAATATAAAAACCATTGTTTTAGATGAAGTGGACAATCTATTGAATGGAAAAAACATAACTTGTATAGAAGACATAATAAAAACTACATTAAGAGATAGACAAATTATAGGCTGTTCTGCAAGTCTTACTGATAGCACTATAAAAATTTGTGATAAACTTATGAAAGAATTTGAAATAATAAAAACAATGGAAAAATCACAAATAAATCCTAACATAAGTCACTCATATTTATTAGGTGATATAAGGGATAAGTTTACTTTTCTTAGAAAAACATTAGCTGCTACAAATCCCAAAAGAGCTATCGTATTTGTAAATAATGAAAAAAATATAGAAGTTCTAGTATCAAAACTAAATTATCATAATTACAAAGCAATAGGAATTTTTGGAAACATGGCAAAAGAAGATAGGAAAAATGCAATAAATAAATTTAAACTTGGGAAAGCAAAGATTTTAATTACAACTGATTTATCTGCTCGTGGACTTGACATAGTAGATGTAAGTCATGTTTTTAACTTAGATTTTCCAAAAAGTAAAAATGAATATCTGCATAGATGCGGTCGAACTGCTAGAGGAAATCGAAATGGTAACACAATCTCAATAATAACAAAAAAAGAATTAGACATTATAAAAGATTTACAAAAAGAATTCAATATAACAATCACACCTAAAGCTTTACAAAATGGAAAACTAATAGACATTATTAAATAATATAACAAATACGAAAGAGCTGTAATTTATCATTAAAATAGATTAGAAATTACAGCTCTTTACTTTATATTAAATTAAAATTTTAAATAATATCTATTATAATAGCCAAAGTTTTATTATAAATAGTATAGCCAGAACAATCATTACCATAGAAACATGTTTTTTATCTTCTGCCTTTTTAGTTCCAAATATATTATAAAATATATTTACAAAAACATAAGTTAATATACCTAAAGTTAAACCATCACCTATACTATATGTTAATGCCATACAAGCAATAGTAACAAAAGCTGGAACACCTTCAGTTATATTATCAAACTCTATGTCCTTAACTGTACCAAGCATTAAGTATCCAACATATATTAAAGCTGGTGCTGTAGCACATGATGGAATTGCTATAAATACAGGAGAGAAAAACATTGCAGCTAAGAATAAAATTCCAACTGTTACTGCTGTCCATCCAGTTCTTCCACCTGCGATAACTCCTGTTGAACTCTCAACATAAGTTGTAACTGTAGATACTCCAAGTCCTGCACCAACTGTAGTTGCAACTGCATCTGTAAGTAAAGCTCTACCTACATTAGGAACATTCCCTTTTTCATCTAGCATGTTTGCTTTAGAACAAACCCCTACTAATGTACCTACTGTATCAAAAAAATCAACAAATAAAAATGTGCAAACTACTACTAAAAAACCACCTATATTTGTTGGATGTAGTACATATCCTAAATCTATTTTACCTGCTATTGGTGCTAAGCTTTCGAATTTAAATATTCCACCAGGTAAATATATACCTAATTTTTGTGCATACTCTGGATTCATAAAAGCAAATGCCCAAGCAAGTAATGAACTTACTACTATTCCAAAAAGTATAGAACCTTTAACTCTTTTTTTATCTAATACAGCAATAATTATTAATCCTATACAAGTTATTATTACTGCTGGTGTAAATTTACCCATTTTAATAAGAGTGGCTTGGTCTCCAATAACAATTCCGCTATTAACTAAACCTATAAGTGCAATAAATATCCCAATACCACCTGTAACAGCTAGTTTCATATTTCTTGGTATTGCATTTACAACAGCCTCACGAACTCCACTTACTGATAATACTATAAAAATAATACCTTCTACAAATACTGCTGTAAGAGCTACTCCCCAAGGAACACCCATTTGTAAAACTACTGTATACGCAAAAAATGCATTAAGACCCATACCCGATGCTAAAGCAAAAGGAAGGTTGGCAACTACACCCATTAAAATACATCCAAATGCTGCTGCTAAACATGTACCTGTAACAAGTGCACCTGCTGGCATACCTGTTTCAGACAAAATATTTGGATTTACAGCTATTATATAAGCCATAGTTAAAAAAGTAGTTACTCCTGCAATTACTTCCTTCTTCATGTCAACATTTTTATTAGTCAAAATTGGAAAAATTTTCTGCATAGTACTACTGTTTGTTGTTTGCATAACAACACCTCCTATTAAATTTTACAAAAAACGGCACAGTAGTTGATAAGCTGAGCCGTATCCTTCATAATTCAGTTAATTAAATATTTAATTAACTGAATTATAGTATACATAGTCAGAATATTTACGGTATTCCGGTAGAAACTTATGACCCATATTGTCAAAATTATATGTTATACAATAAAAAACATGATTTTTATTTGCGAATATTATTTTAATTTATATAGTTAATTTTGTCAATATATACGTATATATTATATTGATTTCGTATTAATATTCGATTATATTAAACATTGATTTACTTAATTCAAATTATAATTATATTCTTTACATTTTTAAAAAATATATTATGCTTTGATACAATTTATTTATAGTTTGAATATAAAATTTATGTTAAGATTATATTATAATAAATTAATAAATTTTTTATTTGGAGGAATAAAGTGAAAGATTTAACTATAGGTCATGAGGGAAAATCCATATTCTTTTTTGCCATGCCCATGCTTATTGGCAGTTTATTTCAACAACTATACAATACAGCTGATAGTATTATAGTTGGTAGATTTATTGGAAAAGAAGCAATGGCAGCAGTCTCTGGAGCTAACCCTATAATGTTTTTATTAGTAGCAATGCTTATGGGTATTAGCCTTGGATTTTCTATTTTAGTGTCACAATTTTATGGCTCAGGAGATTTAAAAAAAGTAAAAGCAACCATTGATACCACATATATACTTTTATTTATTGGTTCTATATTAATAAGTGTTCTTGGAATAGTATTTGGTGGACCCATGCTTAAGCTTATGAATACACCAGAGTCAGTTTTTGCCCAATCAAAATTATATCTTACTATAATATTTGGCGGAATACTATTTTCTGCTGGATACAATTCAGTGAGTGCGATACTTAGAGGGCTTGGAGATTCAGTAACTCCACTCTATTTTTTAATAATAGCTACAATTCTAAATATAGTTTTAGATTTAGCTTTTATTGTAGTACTAAAAATGGGTGTTGAGGGAGTTGCACTTGCTACTATAATGGCTCAAGCAGTATCATTTATAATCAGTATAATCTATTTAAACAAAAAACATGAAGTGCTTAAATTCAAAATCAAAGGAATTGTATACGATAATAAAATCTTTAAAGATGGACTTAGATTAGGGCTTCCAAGTGGAATTCAACAAATGTTATTTTCAATTGGAAATATGGCTCTTCAATTTTTAGTTAATAGTTATGGGACATCTGCTATGGCAGCTTTTGGAGCTGGTCTTAGAATAGAAAATTTTATAAGCTTACCTATCATGAATCTCGGTTCTGCTGTTTCTACTTTTGTCGCTCAAAATATAGGTGCTGGTGAGAAAGAAAGGGTTAAAAAAGGAATTCGAGAATCCATAAAAATGGCTTTAATTTTAGCATTCATAGTTGTTGCCTTAATTTTATTGTTTAGAGAAAATCTAATTGCTTTATTTAATACTGATAAGGATGTCATTAAAATTGGCTCTTCTTACTTATTTATAATAGGACCTTTTTTCTTATTTATTGGTACTTCTTTTGTACTTTCAAGTGCAATGAAAGGTGCTGGTGACTCTATGTTTGCCCTTATAAGTTCCATAGTATCTTTATGGCTTGGAAGAATTCCAGCTTCTTATATGCTTTCTAGATTTTTTGGAACAGATGGAATTTGGATGGGTATTCCTTTTGGTTGGACTTTAGGTCTTATTGTTACAGTTATCTACTATAAGAAAGGGCGTTGGAAAACTAAAGCTATTGTAAATCATAGAATCAATGAATAAGCTTTTTATAAAATGTATTCACCTTCATTATGATATAATAAATTATGGAGGTGAATATAAAAATGAGTATTATTCTTAAGCCAAAACAATTTTATATGACTGTTATAGCTACCATAATTCTCTACTTATCTCTTAATTACAGTTTCAATATAAAATTTTCTATCTGCTTATCTTTTTTGACTATCTTGATATGGGCCATAGACTCTGCTGAAAAAACTGTGGTTGCATTGTTTTTTGTAATTCTAGCTTTTATTTTTAATATTGCACCAATAAATGTTATTTTACAATTTTTATTTACAGAAAATTTTTACATAATAATTCTTGCATACATAATTACTAATGCAGTTACAAAAACAGGTGTTGCAAAAATTATTTCTGAAAAACTTATTTTAAATACTGTAAATACCCCTAAAAAAATGATTCTTTTATCATATACTTTAGGTATACTTTTAATATTTTTTATCCCACAACCATTTCCAAGAGTTATTCTTGTGTCTGCTTTTTACAAAGAATTTTTAAAAGAACAACAAATAACTGAAGATTCAAAATCTATACTTTTATTTAGCATATTTACAGCCTCCACCTTTACATCAATGTTTTTTGTAAATGGAGACACTCTTCTAAACTATGTTGTCCTAGAACTTGGAAACTGTAATATAAATTGGGGTCAATGGGCTTTTTACATGTCTGTTCCAACTATAATTACTTGTTTTGTAACTTATTTTTTATTTATCTTTGTCTTTAAAAAAGAGTTGTATTCAATAAAATTTGTTTCTCATGAAAATCTTGATGTTAATAAACCTCAGTTTTCATATTCTAATTTAAAAAAAGAATTTAATTTACTAAACAAAGAACAAAAACACGTATTTTTATGCCTAGGAATAATGTTTTTTATGTTTTTAACTCAATTTCTACATAACATAAATACATTAATTATAATGTCAATTTGTGTACTTCTTTTATTGCTAAGAAAAATAATTGGATTTAGCACTTTAAAAGAAATAAATTGGAAAGTACTTATTTTTTTTATAGCAGCATTTTCAATTGGAGGAGTATTAAAGTATTCTGGAGTTGTAGATATAATGGGGAATTATTTAATAAAGTTTATACCAAACTCTTCAGAAATTATTTCGATATTATTTTTGATAACTCTCACAATAATCTTGAATATATGTCTTGGAAGTGCTGTCACTACATCATCTGTAGTAATACCATTACTTGGAAGTTTGCATATACTAAGGGAAAATAGTATTACTTTATGCCTATTTGTCTACATTATAGTAAGTATACAATACATATTACCATTTCATCATGCTACAATAATGGTTGGACATGGTGAAAATCTATACAATAGCAAGGTTATTTTCAAATATGGCTTAACTTTGATTCCTTTAACTTATTTCATAATAATATGTATAACATTCCCTTGGTGGAGATTTATAGGTCTAGAAATTTAAAAAAGCTGAAAATATGAATTTTCTTTTTAATAATTTAAGTTATTATCTTAAGTTAATTCATATTTTCAGCTTTTTATATAAATCAATTTATAAGTTAAACATAAGGCTACTCTTTTATAATAATACTAAATATTATTTGTTTTACTTCCTTTTCCAAAAGTATTCTCCCAATCCTCTATAAATTTATCTACACTCCAATCAGTTAATGGATGATTCATCATAGATTTACAAATATCATAAGGTACTGTAACACTATGCACTCCATGTTGCATTAATTCTATAACCTGTTGTGCATTTTTAAAACTTGCTGCAAGTACTTTTGTATCCATTTTATAAGTATCTATTATTTTTATAAGTTCTGAAACCATAGATACCCCATCCCCAGATATATTATCAAGTCTATTTACATAAGGTGCAATATAATTTGCTCCAGCCTTTGCAGCTAGAAATCCTTGATGAGCTGTAAATATTGCAGTAGCAGTTATTTTTATTCCTTTTTTATGAAGGTCTTTTATAGCTCTTAAACCATCTTGCGTTACAGGTATTTTTACATATATATTTTTTCTCAAGCTACTTATATATAATGCTTCTTCTAATATTTCTTCATACTTTGTACTTAACACCTGAGCATGTATAGGCATATCTTCACCTATAATTTCACCAATTTCACTTATAAGTTGCTCAAAATTCTTTTTTTCTTTTGAAATAATACTTGGATTTGTAGTTACACCATCTATTGGTAAGCAAGTACATAACTCCTTAATTTCCTCCACATTACCTGTATCTAAGATTAGTTGCATTAAAATATCCCCCTTTAATCTTTATTTATTCTTATTATATATTGATTTGGTATTATTTTCAATATTTTGTTATTGTTCTTTCTTCTTTATTATTGTTTTAGTTTTCTATTTAATTTTATAATTTCTTTATTTATTAAATTCTAAATAGATGATTAGAAAAAACATACTTTTTATATTAAATTAATTTTTTATTTCATGTTAAAATAGTTGATATATTGTATTTTATCTTATAATATTTACTATAATACTATATTGGGAAAAGAGGTAGAAAATGTTTGCAGAAGAAAGAATTCAAGCTATATTAAATATCCTAAAAAAAGAAGGTAGAGTTACTGTAAAAGAGCTCAGTTCTAAGTTTAATGTTACAGAAGATTGTATCAGAAAAGATTTGAAAAATATAGAAAAAATCTCTTCAATACGAAGAATTTATGGAGGAGCTGTATTAGCAAGAGAAACTCTAGAAAATCAGGACACAAAAGATAGAAAAGAAATTAATATCCCGACAAAGAAAATAATAGCAGAAAAAGCATTTAATTTAATTGCAGATAGAGAAACTATTTTTTTAGACATCTCTACAATTAATATCTTGCTTGCAAAGTTATTAGCTGAAAGTAATAAAAAAGTAACACTTGTTACAAATATGTTGGACATACTAAATGTAGTTACTTCAAAACCAAATAATTTAAATATAATTTCCACTGGAGGTTTATTAAATCTCAGTCTAGATGGTTTTGTCGGTACTCCAACTATAGAGTTTATATCTAAATATAAATTTGATAAGACTTTTATGGGTAGTTGTGGAGTGGATGTATTCAACTCTTCACTTACAACTTTTGAAATTGAAGATGGTCTGACAAAGAAAGCTATAATAAATTCAAGTAAAAAGGTGTTTATAGTTATGGAAGATAAAAAATTTAAATTTGATGGAAATTTCAAATTTGCTCATTTAGAAGATATTAGTTCTATAATTACAGAAAAAACTCCTACTCCTGATATAGTAGATATTCTATCAGAATTTAACGTAAATGTTTTATAAGCTTAATTATATATTTTATAGAATTTCTTGTAAATATAAATCTTTATTTGATAGCTATTCTTAAAAACTTAGTTCTATAATATTTATTTTATCTTTGCGTCTATTCTTAAAAATTTAGCTCTATAATATTTATTTTATACTTATGTCTATTCATTAAAACTAATTTGAAATAGACTTTCTAAATATAATACAGTTATTTTTAGAAAGTCTATTTCCTTAAATAAACCATTTAATAATACTAGCTACTTTTTATATGAGTATAACAATGCGTTATTCATAAATAAAATCTTATTTCATTTCATTTTTCATTTGCTTTTCTAATTCTTTAGAAAATTTCTTTTGTTCATATCTTTCCATCATCTCATCTTTTTTCATTTCTAAGTTTACCATAGCACCTTGTGCATCATCTTTTAAATCCTCAGCAGTATTTTTCATAACATAAGCTGTCTTTTTAACGCCTTCTTTTAAATCTTCTTTCATATTTTTCATATCTCTTTTTAATCTGTCCATCAAAACTACCTCCTCTGTAAATATGATACTTGCTATATTTATTTTTCCCAAAGTACATATATTTATTTGTAATATCAATTATAATTTTTAAATCCTTAAATATAATTTAAGACTATCTAAATCCATACATTTCAATAAATTAGATATTTTTTATTTCAAAATAAAAATAACACTAAGCATAGATTATACGCTTGGTGTTATTTTTTAAATTCACAGTAACTTAATTGTTGGGTTACTATAATGATGACTTATATGGAGGATGTAAGGAAATCTCATCATTATAGTTTGGTGTATTTCATGGTTTAAATCTTCTTTATATTTACATAATACATTTTTAGTATGAATTTTTTGTGATTTTAAAATGAACTATTATTGAAAGTTATATATTATTTATATAGTTAAGTTAATTTTTAAATTCGACTGTGAATACTACAGAATTTTCTTTATTTTTTATGCTATAATCAAACCCATGACTTTTAAAGATTTGACTGACTATATAAAGTCCTAGTCCACTTCCTCCAGTTTTTCTTGAACGAGATTTTTCTATTCTATAAAATGGGTTAAATATCTCTTCTAAATAACGTTTCCCTATAGTTACACCAGTATTTTCAATTTCTAAAACTACTCTTTGATTGTAAATCCTTTTATTTACTCGTTTATTTTTATCATAGAGCCTAATTATAAGCTCTGATTCTTCAGGAGAATATTTTATGGCATTATTTATTATATTATTAATTGCCTTAGTTATCCTCTCTTGGTCTGCTTTAATTTCTAGCTTTTCTTCTATTTTTAAAATAGTTTTCATATGTTTTTCTTCTATTAAAAATATTTGTCTTTTTACAAGTCTATTTAATAGTTCACTTATATTTATTGATACCAATTTCAAATCTTTTTCAAGTATTTCTGATTTTGAAACCTGTATCATCTCATTTACCAAATCTTTTAATTCTTGTGTACATTCATACGATTTTTTCAGATAAGTATCCCTATCCTTATACTTACCTACATTGTAAATCATACCTTCAATTTGACCACTTATTATGGTTATTGGAGTTTTTAGCTCATGTGATATTGTAGCAACAAAATCTTTTCTTCTATATTCCTGTTCTCTCTCACTCTCTATTATGTTTATAAGAGGTTTTGTTATCACGATTGAATATATATATGCTCCAATAATCGCTATCAATATTGCTATTGATATAATATATGGCATTAATTTTCTTATAACTTCGTTTGCTTCGTCAATTGGCTGTAATGGCATAACGAGTTCTAAGGTATATGGTCCATCTTTTGAATCTTTAGTATATATGGGTATAGATGTTCTATACTCATCCTCAAGACTATTAATCATGTACTTACTATATCTTAAAATAACTACTTCATTTTTACCATATACAATTTTTCCTTGACTATCCTTTAATAAAATAGCCAAATTTTGGTCTTTAGCCATATAATAAAGTCTTTCTTCTAAAATATATGTATCAAAATGAATTGAATTATCTACCAAAGACTTTAAGCTTTCTTGAAGAGACTCAATTTTATACTCATGATAATATGATGGCAATAAAAAATATAAAATTAGATATATTATTAAGGCTAATGCTATTAATAATGATGTCGTTATTGAAAATAACTTATACTTTATACTTAATTTTTCCCATTTATCAAATATCCTTCTCAAGTGTATATCCTATTCCTTTTACAGTTTTAATATATGGTAATGATATTTTTTTTCTTATATTTTTTATATGTGCATCAACAATCCTAGTATCGCCATAATAATCGTAACCCCATATACTATCCAAAAGACCTTCTCTAGTTATAACCTGTGGATACTTTTCTATCAAAGCTTTTAATATATTAAACTCTTTCAGTGTAAGTTCTATAGGTTCTCCATCTATCTCTGCGATATATGTGTTTAAATCTAACTTTAATTTTTCAAAAACTATAAATTTGTCATTTATAGTCTTATTGCTTCGCCTTAAAATTGCTTCTACTCTTTTTATAAGAAGATTAAATGAAAATGGTTTTGTTATATAGTCATCACATTCTAAATCAAACCCTTTAAGTTGGTCTCCTTCATCATTCAAAGCAGTCAAAAATATAATTGGAACACTTGATGACTTTCTTATCATTTTACAAACTCCATAACCATCTAGATTTGGCATCATTATATCTAATATCACTAAGTCATAACTTCCTTGCTTAAACTTTTGTATACCTTCCAGCCCATCATTTGCTGTATCAACTTGATAACCTTCTGCACTTAAAAATTCTGATATTAACTCTTGTATATTTGAATCATCTTCAATTACAAGTATTGATGAATTCATTCTATCAATCCTTTCTATTTTATTTAAAATTTCATATATTATTTATATTTTATCTTATTGTTGTGAATTTTACATGAAAAAAGAGCTATCTTAATTTGTAAATTAATCCTTTTAATTTAAAGATAGCTCTTTTGGATACATTTTATTTAATTTATTAATCTAATCTCTCTTATACGCCTTGAAGTTTTTAAGTCTAAGTGCATTTGAAACGACTGAAACTGAACTTAAGCTCATGGCTGCTGCTGCAATCATGGGATTTAATAGAGGTCCTCCAAATATATACAATAATCCAGCTGCTACAGGTATACCAATCGTATTATATCCAAATGCCCAAAATAGGTTTTGTTTTATATTTTTTATAGTTTCATGGCTAAGTTTAATTGACGTTGGAACATCAATTAAGTCACTCTTCATAAGTACTATATCCGCAGACTCAATAGCTACATCTGTTCCACTTCCTATTGCTATCCCTATATCTGCTTTTGCAAGGGCTGGAGCATCATTTATTCCATCTCCTACCATTGCAACAAACTTACCTTGATTTTGTAGTTTTTCAACTTCTTTTGATTTATCTTCTGGTAAAACTTCTGCCAAAACCATGTCTATACCTACTTGATTTGCTATAGCATTTGCAGTTTTTACATTATCTCCAGTTACCATTGCAACTTTTATTCCCATATCATGAAGTATTTGTATTGCTTTTTTACTGCTTTCTTTAACTACATCTGCAACTGCTATTATGCCTGATAGATTTCCATCTACAGCTATATACATAGGTGTCTTACCTTGGCTTGCCAATACATTTGATTTTTCTTCTAAATCCCCAAGCTTTATATTATTGTCATTCATAAGCTTTCTATTTCCAAGTAATATACTTTCATTATTAATAGTAACCTGTATACCAGCACCTGGTATAGCTTTAAAATTATCAACTTTCTCAAATTTTATATTCTTCTCTTCTCCATACTTAACTATTGCTTCCCCAAGAGGATGTTCTGAGCCTTTTTCTGCACTTGAAGCAATCTTAATAAGATATTCTTCTTTCACATTATTATTTAATACTATATCTGTTACTTTTGGCTTTCCTTCTGTTATAGTACCTGTTTTATCAAATATTACTGTATTTACTTTATGTGCAGATTCTAGTGCCTCTCCTCCTTTTATCAGTATTCCATTTTCTGCTCCCTTTCCAGTTCCAACCATTATGGCAGTTGGTGTTGCTAATCCTAATGCACAAGGACAAGCAATTACCAGTACTGATATAAATATAGTAAGTACAAATACTATATCTTTTCCTCCTATTAAAAACCACAATAATGATGCAACTACAGCTATTGCAATTACTATTGGTACAAAATATCCAGATACAGTATCAGCAAGTTTAGCAATAGGTGCTTTTGTACCTTGTGCATCTTCAACTAACTTTATTATTTGAGCAAGAGCAGTATCTCCACCAATTTTTTCAGCCTTAAACTTAATAACACCATTTTTATTGATACTAGCTCCTGTCACTTTGCTTCCAACATTCTTTTCTACTGGTATACTTTCACCAGTAAGCATTGATTCATCAACTGATGTATATCCTTCTATTACAACTCCATCTACTGGTATTTTAGTCCCTGGTTTTACTAATAGTATATCTCCTATCTCTACTTCTTCTATAGGAGTTTCAACTTCTTTACCATCAACTAACACTATTGCAGTTTTAGGTTGTAGTCCCATAAGCTTTTTAATTGCTTCTGATGTTTTTCCTTTTGATTTTGATTCTAAATATTTACCAAGTAAAATAAGTGCTATTATTATTCCTGCACTTTCATAATACAACTGATGATGATGCATACCTTGAATTTGTCCATTTGCTATTTGTATTGTTGTGTATAAGCTATATAAAAATGCTGCTAATGTTCCTATTGCAACTAAAGAATCCATATTGGGGCTTAAAGAAAAAAGTGCTTTGAATCCATTTATATAAAATTTATATCCAGCTATCATTACTGGTATTACTAAAATTAACTGAATCAATGCATAATTAAAAGTATTTGTCATGGGATTTATAATTTCTGGCAAAGGCCATGGCCCTATAGGCTTTATTATCATAGGTCCCATTGCTATATAAAACAAAGGTACTGCAAATACTATTGCAACTATGAATTTAACAAATAAAGACTTCATTTCTCTTTCTTTTCTCAATTTATCTTCATCCACATCAACTTTATTTCTTACCTCTTCTATTGGTTTATACCCAGCTTTTTCAATAGCTGCTTTTATTTGAGATAATTTTACTTTTGATGGGTCATAGTCTATATTAGCTTTATCTGTTGCAATATTCACACTAATACTTTCTACTCCATCTAATTTTTTTACTACTCTCTCTACAGCTTTTGCACAAGCTGCACATGTCATTCCATCAATTTTCATATCAATTTTTTTATTACTTTCTTCCTTTATTATTCCATATCCTGCTTTTTCTACAACCTGCTTTATATCATCAAAACTAACCTTAGAATTGTCATATTCTATTTTTAGTTTTTCAGTAGCTATATTTACACTTTGGTCATATACTCCATCCATTTTCTTAGTTACTCTCTCTACTGCCTTTGCACAAGCTGCACATGTCATACCTGTAATTTTATAACTCTCTACCACTTTATTTGAACTCATAATAAAATCTTCCTTTCTTTTAATATATTTTCAACTAATTTGTAACGTTTTATTTTGATATGTAATATTGATAAATTATATATTTAGAAATCTATATTTTTATTATACCCCCTATAGGTATACTTAATCAATATTTTTTTAATAAATAAATGTATTAGTTATATTTATTTGTATTTACTAAAAAAGTATACTCATAATTAAATATATACATAAAAATAGAGCATATAAATTGTTTGATACTTATACAATTTACATACTCTATTTATTATAATTTATATTTTATTTATAATTTATTCTTTACATGCTTCAAAGAATTCTGCTTCTGTTTCCTTTATTTCAAGCTCATTGTCTATTATTCCAACGGCTTCTTTTTTAAATGCTCTACACTGACCTATACAACCAGTCTTTACATTTTCTTCTCCAACCAAAGTTTTTAACTTATTTACATCCACATTTGAACAGTTTGGACATACTCTTATCATATTTAAGTTCCTCCTAATTAATGTCTAGTTAATACTTATATACCCAAATATAATCTTTATAAAAGTTTTTTTAATATAAATTATTACCATATATTCCATATTTATCCTATTATAAACATTGTACATTAATTTTATATACTATCAATATTACATGTATGGTGGTATTTGTTGTTTTCTTACTATTTCCAATTCCTTAATTTCTAAAGACTTAATCACATTTACTTTATAGTTTTCTTTAGACTTTATATATAAAACATCTTCTATCTTTTTACCTTCAATAAATTTATGAGACCACTTAAGAAGTTCGTCAAAATTACAAACTTCTTCTTTTACGAAAATATCACTTTCACTTGCAAAATATTTAATTATTATTTTGGTTACTTCCAACATATATCATCCTTTACTCTTTTATTAATATTTTCATCTATTAAGATTATTATTTGTCTAAAATTTTTTTTTAAACAGAATAAATTCTACATACAAAACTAACATTTTTGTCCAATTTAAACTACATTAATACAATTTAATATATTCCTCCTTGTACCTAATAATATATTGTGCTATAATTAATAAGTTATTTTAATCGAAGGGAGCAACAAAAATGTCACAAAAACATAAAATTATAAATATCGCAGTTATAGCCCACGTTGATGCTGGAAAATCAACATTGGTTGATGCTTTCCTTTCTCAAAGTGGTGTTTTTAGAAAGAACGAAGTAGTTAAAGACTGCGTTATGGACAGCAACGACCTTGAAAAAGAAAGAGGCATAACTATATATTCAAAAAACTGTGCAATAAACTATGAAGATTACAAAATAAATATAGTTGATACTCCAGGACACAGCGACTTTTCTTCTGAAGTTGAACGTGTCATGAAAACTGTTGACACAGTTATTTTATTAGTTGATGCTAGTGAAGGTCCAATGCCTCAAACTAGATTCGTTTTACAAAAATCTTTAGAGTTCGGTTTAAAACCAATATTATTTATAAACAAGATTGATAAAAAAGACCAGAGAGCGGAAGAAGTAGTTAATGAAGTTTTTGATTTATTTGTAGACTTAAATGCTACAGATGAGCAATGCGAATTCCCTATAATATATGGTATTGCTAAACAAGGTATTGCTAAACTTGAAATGGATGATGATAGTGAAGACCTTTCTCCTCTATTTAAAACTATTGTAAATCACGTTGAAGCTTATCCTGATTACGATAATGAACCTCTACAGTTCCAAATATCAGCTCTTGCATATGATGATTATGTAGGTAGACTTGGTATAGGTAGAATTTACAAAGGTACTCTTAAAAACAATACACAAGTTGCTATATGTAGAGAAGATTCTGTTGTATCTAAGGGAAAAGTATCAAAACTTTCTGTGTATGAAGGTTTAAAACAAGTTGAAGTTGATGAAGCTACTAGTGGAGAAATAGTTGTTATAGCTGGTATACCTGATATATCTATAGGTGAAACTATATGCGATTTAGATAGCCCATTACCTATGGAGATGATAAAAATAGAAGAGCCTACTCTTTCTATGAACTTCTTAGTAAATGACTCTCCATTCGTTGGAAAAAGCGGAAAATTCGTTACAACTAGACATTTGAAAGACAGACTTGAAAAGGAACTTGAAGTAAATGTTGGTCTTAAAGTTGAACCTCTTGATACTACTGATGGATACAAAGTTTCTGGACGTGGAGAGCTTCACTTATCTATACTACTTGAAAATATGAGACGTGAGGGTTATGAAGTTGGTGTTTCTAAACCTGAAGTTTTAATGCATAAAGAAGATGGAAAACTAATGGAACCAATAGAGAGAGTTGTCGTAAACTGTCCTGAAGTTTACTCTGGTACTATTATAAATGAATTAAACATGAGAAAAGGTATGATGGAATCTATGTCAATAGAAGGAGACTATGTAAAAATAGAATTCTTGGCACCTACTCGTGGTCTTTTAGGATATAGAAGTGAATTTATAAACGCTACTCGTGGAGAAGGTACTTTAGTTCGTTCATTTGAAAAATTTGAAGAATTCAAAGGAGAAATACCTTCAAGAGGAAATGGTGTTTTAATAGCACAAGGACCTGGTGTTACTATGGGGTATTCTCTTAATGCCTTAAGTGATAGAGCTGTAATGTTTGTAGACCCTGGTGTAGAAGTTTACGAAGGTATGATAATTGGTATGAATTCCAGAAAAGATGATATGGTAGTCAACCCTTGTAAAAACAAGAAAATGAGTAACGTACGTGCTTCTGGTTCAGATGATGCTATAAAATTATCTCCTCCTAGAATATTTACTCTTGAAGAGGCTCTAGAATTTATAGAAGATGATGAATTAGTTGAAATTACACCTGATTCTATAAGACTTAGAAAAAGATTCTTAAATGAACATGATAGATTAAGATATAACAAGTCTAGACAAGGTAAATAAAACATATATTTACCTCTAGTTAGCAAAATAGCCATATAATACTGAAAGATGATTTCAGTTTATATGGCTATTTTTATTTGAAATTTATACTATTCAACATTTATATAGTTAGCTGCTTGAACGGCTGCAATAGCTCCATCTGATGCTGCTGTTATTATTTGACGCAAAAACTTAGTTCTACTATCTCCTGCTACATATACACCTTCTATTGATGTTGTACAAGACTCATCTGAAACTATATATCCACCTTCATCCAAATCAAGAACATTTTCAAACATTTTATTATTAGGTTTAAGACCTATAGCAATAAAAATACCACTAACATCTATAGTTCTTTTTTCTTCGGTCTTTAAATTTTTTACTTCTATTTTTGATACAGTCTTTTCCCCTTCAATTTTTTCTACACTATGACTGTAAAGTATCTCAATATTCTTTCTTGCTTTCACAGATTTCTCTAATACTTCTTCACCTCTAAAACTATCTCTTCTGTGAATTAAATACACTTTTGTACAATTATTGGCTAAAAACAAAGCATCTTCTAGTGCAGTATTACCTCCACCTACTATGGCTACTTCTTTATCTTTAAAAAATGCTCCATCACATGTTGCACAGTAAGATACTCCTCTACCTGTAAATTCTTGTTCTCCTACACAACCTAATTTACGTCTTTCAACTCCATTTGCAAGAATAACAGCCTTTGCTTTATGTTCTCCTGAAGAGGTCTTTACAACCTTTACTTTTCCCTCTAAATTTATCTCTTCAACCTCATCAAACTGAATATCAACACCTTGAGCAACTGCTTGATTATATATATTATTAGAAAATTCTACCCCAGAAATCTTTTGAACTGCTGGATAATTTTCTACCTCAGATGTACTTGCAACTTGCCCTCCATAAATATTTTTTTCAAATACTGTAACGCTTAATCCTGCTCTCATAGCATAAATTGCTGAAGTTAAACCTGCTGGTCCAGCACCAATTACAATGATATCTACCATAACGTTTTACCTCTCTTTATATTATTATTTCTTATATATTATTCTCATTATTACTATACTTTACTATTATTATCCATATATACTATAAATAAAACATTATTTTTTATTAATTGACAAAAGTAATTTACTTCTCTTAACTAAGTTAAATAAACTTCAATTTGTCTATTTTTTCTATTTAGTTTTGAGTATATGAATGTATCTTTCCAAATTGGTTGATTATTATCTCCCAAAAAAACATATTATTCAAATTATCTTCTTGAATAAAACCCATTTTTTCCGATAGCTCTTAAGAATTTTAATAATCCGTTATTTAAATATTTAGGATTATTTTTTATTAGTTGACTTTATTTTACATATATATAAAAAAACTGCAAATAAAATTTAACTTTTATTTGCAGTTCTCACTTATTTATATAATTTAAAACCTTATTGGTTATCATTTACAGTGTCTTCTAATATATTGCTTTCTGATATATATGATAGAATTGAAAGTCCATACATAACCAAAACTAATGCTACTGTTATAAATACTATTCCCATATTTAATACCTCCTTTTGTTTACAGTATACTATTATTATGTGAAATATTTATGAATTTAATTTGAACATATATGTAATTTTACACTAACTATTTCTTCAAATTAAACATTATTAATTATATAATTTTATTAAGCCAATTATTATTAATAGTTTAAATATTAACACTATTTACTTATATTTATATGATATACCATAGAATTACATTTTTCAAATTAAAGTTTTGTAAACTTTTTTTGTAATATAGTGTAGTATAAAATTGTAATATTACAGATATGTAACAATTATCTTTTGATTACTTTTATTAAAAACAGCTTCATCACTACGAAATTCTAACCTTTTAAGCTTTTAAAAAAGTTAAAAAAATATTTTTCTAATACCCAATTTGATTATAATTTTTTTCCACTTTAAAAAATATTTTTTCCAAATTTTTATATTAATACTTGACTTTGTCTGTTTTATAATCTAGAATAATTAATAATATTAAGAATATTGAAAGGCATTGATTAGGAAGAGTAAATCTGAATCGGTTACCAGAGAAGGAAACTACTAGCTGAAATGTTTCCCTAACTAGAAAGGTTGAAAACTACCTAGGAGCTTCTATCTGAAGTTATCTTAATGATTTTAGTAGGAATAGACGTTTTTATTACTTGCGTTAAAGTATCAAGTGGATTTTTTAAAATCAATTTGGGTGGAACCGCGGGAAACAGATTCTCGTCCCTTTTTAGGGATGAGGGTCTTTTTTTATTATCCAAATTCAGTTTTTAAAATATTCTGTATTTAACTTAATTAGCTAATTAAAAATTTAAAATATATGGAGGGTTATAAAAAATGTATTATTCAAGTACGAGAGGCACCGAAGAAAAAGTAACTGCATCACAAGCAATAATAAAAGGAATCTCAAATGATGGTGGTCTTTATGTCCCAAGTAAATTTCCAAATGTAAAAAATGAACTTATAAATTTAGTAAATTTAACGTATTCTCAGATAGCATTTTTTGTACTTAGTAAATTTTTATGTGATTTTGCTGAAGATGAAATTAAAAATTGTATAGAAAATGCATATGACGAAAAGTTTGATTGCACTAGTATATCTCCATTAAATAAAGTAAATGATACTTATTTCTTAGAACTATACCACGGTCCAACTTTAGCGTTTAAAGATATGGCACTTACTATAATGCCTCATCTTCTTAAAACATCTATCAAGAAAGATAATTTAGAGAAAGATGTTGTGATTCTTACTGCCACATCTGGAGATACAGGAAAGGCTGCTCTTGAAGGATTTAAAGATATAGATAAAATAAAGATAATTGTATTCTTCCCAGAAGATGGTGTAAGTCCAGTACAAAAACTTCAAATGAAAACTCAAACTGGAAAAAATACATATGTAATTGGTATAAAAGGAAATTTTGATGATGCACAATCAGGTGTAAAGAAAATTTTTTCTGATAAGGAATTTAATCAAAAATTATTGGATAATAATTATATATTATCTTCAGCAAATTCAATTAATATAGGAAGGCTTCTTCCACAAATTGTATACTATTTTTATTCATATATGAAATTAGTTGATAATGGTGAGATACAGTTAAATGATAAAATAAATTTTGTTGTCCCAACTGGTAATTTTGGTAATATTCTAGCTGGATATTATGCTAAACAAATGGGTCTTCCAATAAACAAATTGATATGTGCATCAAATGATAATAATGTTCTTTATGATTTCTTTAAAACTGGTGTATATGATAAAAATAGAACATTGAAATTAACTACTTCTCCTTCTATGGATATATTAATTTCAAGTAATTTAGAACGATTACTGTTTGAAATATCAAATAGAAATGCTGATATTGTAAATAAGCTGTTATCAGACCTTAGTGATAAAGGAGTCTACAAAATAAGTGATGATATGGAAAAAAATTTAGCCTCATTCTATGGAGAATATTCAAATGAAGAAGAAGTTAAAAGCACGATAAACAATGTGTTTAAAAATTATAATTATTTGATAGATACTCATACGGCTGTTGCATACAATTGTTATGAAAAGTATAAAAAAGAAACTTCTGATAACACAAAAACTGTTATTGTAAGTACTGCAAGTCCATTCAAGTTTTCTGAAGATGTTCTAAAATCTATAGACTGTGATTTTAAAAACCTTGATGACTTTGCTATAATTGACAGATTATCAAGTATTTCTAAAATAGATATACCAAAACCTATTAAAAATCTTAAAGCTGCTGAAATACTACATAAAGATATTTGTGAAAAAGATGAATTAAAACTAGCTATAAAAAAATTCTTAAAGGTATAGGTGATTGTTATGTTAGAGATTATAGTTCCTGCAACAAGTGCTAATATAGGTCCAGGATTTGATTGTCTTGGAATTGCATTAAATATATACAATAAATTTTATGTTGAAGAAATTGAAAGTGGTCTTGAAATAGAAGGTTGTGAAGATGCTTACAAAAATGAAAATAATTTAGTTTATACATCTATGAAGTACTTTTTTGATAGAGTTAAGCCAGAAAAAATACCTAATGGTATCAAAATAAAAATCCAAAGCGATGTACCTATATGTAGAGGTCTTGGCAGTAGTGCATCTTGTATAGTAGCTGGTGTTATAGCTGCAAATGCTCTATCAAATTCTAATTTAAATAAGACTCAATTGCTAAGTATAGCTTCAGAAATAGAAGGTCACCCAGATAATGTTGCTCCTGCTATTTTAGGAAATATGATTGTATCTGTTACTGATAATGAGAATATACACTATGATATTATAAAAATTCCTAATGAACTTAAATTTTGTGCAATGATACCTAATTTTAAGCTATCAACTGAAAAAGCTAGAGGTGTTTTACCAAAGAAAATACCATATTCTGATGGTATATTCAATGTCAGTAGAGTTGCTTTACTAGTATCTGCTCTACTAAACAAAAACTTTGACCTTCTTAAAGTAGCTTGTCAAGATAAATTGCATCAAGATTATAGAGGAACTCTAATTGAAAATTACAATGATATTGTTGAAAAATCTGAACAATTAAATAGTATTGGAGTATTTTTAAGTGGAGCTGGACCTACTATAATGTCTTTAATAAAGGAAAATGATGATGCTTTTGTAGATAATATGAAGTATTATCTATCAAAATTAAAATCTGATTGGGAAATAAAAGAGTTATGTTGTGATTCTAATGGAACTGTTTTAAATATCATATAATTATCGTCCCATGTACAAAATATAACTACTCTTTTATTATAATTTGTAGTATAATAATTAGGACTAGGTAATAATATTAAGTATTATAATCTAGTTCTTTAAACATGTTTACATTGAGGAGGGATTATCATAAAAGAGTTAATAATTAGAGATTTAGTTGCAAAAGTTCCTATAATTCAAGGTGGAATGGGCGTTGGTATATCTAGATCATCACTAGCTGGTGCAGTTGCTAAGCTTGGTGGTGTTGGCGTAATTTCTGGAGTTCAAATTGGATATGACGAAGAAGATTTTGAAACTAACACTATAAATGCAAATTTAAGAGCTATAAAAAAACATATTTCTAGGGCTAAAGAAATCTCAAATGGAGGTATTATTGGTATTAATTTTATGGTAGCTATGAAAGAATATGAAACATACGTAAAAGAAGC
Organism: Clostridioides sp. ES-S-0108-01; assembly: GCF_020662285.1. Classification (NCBI taxonomy): domain Bacteria; kingdom Bacillati; phylum Bacillota; class Clostridia; order Peptostreptococcales; family Peptostreptococcaceae; genus Clostridioides; species Clostridioides sp. ES-S-0108-01. The sequence goes on along the minus strand of NZ_JADGMN010000001.1, from coordinate 420,510 downwards.
TGTTAAAGCTGGTGTAGACCTTATAATATCTGGAGCTGGATTACCTAACAAGCTACCATCATTAGTAAAAGGAAGTAATGTAAAAATAGCACCCATAGTTTCAACTGCAAAAGCTGCTAGTGTAATTTTAAAAATGTGGGATAGAAAAGAAAAAACTACTGCTGACTTAATAGTTGTCGAAGGTCCAAAAGCTGGTGGTCACCTTGGATACTCTAATGAGGAACTTGATAACATAGATTCTATAGACTATGATAAGGAATTTGTTGAAATTTTAAAGGTTGCAAATACCTATGGAGAAAAATTTGGTATAAACATCCCAGTCGTTGCTGCTGGTGGTATAACTTCTAGTAGTGATGTTAAAAAATATATAGACATGGGTGCAGGTGGTGTACAAGTTGGTACAAGATTTGTTGCTACTTATGAATGTGATGCACATGAGAACTTTAAAATGGCATACATAAATGCTAGTGAAGAAGATGTTCACATAGTTAAAAGCCCTGTAGGTCTTCCTGGACGTGCTATAAGAAACAAATTTATAGAAGAAGTTAAGATAAATCGTCCAGAAATAAAGAAATGCTATAATTGTTTGATTCCTTGTAATCCAAAAGAAACACCTTACTGTATTTCTCAAGCTCTAATCAATGCAGTTAAAGGAGATGTTGAAAATTCACTTTTATTTTGTGGAAATGATGCCTATAAAATTGATAAATTAAGTACTGTTAAAGATGTTATCAATGAATTAATTTCTGAATTATAATTTAAAGAATGGTAAATTAAAATTTTATCAAGCTAAGGAGTTTAAATACGTTATTTATTAATCTTTATTAACATATTTACTTCCTTAGCTTTTTTGTGTCAACCTCTTTTTATAGATGTTTTATTTAATTAAATGTAATATTAATCTTCTATCTAATCTTCTTTTACAAGTACATTGGTTATTTCAGCTATATATAAAGTATGGTAATCCTTTTGTGGGTACCATCTTCCATCTATGCCCTCAGCAATAAAACATTTAGGTTCAAGTTTCTGACTATACATTTTTTTGCATATAATAGCCATCTTAGCTTCTTTAAAATAAGGTGTATTATTTAAGTGTTCTATATTAAATCCAATCTGTGATACCTTATCCTCTTCTCTACCAGATACTTTCCCACAATATGAAAGCTCTTTGCGGAAATCTTCATCAAAAAAAGTCAAAGAAAATTTATCTGTATTATCTATAAATTCCTTAGTATAACGCTGTGGTCTTATTACTACAAAAACAACATCTTTTCCCCACATAACTCCAAGCCCTCCCCAGCTAGCAGTCATTGTATTTACTTTTCCTTCATTTTCTGCAGTTATAAGTGTCCAATCTTTACCTATTAATCCAAATGGATTATTCTTAATCTCTTCTGCAAAAATCTCTTTAAAATCACTCATATCTCTGATAACCTCTCATTCTCTTATATTTATGCCCTTTTATTTTCGTTATAAATTATAAATGAAATTCAGTTTTGAAAATAAAATGCACTTTTTTAAATATATTATTACAAATAAGTAAATACATAGATACATCCTTATTTTTTTAATATATTTACTAATTTCACTCATAATATATATATTCTTTATTTAAATTAAATATAACTTGTATATTTTATATGCAAATTATGGCAAAAATATTATTTAATCAAATCAAAACTTGATTTATATACTTGGAAAAGGTATTATATTAAAGAGCGCTTAAAATACGAATTGCGTAAATAGGTATATATAAAATAATGAATAAGGAGAGTGATGGGCAATGGATACTAGTCCGTTGCGGAGAGAATTTTTTACATTTTCATCACTTAATAATATCTAAAATTAAAACTAATACATATATTCAGTTATATAAATTAGTTAATTAATAGATACTATTAAATGATGAGATTTATATAAAACTGAATAAAGGATGTGTTGCCATGATAAGATATTACAAAACTATAGATTCAAAATTGGAGAAACTTAGTTTTTTTGAAGATGGCTGTTGGATAAATCTTGTTGAACCTAATCATAGTGAAATCAACGAAATTTCTAATTTATTAAATATAGATGTAGAAAGCATAGAATCTGCACTAGATGAAGAAGAACGCTCAAGAATAGATGTTGAAGACAATCATACTCTTATACTTATAGATATACCAGTAGACGAAAGTGACTCTAATTCTTCTCATTATACTACAATACCCTTAGGTATTATACTAACTAAAGAAGCTATTGTAACAGTTTGCGATGCACAAACTAAGATTTTAAACGACTTTATAGTTGGTCATATTAAAGATTTTTTTACATTTAAAAAGACTCGCTTTTTGCTTCAAATTCTTCACAAAAATGCAGCTTATTACTTGCATTACTTAAGAAAAATAAATAAAATGACAATCATAATAGAGCGAGAAATTTACAAATCAATGAAAAACAAAGAATTGGTTCAATTATTGGAATTAGAAAAGTCTTTGGTATACTTCTCTACATCACTAAAAGCTAATGAACTTGTTTTAAACAAAATGGTTAGAACTGCTGGTATTAAGAAATATCCAGATGATGAAGACCTATTAGAAGATGTTATAGTCGAAAATAGACAAGCTCTTGATATGGCTAAAATATATGGAGATATATTGAGTAGAATTATGGATGCTTTCAGCGCAATTATAAGTAATAATCAGAATAATGTTATGCAAATTTTAACAGTAGTCACACTAATTTTCTCAATACCTACAATAATATCAGGATTCTTTGGTATGAATGTTATCAACATGCCATTTTCTAATAACCCAAATGGATTTTGGATAATACTTCTTATTACCTCTATAATATGTATAGTGATTACATTTTTCATGTCAAGAAACAAGTTATTATAAAAGATTAATAAAAGAAGCCATTAGAATTAATTGATTTTCATTTATTCTAATGGCTTTTATATATTTAAATTTATATAATCTTACAATGCTTTCTTAGTTATCATATTCTTCATCTATAATCATTTCAGTTTCAAGTCCTTCTAACATTGAATCTAAACTTTCTTTTATATTTAGTATATAAATTGGTACATACTCTTCTTCATCTATTTCCTCTTCTTGTAATTTAAATGGAGGAATTAATACTTCATCGAAGTCTATATTTAAATTAGGAAAACCTTCTACTATCTCTCCACAATTATCGTATTCTTCATTTGCTAAAGAAGTATACATATCTAGACTTTTTTTATAATAAAGACCCGCAAGCATATACTCACACTTCTTACTTCCATATTTAATACCTTCTTTATAATATTTCTCAGCTTCTACGTCATCATTTAACTTTAAATAAATTTGCCCTAAATTATATATCGATTCAACACAACCTTGTGACCTAGCTTTTTCATACCAAAATTTAGAATTTACATAATCTTTATAGAAGATATCATAAATTAATCCTACCATATGTTGGGCATACACATTATTCTCATTAGCAGGTGTATCAAACATCATTTTAGACTCTTCCAACTTACCTTCTCTAAAATAAATTCTACCTAGATGTATACGAGCATTCATATGACTTTTGCTACTTGCCATTTCAAAATACTTTCTAGCATTTTTTGTATTTCCTAGATTTTCATATATACACCCCAATCTATAGCTAGACCTAGTATCTCCATTTTCAGATGCTTTCTTATACCAACTTATAGCTTCCTCGATATTATTTAAATCTTCATAAATATTTCCTAATTTTATTTGACAAGATACGTTATTTGGAATTCTAGAATAATACGAAATCGCTTTTTCTATATCTTGATTTTTATAATATAAATCTCCAAGATTTTCAAGAGAACTTTTACATCCAACAGCTATGGCATCTTCATAATATTTAATAGCATTTTCGTAGTCTTTTTCTTCAAAATATATACCAGCTAGATTATTTTTTGCCTCTGTTATATCATCTTCTGCTGCCATTTTATAATAAGTTTTTGCTTTTTCTATCTCATTTTCCCTATTATATAAATTAGCAAGTCTATATTTAGAAAGTGTATGATTTTTTTGTATTGCTTTCTCATAATAATAGATTGCATCTCCTAATTCTTCTTTTCTATCATATACATATGCAAGTCTATACTCAGACTTTACATCATCTCTATCGGCACTCTTTTTATAATACTTTTCTGCTTCTTCTAAATTATCATTTATTTCCATAATCATACCCAAGTTAAAGCAACCTTTCATATGACCTGACTTATACAATTGTTTATATAAACTTACTGTTGATTTATTATCTTTCTTTTTTCCATTTAATATTGCTAAATTATATTTTGCATCATCGTCTAAAAGCACAGAACCTTTTTTATAATATTCGTATGCTTCATCATCCTTCTCCAAAAAAGTGTATAATACTCCTAAATTAAAACAAGCTTTACCTAAATTATTGTCTGCTGCTGCTTTTAACCATTTTTCACATCTTATAAAATCTTTCATTTTAAAATGACATACACCTAAATTGTTTTGTGCTTGTAAATAACCTAAATTTGCTATCTTTTCATACCAATATATAGCATACTCATAACCATCTAATTTATAATACATATTGCCTAAATCAAAAGCAGCGTCCTCACTTCCACTTTTATATGCCATTGAATACCACTTTTCTGCTTCTTTAAATTGTTTTTTACTTTCATATATATTTCCCAAAGTATATTGAGATTTCACATAATTATCTAATGCAGCACTCTTGTACAATTCTATTGCACTTTCTGTCTTACCCATCTTTTCAAGAAGGGCACCTTTAGTATGTACGACTTTCGGGTCATTAGATATATTTTTTATTTTTTTTATAGAAAATTTTGTATTTTTCATTATTCGCTACCTACCCATTTTATAAAATATATTCTCTCAAACATTATTATACATTATAATCTATAATTAATGCTATAATATTGAATTTTTACCTTTTGTCACTATATTGTAACATTAAATTTTAAATTTTATAATCATTAGATTTTATTATGCAATTGGTATATAATGTATATATAGGGGGGGACATTTTATGAATTTCAGCAATATTTTTATTCAAGTTTCAGTTTTATTTATAATTATTTTAGTCGGATATTTTGTCAGAAAATTCAACTTATTAGATGAGCACTGTACATCTAAACTTTCAACTTTGACAATGACAGTTTTTTTACCATCAATGATAATTAGTTCAATGCAAATTAACTTTGATAATAAGATGATACAAAAAATACTATTGTTATTATTTACATCTTTGATTATGTATATAGTTTCAATTGTAATTGCATTTTTATTAAAATACATTTTAAAATGTAATGATAAAAAAGATTTGGGAATATATCAGTATATAGTTGTCTTTTCAAATGTTGCCTTTATGGGTTATCCTGTAATTGAGGCAGTTCTGGGTCATGAAGCTATATTCTATACTGCAATATTCAATTTACCTTTTAATTTATTTTCTTTTACTTTAGGAATTTACCTTTTATCTAAAGGTAGCACAAATAAAGGTTTTTCAATAAAATCACTTATAAGCCCTGCTACAATAGCTATTGTTATTGGACTTTTTTTATTTGTGACAGGACTTAGGTTACCCCAATTTATAAATGAACCACTTAAGATGTTGGGAAATATAACTACACCAATATCCATGATTATCATTGGAAGCTTACTTGCTAATTCTTCAGCTCTCGATTGCTTTGTAAACAAAAAGTTATATATAGTTACTTTTATAAGATTATTGATACTTCCCGTAATTGTATATTTTATTCTAAAAGGATGGATAGATGATAAGATGATTTTAGCTATACCAGTAGTAATTTCTTCCATGCCTGCTGCTGCAAATACTGCTATAATGGCTAATCAATATGACTCTAATATAACACTGGCTTCACAATGTGTGTTTTTTACAACACTATTTTCAGTTATATCTATACCTTTTATAAGTATTTTATTATTAGCTTGATTTATTTTTTTATGTATTATATAATAACATATTCAATAAATTACAAATATAAACATTTTATTGTAGTATATTGATGGAATTTTTTCCTAGATATTTGTCAATAATATCTATATGTATTATAGAATAGGAGGCTTAAATATGGATATAGATTTACTCTTTAAAATAGTATTTGCTATAGTTGCTATAGGTGTTTCTGTAAAAATTATCAAAACTGTTGCTAGTTTAGCTTTTAAAATAGCTTTGATATTGCTAATAATTTTATTTGTATATAGAATGTTTTTTTAAACATTTAAAAATAAGTTTTTTAATACAATAGAGAAGTAAAATAGAATATCTTTAATGAAAACTATTTATTAAAGATATTCTATTCTACTTCTCTATTAGCTTCTTTAGATTAAATTTTTATTATATCTTCCTATAGTATAAACATCTTCAAATTTTCCATCTCTGATTACAACATATTTTTTAATGCCCTCTATTTCAAAGTCTAACTTTTTGTATAAGTTCAATCCTTTTTCATTGTCCACAATTACTTCTAATCCTACTCTATCTAACATAATCTTTATTTTTACTTAAAACTTTACAAGCTTTATTTTATACTGTTTAAATCTATGTATGCTTCTATTTGAGGCACATATATCATGTTATCTTTTATATGTGTACTTCCAAATTCTTTTAACTCTGTACCTTCTTTATCCTTAGTTATTTTGTATCTAATTGACTCATCTTCTTCAGTTACTTCCGCATGAAAAAACATCCCTTCATATTGTTTAAACCTAAAATTGAAATTGTCTTTAGTAAGTTTTATTATCATATTTTTATCTACTCCTTATATAATTAATATTTTCTATTATTAGCTATATATATATTCATATTAATATATTATAACTTATCATTTATTTAGTATAAAGTTATAAATGGATATATTTATACTTATTTTGCAATCTATCTTCAATTGATATATAATATGTTTATATAAACTAGTGTATACGAGGTGAAACATGAGCAAAAAAACAAAATATTTTTCTTTAATTCTTTTTCCTCTTGCTTTGCTTTTAAATTTTATAGCCAGCAAAGTTCCAAATATTATTGAAAAATATTACTCTCAATTTATAGATAAAATAATTGTACAAATATTGAGTAAAGTCTCAGGAATTTTTCCATTTTCTCTCTATGAAATTACAATTTATATAATAGTTATATCTATCTTCTTATTTTTATGTTCTACTTTATCTACAATTCTTAATGAGAACAAAAAATTAAATACATTTCTAAAGAATTCTATTTTAAATATATTATCTATTGTATCAATAGTCTACTTTCTTTTTGTAGTGCTTTGGGGAATAAACTATAATAGGATTCCACTTGAAAACACACTTATAAATAAATATAACTTAGAAAACAATACTTCTATCCAATCAAAACAACATAGTGTTAAAGAACTTGCTAAATTATATAAATTCCTTGTAACTAAAGCAAATGAAACTAGAAAACTCACATTACAAGATAAAAATGGCATTGTAAAATCTAATACAGATTACAAGGGTGTCATAAATAGAGCCCAACTAGGATATGATAATGTCTTTGATATATTACCTAGTGTTAGTGGCAGTTATTCTAAGCCTAAGTATATTATTTCATCAAATCTCATGTGCTATACAGGAATAACTGGCATATACTTTCCTTTTACAGGTGAGGCAAATGTAAATGTAGCAATACCTGATTTGTATATTCCTTGTACAGTTGAGCATGAAATGGCACATCAAAGGGGATTTGCTAGTGAAGATGAGGCTAATTTTATAGCGTATCTTACTTCTATAAAACATCCTGATATTGATTTTAACTATTCTGGTTATATTTTAGCTCTAAATCATACTGCTTCTGCTTTAAGTAAGGTTGATTATAATGCCTATGTTGCTATTTCTACTGGTATTTCAGATTCTGTCCGTAGAGATTTAAAAAATGAAAGTGAATTTTGGCAAAAATATGAAGGTAAAATTGATGAAATTTCTAATGAGTTTAACAACTCTTACTTAAAAGCTAATGGTGTTGCTGAAGGTACTCAGAGTTATAGTAAAATGGTTGATTTATTGCTAACTTATTATGAATTATATCCATATAACTAAGTGATACAATTCAAGACTCTATTTATATACAGTTGGTATTAAATCAGCTATTTTTTATTTAAATAAATTATTTAGCCCCAATCAATCTCATATAATTTGAAAGTACATTTATTTTTTCTGCAAAATCAAATTCATATTCCTAAACTTATTTAATTTTCAAATAAGTGTGTTGAATAATAATTCATTCTATTGTATTATGTAAGTGTAGAATAAAACTAAATCGGCAAAACTAGAGAAATTTAGTGACGCAAAGCTATAGGGACTAAGGCTTATAAGATTCTTATAAGTTATGTTAGCCAGTTGCCAAAAGGATATTTTCTTTTTGTTTTTTATGTAAGTTTTTTAGGGGGATAAATGATATATGTTTGGAGATAAAATGGATAGATGTACACATATACTAACTGCTTATATTGGTAGTTCGTATGATTATTGCAGTTTTATAGATACACAATTGGATGATTTTATACTAGAGTATGGAGAAAGTATAGTAGAAAAATGCTTACATCAAGTAATGGTCTTGGTAAGTAAATATAATTAGATAGATTTTATTTTCTAGAAAACCCTTTTTAGTTTTATCTACTTTTATCAAATTATTCTTTTATCAAAATTAAATAATACTAATCTTTCTTATACTATCTGTATAACATTTTCACCTTTAACTATTCTATTGCAAACATTTCTATTATCTTTTTTAATAAATATCTTAACTAAGATTTTTAAAACGCAAAACTATCACATTATTTCACTATCTATGTAAAAAACTAAAAATGTATATATAAAATTACATAACTAAAAATCCTAAATTTATAGAAAGTATATATTCAAAATAAAAAAGCATGTATCAAAACATGACACATGCCTATAATCTTCTGCATATAAGCCCTTTTGTCACAATAAAAATGTCTTTGTAACACTGGCATTTTCAAACAAAGCAGTTTATATTTAGCTAGATTAACATTAGTTAAATTCATACTTAATTTTACTATCATTAAATATTACTTATAGTAATTTTCTAATACGCTAGTAGCCACTGCTTTCCCTTGAAAGCTTTTCAACCAATTCTCGTATGCTGAATTTTTCCATACACTACCATCGCTAAATGTTACTTGTTTTACACAGGATATGATGTACTTTACATCATGCTCTCCAGTTGATTGTTTCCATTTATCAAACAATAGAGAAGCATCATTTTGATTCTTACCTGGAACTATTGCATTTTTCTTTGCATATTCTTTCTCCATTTGCTGCCATTCTTTCAACCATTTTTCTACCCACGCCTTACCTTGTTGTTTTTCAAACATATTTATTATGTCCTTTGGTGGTTGTTGTTGCATTTTTCTATAAGTATGTGAGTATGATTTTGGAGACACAGGAGATATACCTGCAACAATGCCATAGTCTACACCATCTGGGCTAAATCCAACACTTCCTACTTCACCGTTTGTTGCTACATTTCGAGCATCCCAGTATAGCTCAAGTGGTTTTCCATTTTTATCATATGCTAAACATGTAATTTCATAATCCATAATCGCCTTTTTACTGATATTTGTTAAGTTTATAACATTGCTAGGCCAATGATACGGAGTATCATCATACTGTATCTTGCTATTATTTATAAATAATGGAATATTTTCATTATAAACAAGACCTTTACTATTTGAAACATCTGAGATTTTATTTGTGACAGTACTTTCTGTGCTTGCTAAGTATACACTTGTTCTTTCTGAATTGGTTGTATTAAGAGAAAATGTTGTTGTCGTTCCAGTAATCAATAAGGCAACAACTAAAATAGGTAAACTAGACATTTTTTTATATCTCACAGTTCTTCACCCCTTCTTCTATTTAATTTCTAATAAAACAATTTCCCAAAAACATTAATATCTATGTTAACATAATCTACCAATAATTCTAGTAACTATATCTTATCATAGTTGCAATCAAATTTCAATACTATTGATGTAAACTTTCATTATATTAAATATTTCTTTAATTTTTATAACTCAAAACTAAAATTTAAATCATACATGTATCATTAAATCAGAATGTAGATTTATTAAATTTAGTGAACTTTATAAAATTAAAAATGACCAGATGATTAAATACTATAGATAAAACCTAGTCTAAAAGTATTTAAAAATCTAGTCAATTAATATATCTCGATTGTATACTATAACTTTTCAATCTCTTCTAGCAACTCATCAACTAATTTGTCACCATCAATCATTCTTACTATTTCACCTTTTTTAAATAAAAGACCTTCACCTTTACCACCAGCAATACCTATGTCTGCTTCTCTAGCCTCACCAGGTCCGTTTACAGCACAGCCCATAATTGCAACAGTGATATCTTTTTCCATACTACCAATCTTTTCTTCAACCGCATTTACAACACTAATTAAATCTATATTACATCTACCGCATGTAGGGCATGATATAACCTTAATTTTATCATTCAAAAGCCCCAAACTTCTTAAAATCTGTTTGCCAACAAAAACCTCTTCAACAGGGTCACCTGTTAAAGATATTCTAACAGTATCTCCAATTCCTTTAAGAAGAAGTGCCCCTACTCCTATAGAAGACTTTATTGTCCCTTTATGGATACTTCCAGATTCTGTAATCCCAACATGAAGAGGATAATCAACTTTTTTTGATATTAATTCATATGCATCAACAGTTTTATAAATATCAGATGATTTTAGAGATATAACTATATTATGAAAATCTAAATCTTCAAGAATCTTAATATGTCCCATTGCACTTTCAACTAATGCTTCAGCAGTTGCAGAACCATACTTTTTTAAGAGTTCTTTTTCTAAAGAACCACCATTAACTCCAATTCTAATTTTTAAATTTCTTTCCTTACATTTCTCAACTACCATCTTAACTTTTTCTATACTTCCGATATTACCAGGATTTATCCTAATACCATCCACACCTTGTTCTATAGCTTCAAGAGCTAACTTATAGTCAAAATGTATATCGGCAATAATTGGTATATTTATACTAGACTTTATCTTTCTTATATTTTTAGCAGCTTTAATATCAGGAACAGCAATTCTAACTATATCACAACCAGCTTCCTCTAGTCTCTTTATTTGAGCTATTGTGGCATCTACATCTCTTGTATCAGTGTTTGTCATAGATTGTATACTTATAGGATTTTCTCCTCCTATTTTTACATTGCCCACACTTACTTCTCTAGTCTTTCTTCTCTCGTAACTCATATTCCACCTCTATATATTATTTTATATTAAATCTATTAAAATATTAAAACATTATAATCTACATGTATATTATAAATTAAAAAGCTATATAGTTAAATAAGAATAAATTTCATACATTAAAATTAATTTATTCTCATTTAAAACTACATAGCCCCTTTTCTTAAACTCTCTAAAAAACTAAATTACTGAAACAATCTTAATATATCTTTATATGTGATAAAAAGCATAAATAGCATTAAGGCTCCAAAACCAACAACATTTATCATACCTTCTTTATTTGGGTCGAGTTTTTTACCACCTCTAATAGCTTCTAATAATAACATAAGTATTCTCCATCCATCAAGTGCTGGTATTGGCAATAGATTTACTATACCTAGGTTTAAACTTATGACAGCAGCTAAATATACTACATTTATAATGCCCGTACGAGCTGCATCTGATACCATACCAATAACACCTACTGGACCTGCTACGGCATTTCCAATTCCTCCTGGGACACGACCTGTAATCATTTGACCTAAGAATGTCAGCATCTGTTTTGTCATATCTACAGTAGTTTTACAAGCATTTACTATTGAACCAAAAAAATCTTTTTCTCTTTGTGGTTGAATTCCTATTTCATACTTTCCATTGTTATTTTTAGGTGTTACATTTACAACTTTATCACTTCCGTCTCTAGTTATACTAAGTTTTAATTCTCCACCAGAAGAAGTGTTTATTATATTTGCAACTTCATCCCAAGTCTTAACAGAATTACCATTAATTTTATTTATCTTATCTCCTACTTGAAGTCCTACCGCCTGTGCAGGAGTATCTGGCATTATCTTTCCTAATTTAGTTGTTGGAGAACCTATATACAAAAATACTGGTACCAAAAGTATTGCTGCTAATATTATATTAAATATTGGTCCTGCTACAATGGTACTAAATCTTTGTAATATAGATTTATTTCCAAAAGAATTTGGACTTATTTGTTCTTCATCTTCACCTTCCATACTGACATATCCACCAATCGGTAGAGCCCTTATAGAATACTCAGTATCTTTTTTTACACTATATATCTTAGGTCCCATACCTATAGAAAACTCATTTACTTTTATACCACTTCTTTTTGCAAATATAAAATGTCCTAACTCATGTATTAATACAATTATACTAAATAGTATTAATGCAGCTATTATAGTCATAAATTCACCTTCCTATTTTTTTATCAGATTTGCAACATAAGCTCTACTCCATCTATCTGTTTCTAAAATTTCCTCTAATGTTGGTTTACTTATGCTACTATGAACTTCTAAAGTCTTCTCTATGTAATATGGTATGTCATAGAAACCAATTTTATCCTCTAAAAATTCACTTACTAAAACTTCATTTGCTGAATTTAAAACAGAAGAATAAGTTCCTCCCATTTTTAAACACTCATAAGCCAATTTTAAACATGGAAAAGTTTCCAAATCTGGTTCTTCAAAAGTTAAAGTACTAAATTTTGAAAAATTCATTCTTTCAAAGCTACTTTCCATTCTATCTGGATATGTAAGAGCATACTGTATTGGCAGTCTCATATCTGGACATCCTAATTGTGCTATTATTGAGCTATCTGTATACTGTATCATTGAATGGATTATACTTTGTGGATGAACTACTACATCTATATTTTCTTGTCCTACTCCAAACAGCCACTTAGCTTCTATAACCTCAAGACCTTTATTCATAAGTGTTGAAGAATCTATACTTATCTTTCTTCCCATACTCCAATTTGGATGCTTTAAAGCTTCATTTTTAGTTATATTTATAAGCTCATTTTTTTTCTTTCCTCGAAAAGGACCACCAGATGCTGTAAGTATTATCTTTTCTATGTTTTTTTTATTTTCTCCATTTAGACATTGAAATATAGCACTATGTTCACTATCAACAGGGAGAATATTTACATTATATTTTTCTGCCTCTCTCATTACAAGTTCTCCAGCAGTTACTAACGTTTCTTTATTCGCTAATGCTATGTCTATTCCCTTCCTTATAGCACAAAGAGTTGGAACTAACCCTATCATTCCCACAACAGCGGTTAAAAGTACATCAACTTCATCAAGTGATGATATTATTTTTAATCCTTCCATACCTGTTAAAACTTCTATTTCTATATTTTTTGACAAAATTTCTTTTAATTTTAATGCTTTGTCTTCCTCAAAAACTGTTACATATTTAGGTTTAAACTCTACTATTTGTTCTAGTAATAACTCAATATTACTATTAGCTGATATTGCTACTATCTCAAACTTATCGCTATTTTCTCTAACTACATCCAAAGTTTGTTTACCTATAGAGCCTGTAGAACCTAAAATTGATATCTTTTTCATATAATAATCCTTTCTAATAATAAATATACCCCATCAGAACATTATAACACTACTAAAACAATTATTTTTACTATTCATATAAATTTCATATAGTATTCTATAAACAAAAACCAATCTATGGTTTCTGTATTTTATAAAGTATTATAAAATTTTTTAGCATCCCTAAATGTCTCTTTTTATTTCAACAACATCCTCTATTTTACAATCTAGTGCTAGACATATCTTTTCCATTGTATCCATAGAAACAGATTTATCATTTCCTAATCTACCTAAAACAGAAATACTTATACCTGATATATTTACAAATTCCATTTTCTTTATTTTTCTATCAATTAATAATTTCCATAACGGAGCGTATGAAATCATATTATCACCTCACAAAATATATTCTATCACATTTTATCTATTTTAGAAAATTTTCATCTATTTAGATAAATAATTCTTTATATAAATAGATGTCAATTATGATTTAGTAAGCATAAATATGTTAAAATAAAGCAAATTAATAGATTCTTTATATAAATATAAAAACCATTTTAAATAATTTATAATTTTTGACCTACATAAGCATGCATTGAGTTATTTAATCAGATACAAAATAACTCAATGCACAAATTAGTAGAAAAAATCATTATATTATTTTTCAATTACATATTTATTAAAAAATTCTTTTTCATAAATTAAGATATAGTTTGAGTTACATTCATATTTAATTCAGATATTATGGCCTCGGTCAGAATCTTACTAATCTCATCTAAGAGAGAATCTCTATATTTTGCAAGTATTACAAAATTATCTGAACCAACCCTTGCACAAGTTTCTTTAGTATTAAAAGTTTTGGAGAGTGCAGTTGCAACTATTATTAAAACTTTATCTCCATATTCATATCCATGTATATCATTAATATATTTCATACAATATGTGTTTTTTCCTTCTTCTTTCGCTCTATATAAAGCACTATCTGCATGATGATATAACTCAAAATAATAAATCATTACCTAATTCAAAAGTTATTTTTAAATATTAGTCTACTTTAAATTTAATCATCAACTCAATAACATTGAAGATGTAATATCTAATCTATTTTAATAAATAATTAAAGTACTATTTACCTAGAAATTAACTCTTTGAACTTATTTTATCATATTATAGAAATATATTCCTTTTTTTTGAGATATTACTTAAATTATACCTATTATTTATATACAATAGAAACAATAATCTACTCATCTCTTATTAATTATCTATAAAAATAAAATTTATAAATGATTATCAAGCAATGAAAATAGCCATGTAACTAATAACTACAGAATCTCTCTGCTTTTAAAAGTTACATAGCTATTTTCATTACTAGCAATTATAGACTGCTCTTTTAAATCCAAACCAATCTTTATCTAATAAAAAATTTAATCGTACTATATACAAAAGGTGCAACTAATATAACACTATCGAATCTATCTAATATACCCCCATGACCAGGTATTATTTTTCCATAATCCTTTATCCCTACATATCTCTTTATAGAAGATGCAAATAAATCTCCTAACTGAGCTATTACACTTCCTATACTTCCTATTATCGCTAATTGAAGCAAATCAATGCCAAATAAATATCCAAATAAAATACAACAAAGTGTACTTCCTATTATCCCTCCAATAGCTCCTTCTATAGTCTTTTTAGGACTAACTTTAGGAATTAGCTTATGTTTTCCAAGTAAATAACCACTAAAATATGCAAATATATCTGTCATAAAAGATATCACAAATATAAGCCATACATATATACTACCTTTTTCAAATCCATTTATAGTTATAACTATAAAATCTAAAAATACTCCTATATAAAAAATTCCTAAAAATGTAATCGAAACATCTATAACATTTTTTTTGCCCATCAACATATAAATTATACTTGCTAAAAATAAAATAAAAATCACTGCATAAGTATATTCCAATGGTAAATTAAAAATATTTTTTACAGCTAAATAAACAGAAAATAAATATCCCATAATGAATATTGGATGTACATCTTTTATTTTAAATGCCTTATAAAACTCATGTAATGCAATATAAACTATTGCTGTCTCAGCTATATATAGAGGAATCCCTCCATATACAACAAATAGAAATAATGGAACCAGAGCTAGTGAAGCAATAATTCTTGTAAGCATAAAATAATCTCCTTACTTAAGTCCTCCAAATCTTCTATCCCTTTTTTGATATACGTATATAGCCTTCTGTAGTTCTTCTTTTTTAAAATCAGGCCAATGTATATCAGTAAAGTAAAACTCAGAATAAGCAACTTCCCAAAGTAAAAAGTTACTCAATCTTTGTTCACCACTTGTTCTTATTACTAAGTCTGGATCTGGTATAGACTTTGTGCTTAAATAGTTTTTTATAATATCTTCATCAATATTGTTTATATCTATTTTACCACTTTCACAATTTTTTAATATATCTATAAGAGCATTTTTTATATCTGCTCTACTTCCGTAGTTTAATGCTAAATTTAAGTTAACTCCCGTATTGTTTTTTGTCATTTCCCTAGCTGAGTTTAATTCTCTTATACAAGTTTTTGGTAAAGCACTTATATCTCCTATGGCAGTTACTTTTACATTGTTTTGGTGAAGTTCAGCTATTTCATTTCTTAAGTATGTAGATAATAAGTTCATAAGTGTGTCAACTTCAAGTTTCGGTCTTTTCCAGTTTTCTGTTGAAAACGCATATAATGTTAAGTGCTTAACACCTAATTTTGAGCATTCTTTTACTATATCTCTTATAGTTTCTACTCCAGCCTTATGTCCTGCAGTTCTTGGAAGAAATCTAGATTTTGCCCATCTTCCATTTCCATCCATTATAATAGCAATATGAGTAGGTATGTTATTTAAGTCTATGTCATATATAATGTTGTTATTCATATTTTGCCTCCAATATTGTTCTGACTCCTTAAATTAAGGAGTCAGAAAAGTATGTGATTATCAGTTCTACACTACCACCTATCTCAGATATTTTTATAACTCTAGGAACTACAAGTTTATCTTTATCCTTTTTACCTTCAATAGATTTTACGGTATAATTTATATCTTGTTCATCAAAATATTGTTTTACCTCATCCACATGAAGACCTAAAAGGCTATAATATTTTTTCAATATTATACCTCCATTATATCCTTTTCTTTTTTAGATAATAATGTATCTATCTCTTTTATAAATTTATCAGTCATTTTTTGAACTTCATCTTGTGCTTTCTTTAATTCATCTTCAGTTAATTCTCCGCCTTTTTCCATCTTTTTAATTTTCTCATTGGCGTCTCTTCTTTCATTTCTTATTCTAACTTTAAACTCCTCTGCAGCTTTACTAGCTTTTTTAGCTAATTCTTTTCTTCTTTCTTCTGTTAAAGCAGGTACAGAAAGTCTTATAACTTCACCATCATTTGATGGATTTAATCCTAAGTCTGAGTTAGCTATAGCTTTTTCTATTTCGTGCATAGCAGATTTATCCCAAGGAGATATCATTAATATTCTTGGCTCTGGTACAGATATAGCACCAATTTGATTTATTGGAGTTGGAGTTCCATAATAATCAACCCTTATTTTGTCTAGCATTTGTGCATTAGCTCTTCCTGCTCTTATAGTTCCAAATTCAAACTTTAAGGCATCAATTGTCCCATTCATTTTCTCTTCTAATTGCTTATGTATTTCTAGTTTCATAATTTTACTCCTCCTTCATTCTTCATTATTTTACAGTAGTTCCTATATTTTCGCCTTTTACTGCTCTTATTATATTCTCTGTTGTAAGCTCAAATACCTTTATTGGAATTTTATTATCCATACATAAAGATGTAGCTGTAGAGTCCATTACTTTTAATTCTTTCTGTATAACTTCCATGTAGCTTAATTCTGTAAATTTCTTAGCATCTGCATGTACTTTTGGATCCTTGTCATATACTGCGTCAACATTTTTAGCTAACAAAATAACTTCTGCTTCCATTTCAGCAGCACGTAAAGCTGCAGTTGTATCTGTTGTAAAGTAAGGGTTTCCTGTTCCTGCACCAAATATAACAACTCTTTCCTTTTCTAAGTGTCTAACTGCTCTTCTTCTTATATATGGTTCTGCAATTTGTCTCATGTCTATAGCAGTTTGAACTCTTGTGGCAACATCTATATTTTCTAGAGCGTCCTGTAGCGCCATTGCATTCATAACTGTAGCTAACATTCCTATATAGTCAGCAGTAGTTCTATCCATTCCTTCACTAGTTCTACCTCTCCAGAAGTTTCCTCCACCTACTACTACAGCTACTTCAACACCTATTTCTTGTATTTTTTTTATAGCAATAGCAATATCATTAACTACATCATTATTTATACCAAAACCTCTTTCTCCTGCTAATGCTTCTCCACTTAATTTTAACAATACCCTTTTGTACATTGGTTTATCCATCAGAAACCTCCTATTTCAATCCTTTATATCCATTTTTTCTATTTTTTAAAAAAGAGAACACCTGCGTGTTCTCTCTTTGGTTATTACTTAAGTTGCTTAGCAACTTCTTCTGCAAAGTTTTCTTCTCTCTTTTGTATACCTTCACCAACTTCGAATCTCACAACTTTAACAACTTTTATATCAGAACCTACTGCTTTAGCAACATCAGCAACTAATTGTTTAACAGTTATATCTGGATTTTTAACGAAAGTTTGCTCTAATAAACAAACCTCTTTTAATTCTTTTTCTAATCTTCCTTTAACCATTTTTTCAACTATATTAGCTGGCTTTCCTTCATTTAAAGCTTGTTGAGTTAATACTTCTGTTTCATGTGCTATGTATTCAGCATCTACTTCATCTCTTGAAACATACTTAGGATTCATAGCAGCAACTTGCATAGCTACATCTTTACCTAATTCTAAAACTTTAGCATCTCTAGCTTCTGTTTCCATTTCAACAAGAACACCTATTTTTCCACCACCGTGAATGTATCCAGCAACTTGTCCATTAGTTACAACTTTAGCAAATCTTCTAAAGTCTAATTTTTCACCTATTTTTGCAACTCTATTATTTAAAACTTCTTGTAAAGTTATTCCCTCTTTATGAGTTTCACCTAATAAAGAAGCTATATCTTCTTTATCAGTAGCTAATGCCATACAAGCAGCATCTTTAACGAACACTTTGAAGTCTTCGTTTTTAGCAACGAAATCTGTTTCTGAGTTAACCTCTACCATAGAAGCAACTGTATTATCATCGTTAATTTCTATTGCAACTAGACCTTCAGCAGCAACTCTACCAGCTTTTTTAGCAGCTTTTGATAATCCTTTTTCTCTTAATAAATCTACTGCTTTTTCCATATTTCCTTCAGCTTCTTGTAAAGCTTTCTTGCAGTCCATCATTCCTGCGCCTGTACTTTCTCTTAACTCTTTTACCATTTGAGCAGTTATATTAGCCATTTTTTAAGTTTCCTCCTACTTATTCTATTCCATATTATAAATGGTAAGGGCGACCCTTACCATTTAATTGTCAAATTATTATTCTTGGTCTTCAGCTACTTCTTCTTCAGCACCTTGTCTACCTTCAATTACAGCTGTTGCCATAGCACCAGTTATTAATTTTACGGCTCTTATAGCATCATCATTTCCTGGTATAGCAAAGTCTAATTGTTCTGGGTCACAGTTAGTATCAACTATACCAACTACTGGTATACCTAATCTGTGAGCTTCTTGAATAGCTATGTTTTCTTTTCTTGGGTCAACTACGAACATTGCACCTGGTAATTCAGGCATGTCTTTTATTCCACCTAAGTATTTTTCTAGTTTTTCTTTTTCAGCTCTTAATTTTATAACTTCTTTTTTAGGAAGAACATTAAATACACCTTCTTCTTCCATTTTTTCTAATTCTCTTAATTTATTTATTCTAGTTTTTATAGTTTTGTGGTTTGTTAACATTCCACCTAACCATCTTTCATTAACAAAGTACATTCCACATCTTTCAGCTTCATCTTTTATCGCATCTTGAGCTTGTTTTTTAGTTCCTACGAATAAGATTGGCTTTCCTGTTTCAGCTACTTCTTTAGTAAACTTGTAAGCTTCTTCAACTTTTTTAACTGTTTTTTGTAAGTCGATTATATATATTCCATTTCTCTCTGTGAATATATACTTAGCCATTTTAGGATTCCATCTTCTTGTTTGATGACCAAAATGAACACCTGCTTCTAATAATTGTTTCATTGATATTACTGACATATCTTACCTCCTGGTTTTATACCTCCAGCTTGATCTTCTCCCTAAAAAACCATGTAATAGGCACCTTTTAAGGATCCCAATGCTGTGTGTGATTTATTTTATTTTTTCACCTCTAGTAGTATATCATAGAGGTGAAAAAATAACAATATTTTTTCCATATTTTCTATTTTTATATTTTTTTGTATATTTTATACCATTTTTTTGAATTTAATTTGCAAATTTCATTTTTAATTTTGTTTTTAATGGTAGATTATCTACATTATTATTACTTACTATATCTACACTTCCAAGTAAGTCACCTGAATTAGTATAGTATTTTATAGTACCCATATTATCGCCTTTTTTAACAGGATACTCTATATTTTTAATTTTAACTTCCGATTTTATACTTTCATCATCTTTTAATATTGTATAAAGTTCATCCTTTGCTTTTAAGGTAACCTCCAACTCTTTCATTCCTTTTATATATTTCTTACCAATAAAGCTATCTTTATCAATTACTTTTTTCATATTGAAATTTTCTTTCCCATATTTCAGTAGTGCTAAAGAAGCAGATGTTCTTTTATTTTTATGATTAGTACCCAATACAACTCCTATTACTCTACGTTTTTTCTCATTTTTATCACTTTTATTTACAACCATAGAAAATGATAAGCAATATCCAGCATTACCAGTATATCCAGTTTTTATACCATCTACTTCTGGTATAATTCTTAATAATGCATTTGTATTGCTTTTTTCAAAGCTTCTATCTGAATTCGTATATGTCTCCATATCAGTTATAGCTGTTACTTGTTTTTCATAATGGTCAAACATGTATTTTCCAAGAATAGCTATATCTTTTGCAGTAGATATATTTTCTTTGGCTTGTTTTTTTGGATTACTTAAATCGTATATTGGAAGACCATTTGGATTTAGAAAATGCGTATTAGTCATTCCTATTTCTTTTGCTTTTTTATTCATTCTATCCACAAATGCTTCCTTCGATTTACAAATATGTTTTGCTATAGCAATTGCCGCATCATTTCCCGATACAATCATAAGACCTCTCATAAGCTCTATAAGTGGCACTTCTTCACCATCTTTAAGTTTATAACTCGACCCTTTTACTGATGCAATAGATTTATCTATTTTTATTTTATCAGTTTCTTTTACTTCTTTATTTTCAATAGCTTCTATTGCAAGTAAAAAAGTCATCATCTTACTTAAGCTAGCTAATGGTACTTTCATATCAGGTTCTTTACTATATAAAATTCTACCTGTTTCTTGGTCTATAAGTATAGATGTTTTTGAATATTTGTCTACAGATTTTTCATCTGCATATGAATAATTTGGTATTATAAAAACTAGAATCATGGCTAATGCTATAATTTTTTTTAGTGCATTTTTCAAATTTTTCACCTTCTTGGATTATTAAGTATATTTATATTTAAATTTTCCCTATTTAGTCCAATTTATATCTAGTAATTAATACCTATCCATATTTACACAAATATTACCTTATCATTCTTTTAATAATCACAGATGCCCAAATTGCTCCTATTGTAACTCCAAAAAATACTTCTATACCTGCCAATGCTTTCCCAATCAAACTTGTAGCAACCATATCTCCATATCCTACTGTACTAAATGTAGCCATGCTAAAATACCATAAATCCATATACATTCTGAAAATCTCACTTAGTGAGTAATTACCTATATTATTTATATCTAAAGCTACAAGTGTACTATTTGAACTTTCTATGCCTACAAATAAGTATAATAAAGCAAAAACACTTATTATCACTATAATCACTAATAATATATTCCATGGCTTTTCTCCATAACCTGTCGTGTAACGTGCTATTTGGTCAAAAAATTTTTCAACTAAATAATCACTGAAAGTAGGATAATTAGAACGTTTCATTATTTTACTACTATAAATTCTTTCCTTATAATAGTAAAATCCTATCATCTCATATTCTCCAATTTTTGTTGCTTGATTTCTAGCTATTCTATAATTTATCTTGCCATGCTCATACTCACTTTTTCCATATTCAACATTCTTTAACACAAACTTTGTACATATGCTAAAAATTATTCCATCCATTCGCGGAAAATTTTCTACTTTATTAACTACCAAATCAGGTCCTTTAAATTTCACTTTTTCAAATATACGGTCATTTATATAGTCTTTACTAAATATGGTTCTATTAAAATCACAGTTTTCTAAGAATACACAACCATTAAATAACACTTTATCTTTAAATTCTGTATAGTCAAAAATAATATTCTTTTTAAAAATATATTTTTTAAAATTTGCTTTCTGTTTAAATATGGATTCAGAAAAATCCAGTATTTTATAATTGTAAGTTAATATTTCTTCCGCATTAAATTCATTTTCAAAAACAAATCCATTAAATTCACTTATCTCTTCTTTATAAAGAGTATCCATCATCAGCTGTATCTCTTCATCAGATTTATTTTCTTTATGAAAGATACAATATCCAGAAGAATCTGCCTCTCTATGACATTTTTTTCTCTCATCTATTTTAGATATCCATTTACAATTCATAAATATCCTCCAATACAAAACAATTATTACTATTTTGTATTAGTTTGGATATTATTTTATTTTATATACTTAAATAGTTACAAAATATATGTTAAATTATTCGTTTTAAACTTTTAATCTGTTTCTTATAAAAAATAATAAATTTTATATATACTTTCATTTCTTTACATATTAAATATGATTCTAAAACTACTTATCATTTTTAAGTAATTTTGTAACTATATTTAACGCTACTAAATCATCCATAAACCCTATTGGAAATACAAAATCTGGAATCACATCTGTCGATATAACAAAGTAAAGTAGCATACTTCCAATCAATAAATATTTCTTTATTGTAAGTCCCTCTGTACAAAAGTCAGTATACATTTCTCTTAATCTATCTGTAAATTGACCTTGTTTTTCAATAGAATCTATTTTTTTATTAAAATTATCAAAAAGTAATTTTTTACCTTCATCTGTTTGGACATATAATTTACACTTACTTAACTCTTTTTCAATATTTCCATTAAAATTCTTATCATTGATTAAGTTTGCAAATCCAAGAACATCATCAAAATTACTAAAATCACTATCCGTATTAAATGTTTGATTATTATTATTTCTAAATTCATATCCTGAAGCTTTTAATAATTCTTCTAGATTAATATTCAAATGTATTGCCATCTTTTCTAAATGATTTATATTTGGTTTTTGTTTATTATTAGCTATACGAGATATAGTAGATTTATCAATTCCACTTTTTTTACTCAACTCCCCCATTGATAATTCTTTTTCTTCTAATAAAATCTTCAACAAATCACCGAAATTCCCAACCTTGTTTTGTTGCTCCATTATTTTCACCTACTTTATTATGATTGGTTTTATATTATTATATAATATGATTTTTTTGTTATTTAGGTGTTGTATGATGTTGAAATTTTATCAACAATCTATTGGATTATCTGTAACAATTTATCCATTTTTACAATACTATAACTAGTATGAGTACAAAATTTAAGAGAAAGGATGTTAATCTACTGTGATTGAATCAATTTTATTAGTTACTTCTCTTTGTATAGATGCCTTTGTAACAAGCTTTGGATATGGCGTAAATAAAGTTAAAGTTCCTTTATATTCAAATATAATTATTAGTGTAGTTTGTTCAGCTATTTTGGCAGTATCACTTTTTGCAGGTACAATAGTTAGAGACTTCTTACCTCAAAATATAACAATGTTAATATGTTTCTTTATCTTATTTTTATTAGGAAGTACTAGACTAATTGAAAGCTTTTTTAAATCTTATTTTAAGAAAAAATCTATACACTCAAAAGATTATAACTTTAATATGTTAGACCTCAAATTAAATTTTAATGTAAGTATTGAACCTGATACCTTGGATACAAGTAAATCTAAAGTACTTAAATCTGCTGAAGCATTTACACTTGCAATTGCTTTAAGTTTAGATGGATTAGCTATCGGTTTTGGTAGTGGTCTTGTAGGTGTAAATTATATGCAAGTTATTCTATTTTCTTTAATATCAAACGTAATTGCAGTATTATTTGGTTGTTTACTAGGAAATATGTTTGTTAAAAATGTAAATTTAAATTTGTCTTGGTTAAGTGGTTTAATCTTGTTAGTGATTGGATTTATGAAGATATGTTAATTATGTTAATAAAGAAGCAATCTAAAGATAAAATTTTCTCTTTAGATTGCTTCCTTTTATGCTTTTTATATTTGTTTTCTATTCTCTCTAATTTCTTTCTGAATCTTTTTAAGAGCTTTCTTCGAACCTCTCTGAATATCTTTTTCTAATTTTCTATCTTCAAAACTAGTAAACAATGTATCCAAATCATATCCTTCTGGATATAATTCTGATGCTTTTATGCTAAGTTGTAATCTTTTTATGTTTACTGAAATAAAATTATCTTTAAATAATACTTCTACATTATTAAACTTGTCTATTGGCTTATATACAACTCCAAAATCATCTTCATCTAATAATTTTACTTTATCCCCTACATTATAATCTGTATAGTTTAAAATGACTTCAGAACTATCTTTATCTTCAACATTAGATTGTAACTTACTTCTTTTAACTAAATCTAAATTGTAGCTTCTATCAATTATATATTCTTTAGCCCTCTCTAAAACTCTATTTTTTATTCCCATTTTTTTAGAAATAAAAAGGGCATTACTATCTTCAGATTTTCCTATAGTTAACTTATACATGGGTTCTAAAGTTTCTTTATCAAACATCATACCAGCATTTTCAAACTCTGGATGCAATGTAGCAAACTTTTTTATCTCTCCATAATGAGTTGATGCTATCGTTATACATCCCATTTTATAAAATTCTTCTAACAATGATATTGCTAATCCAGCTCCTTCATTAGGTTCAGTTCCACTTCCTATTTCATCAAACAGAACAAGAGTGGAATTATTTGATAAATTCATAATCTCTGCGATATTTTTTATGTGTGATGAAAAAGTACTCAAGGCATTTTCAATACTTTGATTATCCCCTATATCTACAAAAACTTTTTCAAATACACTAAATTCACTGCCTTCTTTTGCAGAAATATCAAATCCACATTGAACCATTAAAGTTAATAGTCCAACAGTCTTGAGGGTTATAGTTTTTCCTCCTGCATTAGGACCTGTTATTATAAGACTTCTATAGTTTTTGCCTATTTCAAAATCTAAAGGTACTACATCTCCTGTTAGAAGTGGATGTTTACCTTTAATTATTTTTATATAGCCATTATTATTTATTTTCGGAGTAATTCCTTTTATTTTTTGACTATACTTGGCTTTTGCAAATACCATATCGTATTCAGAAAGTATTTCTATATTTAATTTTATCTGACTTATCTTCTCAAATATAAGTTCTGTTAAATAAGATAATATTTTGTATTCTTCAATAGTTTCATCAGCTTTTAACATAGTTAACTCTGTACTTAAATTTGAAATACTAATAGGTTCAATAAATACAGTATTTCCTTTTGATGATGTATCTAATATAGTACCATCAACTTCATTTTTATAAGAAGATTTAATTGGTATTACATATCTATCATTTCTTTTACTTATTATAAACTCTTGTATATACTTTTTATTTACAGTTGATGTTATAAATTTATTTAATCTATCTTTTATCTTTCCTTCTGTAATTTCTATATTTCGTCTTACTTTTTTTAATTCTTTACTGGCATTAGAATCAACTTTATTAGATTTTATACAGTAATTTATCTCATCTTCTATATTTTTACATTCTGTTATGTTTAAAGCATAAGAACTTAATGTAGGTGAATAAAATTCTTTTTCTAACATAAAAGCTTTCATCTTCCTACAACCTCTTAAAAAATCTTCAATATTTACAAGTTCAATAGGTTCTATTATCATTCCTTTTTCAATTTTATCTATTGTAGAACCTGCATTAAACAATCCTTCAAGTGGTATGTGATTACTATTTTCAATTATCTTTCTAGCTTCTTTATTTTCTGCTAACTTCCTTCTTACTACTCCAATATTCCCACTAGGAGTTAATTTATCTATTAAATTTTTTCCTAGCGAACTTACACAATGTATTTTTATTAATTCTTTAACTTCATTTAGTTGTAATCTTTCAAATGTATTACTATTCATCATTTTTTCTCCTTTATTTATAAGTCATTGTCTTTTAAATCACCATATCATTTACTTTGATAATAGTTATTTTGCGAACAACTTAATAAATAAGGAGTTATTAAATATCAAACTCCTTATTTATTAAGAAGTTTAACTCCGGACTCATTAATGTTAGTATTTTTTTTCATAAAACACTTCTCCTTTTCTATTCTTATTTAAACACTTATACCAGTGCTTCTAATATTATTCCATAAATTATATATTTGTGTCAATAAAAATAATATCATTAATGTTTTTGTACAGTGAAAATTTGTATAGCGAAAATAAGTTTATACTTTCATTTATATTTTAGAATCACTTATATTGTCATCAATTCATGTATATGCAGTTTCCAATAGAGTCTAACTTTGTAATCATTATATATCAAATAGTTTAGCTCTATAAATTATCATCTCTACAAAATAAAAAAATAGCTAATAATAATAAAACACTTTTAAATGTTCCAAAAAATTAGCTATTTATAATATAATTTTAATCTTTTTTAACTTTAAAAATTATCCTTTATAAGTAATCAATGGCTTCATGGTTGCCACTACTTGAATAAGTTCATATTCTATCAAACTTTCAATAATTTGCTCTATATTTTTATACGCCTCTGGAGCTTCTTGAAATAATAAATTTACATCATTACATAGAATCTGACTTTTAAATTTAGTTTGCTTTATAGTATCTTTATTATACTTATTTTTAAGACGAGATTTACAAATTGAACGAGACCATTTTCTGCCTGCTCCATGTGATAGAGAATATAAAGATATCTCTGTATTTTCAGTAGGCATAACTATATATGATAGACTGCCTCTTGAACCTGGTATAATCACAGCTCCTCTTTCGCTTGAAACAGCACCTTTTCTATGTATAAATTTGTCTTCTCTTTTTTCTATAAAATTATGATTTATAGATAATATTTTTTCAATATCTCCAGATATACCTATTGATTGCATAATTTTTTTACTGATAGCTTCACGATTACGCTCTGCCCAGATTAAAGCATTATCATGACTTTTAATATAATCTACTGCTTTATCACTTTCAACTTCAAGCCCATTTTTATCATAAAATTTTTTTAGAATAGTTTCTCCATAATTTCTTGACCCACAGTGAACTAACATCATAACATCATCAGATGAAAATTTTAACTGTTCAAATTTTTCTTTATTATAAACTTCACTTATACATTGGATTTCTACAAAATGATTTCCACTTCCTATAGTTCCTAGGTTTAAGATTGGGCATTCTTCTTTATATATATTTGTTATTTCTACATCAGACAAGTCTTTAATCTTGCCAAGAGACTTAATCCATCTATCTTTTTTAAATTTCTTTTTTAAAACTCCAGTTTTAAATAAAGTCATTCCACAGCCTATATCATTTCCAATTATATGTGGATAAATAATATTTCTAGTTTCAACTGCTAAACCCACAGGTATTTTACCTGCATGTAAGTCAGGTAATCCTACTACTCTTAAAATTCCATTTAACTTTGAAATATCTTCAAGTTGTTTCCTTGCTATATCTTCAATCCAACATTTATTACTTGCTATAATTGTTATTTTACTCATGTTTTGCTCCTTTTTAGTATGCTCCTGCCTTTAAAAAGTAGCAAAAAGCTGTGACCTTTAGCCACAGCTTTTTTATTCTAAACTGTAAAAGCAGGTGGCTATTTGTTAAAATGCTCCTAAACGTTTAACACCTCATTATTTTTTGCTAACATAATAACCACTTCCTCTCATAATTTAAGATTACACCAAAATTTCTATGTATATCATTGAAATTAATTTTAAAATACTTAATATACAATTTTTATATTATGGAACTAATAATAATCATTGAAATCATGACTATAGCTAGACCGGCAACAACAAGTTTTTTATGTAATTTTTTTCTCATTTTACTTTTATATTCTTTTTTAACCTGTATAACTTTGTCTTGTTTCTGTTCTTCCTCTTTCTCATCTTCAACTTCTATATATGCTTTTTCATACATTACTTTACTTAAATCAATAATAATATCATTGGCTCTAGTATACTTATTATTTCTTCCAAGAAGCCTTTTTATAACATTTATAAGTTCTGTATTTCCATTAATTGCTTTTATACTATTCCAATCTAATCCCTTATCAATAGATTGTAACATTTTTTCTTCTGAATTTGATTCTCCAAAAGGTAATTTTTTAAATATAGATTCAAATAGAATAAGACCTGTCGCAAAAAAATCACTCTCTTTATCGGTATAATTTATACATAGTTGATGTGGACATAAATATTTTCTGTTCCCATAGCTTCTTGTATTAATCCCATTATTTGCTTTTGTAATTCCAAAATCACAAATTTTGATATTATATTCTGTATCTACTATTATACTACTTGATTTTAAACTACCATGATATGAATAATTCCTATGTATCATTTCTAAAGCTTTTAAAACTTGTATCATTATATTTACGATTGCTTCTAAATGAAGATAATTACCTAAAATTAATTCATCTAATCCGATACCATTAAAGTCTTCACTTACAACATAATACAATGTTGCTTCTTCTGTACAATGAATTCCAACATCTATTATTTTTAGTATATAAGGAGAGTTTATCTCATCTAAAGTAGTACTTTCATCAATTAAATTTGAAACAAAATCCTCACAGATATAATCATTGTGCTTTATGACTTTTATTAGCACATTTTTTTTGTAAAAAACATCTCTAGCCTTATAGATTTTGTTAATTTCTAAAACGTCATCAGAATTTACTACCTCATATCTATTGCCTATAAAATTCAACCATGTCACCTCCTCATACATTTTATATAACTAAATCTATTTACAATTATACCAATATATAGGAATATTTTCTATATATTAATGATTGTAATATTAAAACAAGAAATAATAATGATAATTTTATACAAAAAAATGAGGGTATCTCAAAATGAACTTTTTAGTTCATTAAGCACTCTTTTTTGTATTAAATCAAATATATTTTTATCATTTCAACAATGAAAAAGAGGCTTATCTCTATTTTGATACAGCCTCGTTTTGATATTATAAATATCACTTTAAAAAAATTATTTATTTTTTCAGTTCTTTATAAGAACTATTTGATATATGTTCTTTTTTTATGACCTTTCCACTTGAATCTTTAAATATTCGATATGTAGAATACTTATTTTGCCCAGTTTGTTTTACTTCTATAGATATATTCGGTTTGTCACCAGAATTACCATAGATTACTGATGATACACTTCCTCCACCTGCATAATTTTTAATATATACAGGATGATTATATGGATTTTTAAACTTTAAGTTTAATCCCCCATCGCTCACAGTGGCATCTCTTCCTCTAGGTACATAAGTAGATGCGGATGAATGGTTTGTAACTTGAGTTATCTCCATCCCTGAAAGAAGAGCAGCATTATAAATTGTTGAAGATGTTTGGCAAACACCTCCTCCTGCTGCTTGTTCTAGCTTACCATAAACTATAACTGGTGCATCTTTATAACCATTTGCTTTATTACTAGGTCCTGTAAGTTTATTATATGAAAATTCTTCACCTGGCATTAATAATACATCACTAGTTTTTCTTGCTGATAGACCTACATTATACGACCTACCTTCTACGGCCTGAGAATAAGTAGTTGAGTATTGACCTATAACAGAATTCACAGCTTTTACTTGTTCAGTTGTTATATCTGGTTTTTGAAGATTTACTTTAAGTTCTAAAGATTTATGCTCTTTATTTTTTATCATATCATATATAGATTCTTTATTTGCTGCTAAATCAAACTCTCTTCCTACGACAGAGTCTGTGTAATTCAATCCTCCACTTCCAACACTAATAGATGCATTTTTCATTTTGACATTAATACTGTCTGCTATAGAAGATACTTTAGAACTAAGCTTTGCCTCATCATAACTGGATTCTATTTTTAGAGCTAGTTTATTTATTCTTATATCAATATATTTTTTTAAGTTTTGAAAGTAAGACCCTTTTTTTGTAGTCTCATATGCATTTTTCACAACTTCTTCTGTATTATATCTTAAATCAATATCTTTTGGAGATATCGTATATTTTTTCCCATCATAGCTAAGATTTAAATCTTCTGGAGTATACTTATCTGTTATAGCCTTTAATGCTTCTTGTTTAGTCATATCAGATACATTTACTCCTTCTATATACACATTTTTAGCGATTTTCCCATTATACAGAAATCTGTTATTAAAAAAATAAGTAAATCCTCCTGTAGCTACAACTAAAATTGCTAATACTATTATAATATTTCTCTTTTTTTCTTTTCCTAATCTTGAAACCCTTGTTGCACTTCTGCCCATAACTTCACCTCATTTTAACACTCTTAATTTTGCATGATAGAGTTTCCATTTCAAAACTACTTTAGATTATATTTGAATAGCTTTTTTTAAACAAGGAATTTAATCAAATGTAACTTTATTGTAAATTTATGTTTTATAATTAGTTTTATTTTTGATATTTTTTATTATATTTCTCATTATTCCTTAATAAAAAAATTGTTGATTTTATAATAATTAATTTTATTTATGTTGAAATTTAAATGTAACCTATCACAGGATAATGGTCAGACAAGTAAATTTTTTCTACTGTATATCCTTTTATTTCAGTATTTTTATTGACAAAAATGTAATCTATTCTAGAGTTTGATTTTTCAAATGTGGGTAAATAAGACTTGTTTAGTGAAATGGCCATATCATTAAACATACTTAAAAAGACATTTTTCTCATTGAAATCACCACACAAAACAACTGTCCCCACTAATCTGTTTCTATAGTCCATTATTTCGTCCAATTGTTTTGCTCTCTCCTGTCTATCAAGACCCAAGTGAGTATTTATTATATTTATAATTCTTCCATATGCATTTATAGTTATACAAAGTGCTCCCCGTTGCTCTTTTTTACTAGTTAAGAAAAAATGATTACTGTTTAGCATCTTAAATTTTGTAAATGTACAAATACCATATATCATATTTACTTTTTTTACATTTGTAGCAAAGACACCATCCATATTTAAAATAGCTTTTAAAGCTAAAAATTGAGGATATAATACTTCTTGCAAACAAATTACATCACAATCCAACTGTTTTAAATATAGTCCCATTTTAGTTAGAGTTAATCTATTATTTGAATCCATACCTTTATGAATATTGTAGGTTACTATTTTCATAATAATATCACCTCTTATGCAATATAATACTTATTAAAGTTTAAACTTATTTACTTTTCACTTAAACCATTACTTATCTTATAAAATCAAATACTTATAAACTTTATCACAAAAAAACCTAACTTAAGTATTTATATTCTACATAAGTTAGGTTTTATAAATTATTATAATATTTATTATTTCATCCATTTCTAATGATGATTCTCCTTTTTTATCTTTTTCAATTTGCCTTCACTAACAACAAATAAAAATCCCATCTTCTTGTATATTTCATCCAATTCAATTAAAGTTACTTCACCATTTTTTAAATTTGTTAATGTTATATCTTGTATTCTTCTTGATGGAATTATCATAAGTTATCAACACTCCTTTAAATTCTTTTTAATCTTTATATTTAAATATATTTATGCATTCTGATATATATTCATAAATTATTAAAATAAATTCAAAAAACACCCGTTCTGCAAACATTCGTTCTGTATATTTATTATACAGCATACAGACGTTCGATTCAATACAAAAATTAAATATATCTCGTTTTTAGTAAATTTTACAATATTATACACTGAATATGTCAAAATATCTTCTTGAAATAAATTATCTTGTCAAACAAAAAAAGCCATTTCAATAAAAGCTTATGCTTAAATTAAAATGACTTTTCTTACTTAAATTATTAATTTTATACCATATTTTTATTAAGCTAACATATGTAGTATTTGAGTTACCATAAGAGCACAATAAGTACCTATAATATTTCCTAAAAGCCCCATAAGTACACCTACTGGTATTAATACAGGATTATGAACCCCAGCAATCATAGGAGCTGTTGTTACCCCACCTATATTAGCTATACTTCCTACCTCACAGGTAAATAAATCAAGTTTAAATAGTTTTGCAAGCCCTATAAATGAAATCGCATGTACAAAAACTACTACTAATCCAAACATTATGTAAACAGGTGCTTCTGATAATCCAAAGAAATTTGCTTTACTACCTGTAGCTGCAAGAAGTACATACATAAACACATTTCCTACCAGTGTACTTCCCTTAAGCTTTGATACTTTTGTCATACCTAATAATATTGACACTGTAGATGCAACAAGTACTACCCACATAGTTTCATTAAGTATACCTGAAGTTGGAAGTATCTTAGATACAATTTGTGCGAAAGCTGCAACTCCAAACCCAACAGAAAGTAAAATCATAAGTTCTACAAATGTAGGTGATGTATTGTCACTATTTTCTTTTTCAAGTTTTGATGTAACCTCATCTATAAAACTTGTATCACACTTTGTCCATTTGTTAAATCTAGCTCCAAACTTTACAGACATTAGACAAATAGACATCCATACTGTATATCCTATAGAACCCATAAGTATCGCATAACTAAGACCTTCTTCTGCAACTCCTAGAGCATTAGCTGCTGCAATCATATTTGATGAGCCACCTATCCATGAACCAGATGCTGCTCCAAGAATTTTCCATGAATCTGCACCCATTGAGCCTTTAAAAATTATGAATGCTATAACAAATCCAAGCATAAATGTAAATGTAGCACAGAAAAATGATAATAACATTTTAGGCCCCATCTTTAATATTTTTCTTAAATCACATTGAATTAATAAGAACACCAACATTAATGGAAGGAAATTTACTGTTATTATATTTTGATACGTTCCAACATCTTCATTCTGTGCAAATAAACCAAATGATGCAAGTATAGCTGATCCTAAGTATATTAAAAGCATTGGATTAATAACATCAAATATCTTCCATTTCAATTTATCAACCATAAAGAAAATTATACCTACAAATACAACTAAGAAACTGCAATATACAAATCCATTCTCAATCACATTATACACATCCTCTCTTTTCCTAATTAATTTGATTTTTTATGATTCCTAAATAAAGACTTTTTTCAGATAATAGACAATTAAAATAAATATTTTTACCCAAATCATACTAATTAAATACATATATGACTAAATATTTACATATATTAATAAAGGTCTACAAATTAATTACTTTAGATATGAATAATCTGAATTTAAAATCTTTTTCAACAATTATTTTATTACTAAAATTTTTATTTGTAAAGATAATTAAACTAAATATTTTATTATTTATCTATTTTGTTTTGTATTTATTCCTATTAATTATTAAATCAAACTATTTTCACTTTAAATCTACATGATGTAAATTAAATTTATTTTATATACTTTTTTTTTAAATACATTTAGATTTTTTTCTTTCAATTTTAGTCTTCAGAACATTCGTATTTATGTTATAATTTGTATGAATATATTTATTTAGGAGGAAATAATATGAATTTAAATTTAACTAATACTATAAATTTAATGAAAAAATATTTGGATATTCCAAGCCCAGCTGGGTATACTGAAAATGCAGTTTTAGAAAGTAAAAAAGATTTTGAGGATTTAGGTCTTGATACTATTCTTACAAAAAAAGGTGCGCTTATAGCTACTCTTCCTGGTGAAGATGATTTAAATCAAATAACAATATCTGCACATATGGATACACTTGGAGCTATGGTAAAAGAAATATCATCTGATGGTACTCTTAAGTATCATAAAGTTGGTGGTGGATGTTGGAATGCTATAGAAGGAGAAAACTGCACTGTTATAACTAGAAAAGGTAAAAAAATTAGAGGAAGTGTTGTATTTAAATATGCTTCTACTCATATATATGGTCAAACAAAAGCTGCAACTGAAAGAAATGAAGAAACAATGATTATTAGACTTGATGAAAAAGTATTTACAAAGCAAGATGTATTAGATTTAGGAATAAATGTTGGGGATTTTGTGTGTCTAGACCATCGCTTTGAAGCTACAGAATCTGGTTTTATAAAATCTAGATATATAGATAATAAATCAGCTGTGGCAATGGTTCTTGAAATATGTAGATATTTTAAGGAAAATAATTTAACACCTAAGCATACTACTAACTTTTATATAAGTAATTATGAAGAAATTGGACATGGTGTGTCTAAATGTTTACCTGAAAAAACAAAAGAATTTGTAGCAATAGATATAGCACCTACTGGACCAAGTCAAACATCTAGTGAACATGGTGTAACTATAGTTGCAAAAGATAATTTATCATTATATGATTTTAATTTAAGAAACAAACTTGTCGATGTTGCACAAGACAATAATTTAGACTACGCTGTCGATGTATTTACTTTCTACGGTTCAGATGCTTCAGAAGCTATTCGTTGGGGAGAAGATGTTCAAATAGCATGTGTTGGTCCTGGAACAAACAATAGTCACCACTATGAAAGAACACATATAGAAGCTATTGAGAATACACTAAAACTACTTATAAATTATATGCTTAAAGAATAATTAATTATATATTTTATCAAAGTCAATTCTTAACAAATAACCAACTTTAATTTTTATTTTTATACAAAAATTGGTTTTTATATAGACTTAATTTCAATTTACTACTATTATATAAGTAGCTTCAATTTTCTTTAGTTAATTTTTATTATAATTTATATAAATTGTGTAAAAATTTTCTTTAGTTAATTGTTGTTAAATTAAATTTTTACAAGCTAAACCTACCAGAAAAGAGTTATCTAATCTGTAAGGAAATAGTTTAATATAGCACATTATACTTGTGTAATTAATGACTTTTCTTTTGTAGAAACTTTTCTTTACAAAGAAAAGTTTTTTGATTTTGGATTTGTTTAAGACATATTTTCTGAGTTAGGAGGATATTTATGAAAAAGGTTGCAGTTATAAGTGCTATTTTGGAAGAACCAAAAGAATGTCAGATTAAATTCAATGATGTTGTATCAGGTTTTAAAGGTATTATTAAAGGAAGAATGGGAATTCCTTGTGAAGAAGAAGGCGTATCAATCGTATGCATAGCAGTTGTTGGCGAAATGGACACTATTAATAGTTTGACTGGTAAATTGGGAAATATACCTCATGTATCTGTAAAAACTAGTATATCAAAAAAAGAAATTTAAGGTGGTGAGTACAAATGAGTCTAAATTCTACTCCACAATCAATAAGAGTACATATAGGTCTCTTTGGCAAAAGAAATGCAGGTAAATCTAGCATAATAAACGCTATAACAAATCAAAGTGCTGCAATAGTCTCAGATATTGCTGGAACTACTACAGACCCAGTATTTAGACCAATGGAAATCCTTCCTATAGGACCTTGCGTTCTTATAGATACTGCCGGTATTGATGACATTGGTGAACTTGGTGAACTTAGAATAAGTAAATCACTCGATGTTTTAGAAAAGACAGATATAGCTTTACTAGTAGTGGATTGCCAAATTGGTATATCAAAAGAAGATTTATCACTAATTGAAAAGTTTAATGATAAGAATATACCTCATATTTTAATTCTTAACAAGATTGATACAATTGAGAATCAATCAGAAATTTTGAACTTAGCTAAAAATAAAGTTAAATGTCCAGTTGTTTCTGTCTCATCAACAGATAAAATTGGGATTGAAGATTTAAAAAATGAAATAATAAGAGTTTTACCTAAAGATAGCACTGAATTCAGATTGGTATCAGATTTAATTGAGCCAAATGATTTAGTTGTTTTAGTTGTTCCAATAGATAAAGCAGCTCCAAAAGGTAGACTTATACTTCCTCAACAGCAAGTTATAAGAGATGTTTTGGATAATGGGGCAATTTCTATAGTTACAAAAGAAGATAGTTTAAAAGAAACTCTATCTAATTTAGGCAAAAAACCTAAGCTTGTTATTACTGACTCTCAAGTATTTCCACAAGTAGATAAAGATACTCCAAAAGATATTCCTCTTACATCTTTTTCTATATTATTTGCTAGACAAAAGGGAGACCTTAAAGAATTGATTAATGGTGCTTACGCTTTAGAAAATTTAAAAGATGGTGATAAAGTCTTGATGGCCGAAGGATGTACTCATCACAGACAGACTGATGATATTGGAACAGTAAAAATACCTAATATGATTAGAAAGAAAACTGGTAAAAATATTAGTTTTGAATTTAGTTCTGGAATATCATTCACTGAAGATATAAATAAATATGCCCTTGTAGTTCACTGTGGAGCTTGTATGATGAATAGAGCTGGAATGTTATCTAGAATTGAAAAGGCAAAATCTTTCAATGTACCTATTGTAAACTATGGTATCTTAATAGCATATGTAAAAGGTATTTTGGAAAGATCGCTTGAACTTTTCAATTACTAAAAATTTAACTATATTTAATAATTACATATTTGGAATATGACTAAGAATAAGATTAAATACTTTATAGATAAACTTTACAGCATTAATTCATTAAGTTTTGATGAACTACTATATTTAATAGAAAATATCGACAATGAAGAATATAACTTTGAACAAAATTTAAGAAACTATCTTTATAAACAAGCTAGCGACATGAGAAATAAACATTATGGAAATAGAGTCTACTTGAGAGGACTTATAGAACTTACAAACTATTGTAAAAACAATTGCTACTATTGTGGAATACAATCTTCCAATAAAAATATCATAAGATACAGGCTTTCACTTGATGAAATACTTGAATGTTGTGATATAGGTTATAAAATAGGATACAGAACATTTGTTTTGCAAGGTGGTGAAGATACATATTTTACTGATGATAAAATATGTGAAATTATTTCAAGCATAAAAAATAAATATGAGGATTGTGCCATAACCCTATCACTAGGAGAAAAGAGTTATGACTCGTATAAAAAATACTTTTCATGTGGTGCTGATAGATATCTTTTAAGACATGAAACTGCTACAGACAGTCATTATAAAAAATTACATCCGCCAAACATTAAGCTTAGTACTAGAAAAGAATGCCTAAAACACCTTAAGGAAATTGGTTATCAAGTAGGTGCTGGATTTATGGTCGATTCACCATTTCAGAGCAATGATGACCTTGTTCGTGACTTATTATACCTAAAAGAATTAAATCCTCATATGGTTGGAATAGGACCTTTTATTCCACACCATGATACAATATTTAAGGATTATAAACATGGAGATTTAGAAAAGACATTACTTATGCTTTCAATTACAAGACTTCTACTGCCAAAAGTTTTATTACCTGCTACAACAGCTCTTGCATCTATAAACCCTAGTGGTAGAAATGCAGGTCTTTTAGCTGGCTGTAATGTAATTATGCCAAACCTTTCTCCTCAAGAATTTAGAAAACAATATTCTCTTTACGATAACAAAGCCTTTACTGGTCAAGAAGCTTGTGAATATCACCAAAGTTTAGAAGAAAACATCAAGTCATTAGGACTTAAGGTCGACTATTCTCGCGGTGATAATATTGAATGGAGGCGTTTGTAAATGTTCATAAACCATGAACTTATTAATTCTTTATTAAAGGATGCAAAAAATTCAACTTATGATGATATTGAAAATGTACTTGATAAGGCTGATAAAAGGGAAAAACTTAGTTATAAAGATATAGCTATACTTCTTGAAGTAGAAGATAAAAAACAATTAGATAGATTATTTAGTATAGCTGGGCAAATAAAAAATGAAATATATGGTAATAGAGTGGTTTTATTTGCCCCTCTTTATGTATCAAACTACTGTGTGAATGAATGTGTTTACTGTGGTTTCAGTAAATGCAACAAATTTAAAAGAAAAAAACTTACTATGGACGAAATAAAAGAAGAGGTTAAAATATTAGAAAAAATGGGTCATAAAAGACTTGCTCTAGAAGCTGGTGAAGACCCTAAGAATTGTGATATAAATTATATCCTAGATTGCTTAGATGCAATTTATT
The DNA here is from genome assembly GCF_020662285.1 of Clostridioides sp. ES-S-0108-01. Lineage (NCBI taxonomy): Bacteria > Bacillati > Bacillota > Clostridia > Peptostreptococcales > Peptostreptococcaceae > Clostridioides > Clostridioides sp. ES-S-0108-01. The sequence goes on along the minus strand of NZ_JADGMN010000001.1, from coordinate 382,416 downwards.
CAACGTATAACGAAAATGGAAATATAAGAAGGGTAAACGTTAACATAGCGGCTACAAGTGTAGATGAGTATAAGTTACTAAAAGAAAAAGGAATAGGAACTTATATATTATTCCAAGAAACTTATCATAAGCCAACATTTATAAAAATGCATGGTCAATCTATAAAAAATGACTACTATTACCATTTAACAGCTTTTGACAGAGCTATGGAAGCTGGTGTTGATGATGTTGGTGCAGGAGTTTTATTTGGTTTATCTGACCCTAAATTTGAAGTTCTAGGGCTTATGATGCACAACGAGCACTTAGAGGAAAAATTTGGTGTAGGTTTCCATACTATATCTTTCCCTAGATTAAAAAAAGCTGAGGGCATGAGCTTAGAAGATTTTCCTCACTTAGTTTCTGATGATATGTTCAAAAAAATAGTAGCTATAACTAGATTAGCTGTTCCTTTTACTGGAATCATAATGTCCACTAGAGAAACTGCTGAAATGAGAAATGAATTGTTAAAATACGGTGTATCACAAATTAGTGCAGGTTCTCTAACAGGTGTTGGAGGATATAAAGCATACGAAGATGGTGACAATACAGAACAATTTGAAGTTGGAGACCATAGAAGCCCTGTAGAAGTGCTTAAAGAATTAATTACTGATGGATATATACCTAGCTATTGTACAGCTTGTTATCGCAAGGGTAGAACTGGCGATAGATTTATGAGCTTAGCTAAAAGTCGACAAATCCATAATGTCTGTACACCAAATGCTCTTACTACATTAAATGAATTTCTGATTGACTATGGAGATGAAGAACTTAAAACTATGGGCAAAAAACTTATCTCAGAGGAAATAGCTAAGATAGAAAGAGAAGATATAAGAAACATAGTATCTAACAATATGACTGCCTTAGAACGTGGAGAGAGAGATTTATACCTATAAAATTTTATTACTTATATATTATTTATTGTATATTCCATGGGTTAGTAGTAATATTATCTAAAGGGAAAGTTTAAGGGAGGGAGATTAACATTGAAAGATAACAACAATACCAATAAAACTATTCAATTTGGAGAAAAGAAAGCTATCCTGGAAAACAATATTCAAAAAAATAAAAACACCAAACTTGATAATACACATAAAGTCATTCCTTACCCTAAAAATAGAAAAAAGGATGGTAAAAAGAAAAGTAACAAGAAAAAGAATACAAACATCAAAAAATATAAAGTAAATAAAAATAGTTATGGGAATTCTTTTTTTAACAACAAATACAAGTATAAAAGAAAACCATATGTTATTGCTTTATACACAGTAATTTTTATTCTTTTGGCAATATTAATTATAACTAAATTAACAGATAATACGAACAAAGGTAACTATTCTCGTAATACTGTTTCTGATACTCACAAGAATGACACCCGAAACATGACCTTTAATGAATCAAATAATCTTCTTACTTGTGGGTAACTTAAAAGAGTTATCTCATTTCAGAAATTACTTTCTAAAACTGAGATAACTCTTATTTTTATTTAATATTTATTTTACCAACCTTGAGTTACTTCATATACTTCATCACCAATTCTACCATTTAAATAATCATCTATTGCAGAATCTATGATGCTCATTGCTTTATCTACTTGTTCTTTAGTTATTACCAAAGGAGGTTGTACTCTTAAAGTAGATTGCCCTAAGAATATCATTATTAAACCAGTTTGTATACATCTATAGCATATCTTAGTTGTAGCATCTGGATTTTTTTCGTTAGAACCTTTGCCTTTAACTATGTCAACTCCTATAGATAATCCCAGACCTCTTATTTCTCCAATTATATCGTATTTCTCTTTTAACTTTTCAAATCCCGCTTTAATATAATTTCCCATTTCTATACTCTTTTGAAGTAAGTTTTCTTTTTCAATTATCTCTATAGATTTTAAGGCAGCTACACATACTGTTGTATTTCCAGCTAAAGTAAATAGATGTGCTGGTGCATCAAGACTTTGCATTATCTCAGTTCTTCCAACAACTGCTCCTAAAGGTAATCCACCTCCAACAGATTTTCCAAGAACTATAAGGTCTGCCTCAACTCCAAAATTTTCTATACCAAACCACTTACCTGTTCTTCCCATACCTTGTTGTATTTCATCACTTATAAGCAATATTCCATTCTCTTTACATATTCTACTTAATCCCTGTACCCACTCTATTGGAGGCACTATTATTCCTGCATCTCCTGCTATTGGTTCTATAAATACTGCAGCTACTTCTTCTGCTGGTAGATAGTATTCAAAAGCATATTCTATCTCATCTAAACATTCTTTAGCTGTTCTATTTTTATCAGGGTAATGGAAGTGATAAACCTCTGATAACAATGGACCCATTTTTCTTCTCATATTTGTACTTAATGCAGATATAGATATAGCACCATAAGTACTTCCATGATAAGATTCACACATAGATATTATTTTTGTTCTTCCAGTATACCCTCTTGCTAGTTTTATAGCAGCATCTATACAAGCAGAACCGGTTGCACTGTATAGTACTTTTTTATCATTATCTCCAGGGGCTATTTCCACAAGCTTCTCAGCTAACTTTACAGGAGGATCACTATGGAAATATGCAAGTGTATATTGTGTGATATCATCCATTTGTTCTTTAACTGCCTGCGAGATTTCCTTATTACCATGACCTACATTCGCAGAACCTGCACTTGATAAAAAATCTACATATTCATTACCTTCATAATCATATAACATAGCACCATCACCTGATTTAAATGCTACTGGGTAGTAAGGTATTTTTTGAGTTTTAGCAACATACTTTTTTTCTTCTATACTTATCATTTGACTAGTTATTTCGCTCATTGGCAAATCATCCCCTCTTTAAATAAATTTATGTTTTAAAATTATTGCGATTTATAAAGATATTCTCATATAAAATTCTTTATATAATTAATGTTATTATCTTCGGCACAAATTGTCAATATATGTTTTTATAATTTTCAAAATATTTGTTATTCAGAAACAATATATTTTACTTTCATCAAATAAACATTATTTTTCAAAAAAATAAGGACTCTATTCTGTTTTTATAGAGTCCATTGAAAATTATCTTATAAATACCATTATTCTATTTTTTTATTAAATTTTATAATTATCTTTTATTCTCGTTAATAATCGTTTTAAAATACTCTAATTGCTCTTGTTGTTTTTTATGTTTTATATATGGAAAAGCTTTTATAACTCTTTTTTGTAAAATAACATTGGACTTTATACGGTCTAATTTACTGTTTATTGTATTTATTTTTTCTCTAGCTTCTAATTCATTATTATTTATTGTTTTAAATAAAGCTTGTATCTCTTCTCTATCAAATTTATCCAACTTTACATTTATATCATTAAGGTCTGAAATTATATCGTCTAGTAAGTTTAACTTTATATCTAACTTTTTAAGTGTCATAATAGTAACAATTAAATCAAGTATAGTCCAAAGTGTTGTAATCATAGCCATTGAAATTAATATTCTATATGGAATCATACCTACAAAATACTTTATAAATGGATGTATGAACTTTATTATTAAAACAGACATTATACCAAAGTATATTGCATTTTTTAAACATACTCTACCCTTTATATTGAATTTTCTGTCAGAATAATCCCACCATTTTGCATGAAATAAGGTTTCTAAAATAAATCCTGTAAAATACTCTAGTATTGTGGTTAAAATCATGCCTAATAGAAATACTATAATTATGTTATTAAATCTTCCCAATAGTGATATCACAATCACTGCTCCAAAACCATAAACAGGGCATATTGGACCATTTAAAAACCCTCTATTGATTATTCTTTTACTTGCTATGGAACATCCTATACTTTCTACTGCCCATCCTAAAAAAGAATATATAAAAAAGTATAAGATATACTTTATTATTTCCATAATTTATCTCTACTCCTTCACTAAGTTATCTTATTTTATGCATAATGTAAAAATAATTATAGAAATAGTTTTTTCGTTTTTTATATTTGTTATTCTTTTATTTCTGCCTAATTTTTTTAATATCATTAGGAAATAATTTATTCATATTTATGTAAATAGTAATTCCAATTATGTCACCTAATAAGTTTAAAATAATATCGTCTATATTACTACTTCCAAGAGCAAGAATATATTGTATTGATTCAAATCCTACACTAACAAGTATAATTGCTATAACTATAGTTTTTTATTAAAATTTTTAAATACTCTAGGGAAAAAATTCCCATGGGAATAAATATTCCTTAACTTTTAAGTAAAAATACAAAAAAGTCTACACTTAAATGTGCAGACTTTAACAAAGCTTCATACAAATACAATTTATTGAATAATGAACAATCTTAGTGTAGAAAAAACAATAACTAAAGTTAAAAGAAGCCTAGCATATAAAAAATTTTTCTCTTTCAACATAACTCCTGCGATTCCAAATATAAAAAATAGAAATGCAATAAATTTGCCAATAAGATTATTATTAGGATAATAGCTAAAAAGCATAAAACAAAGTACAAATGTAAGTACCCCTATTGCATTAAACACAATTTTATTAGATGCTATTTTTCCTTTGTTAAAAAAGAAAGAGAATATTGATACTAAATCTAAAAATAAAAATACATAAAACATTCCTTTTAAAACGTCCATTTTTATACCCCCTAAAAATTCTAATTATAATATCCAATTTATTTCACATGATTATCAATATACTCAATATTTTATAACATCAATACAATAATATTATAAATTTATATTATTAACGTATTACCTCATATTCATACATATTATAATCACATTCATACATATTTAAAAACTCATATGTTGATTTTGCATTTATATTTTCTTTTTCTACATATAATCTCATTCCAACAATGTTTTCATCTTTATCGCATATATTCTTTATATAATTAAATAAATAATTAAAGATACCTTTTCTTCTATATTCCTTCTCTACATATACACTCTGAATCCAAAGGAAATTTCCATTTCTCCAGTCGCTCCACTCATATGTATACATAATCTGGGCAACAACTTTATCAAATACTGTATATACATAATATTTTCCTTTTCTCTCATCTAACAATAATGCTTTTACACCTTTAGTCAGTATATTCATATCAAGCTCTTTTCCTTCAGTTTCTCTAGCTAAATTATAATTAAATTTTGCTATTACATCCAAATCATCCATACGAGCTTCTCTTATCTCTATTAATTCTTCATTTTCATATAGCTCTATGTAATCCTTTTGTTGTTCCATATTTATTCCCCCATATCTATTTTATCTATTGATGTTTTTTATACAATATATTTATAGAGTTTTTTCTATCTTCATAAATGCATAGTCAAGTGTAGCTTCTAAATTTCCATTATTCTTTCCGCCACCTTGAGCTAATACCTTACTTCCTCCACCTTTACCATCTATAAGACTTATTGCATCCTTTAATAAAACTCCCATATTAATATCTTTTAAATTTTTAGAACATGCAAAAACTAAATTTATTTTATCTTCAAATTTAACAGCTAATAATGCAATATTATCTTCATCTTCTGTAATTTTATTTGCTATCTTATTTACATATTTCAAATCTTCATCTTCATAAATTTTTTTAATAACTGCGATATTACCAATCTTATTTGCATTTTCAATCATTTCTTTAACCTGATATGTAGCTACTACTTCTTCAAGTCTCCTTTTTTTACTTAGAGCCTCTTCTACTTTACTATTTAGATTTACGATACCATTTATAGCATCTTCTTCACTACAACTCAAATATCTGCATATTTTAGTTAAATATACATCCCTTTTTAATACTTCATCCACTGCCCTTTTACCTGCCAAAAATTCTATCCTTGTACTCGATTTATGTTTTTCCCATTTCTTTATTTTTATCATTCTCAATTCACCAGTTGATTTTGGGTGTACTCCACAACATGCATTCGTGTCTAAATCCCCTATTTTTACTACTCTTATTTCTTCATCAGTATTTGGCAAATCACGTCTTAACCAAATCTTTTTCAATTCTTTTTTCGTTGGAAGTAATGTCTCTACTTGTATATTCTGACGAATAATTTCATTAGAAAGCAACTCTATCTCTCTAATTTTATCCTCATCTAAATTTCCTTCTATATCTACTGTACTATACTCACTTCCTAGATGAAAACCTGTTGTATTTGCATTGAAAGTCTTAAAAAAACATCCTGATAATACATGTTGTCCAAAGTGTTGATGCATACCATCTTCTCTTCTATCCCAATCAATACTACATTTTACCCTATGTATCTTTATTGGTTTTTTATCTAATACATGGTATACTTTTTTTCCCTCTTCATATACACTTATTACATCATAGTTGTCTATTTTTCCTAAGTCTGCAAACTGACCTCCTCCACCAGGGAAAAACGCTGTCTTATCTAATAAAACATGAAACTTATTTTCTACTTCTCTTATTTCAACTATTTCTGCTGTAAAATCTTTTATATACTGGTCTGTATAGTATAACTTTTCCATTATAACTCTATCTCCATTTCCTTAGTTCTAAACTACTTTAATTTTTTAATATATAAATCTTAATCTAACTTTAATTTAAGTGAACTAAAATAGAACTCATCCTATTCTTCACTAACAATCTTATACTATATTTTAACATATAGATATTAATGTTAACAAATTTATAATCGTATATTATTTCGATATTTTACAAATGTACATACTTATACGTTTTCTTACAACATAAAAAATGTATTGAAACAGATTAAACTTGCAAACTAAATTTAATCTGTTTTACTAATCTCGTCTATTATTAATAATTTTGAAATATACATTACTTTTATAATATTAAATTTTCTAAATATCAATAAAATAATACTTATTAATAATTTTTAGTATGTGTTTATTCCCTTAATATTCATTAGTATAATGTATATTAACATTGCTTTTTTAAAAATTTTAGTATAAAATCATATTAAATAAATTTTCTGAAATAATAGAATATTAAAACACATAAAAAACAGTAACTAATATTTTATAAAACTTTATAAGAAAATTATAAAAACATAAAGTATTTATATAAATTTATAGAGTTTATACGCTATCTTTTTATAATATATAATATTCTTATAAATGTATCGTTATTTTAAGGGGAGTGATTTAAAATGGCAATAAAGCCAAGAAAAATATCTATTGTAGGTTCAGGACATGTTGGTTCTCATTGTGGATTCAGTTTAATAACGCAAGGAGTTTGTGATGAACTCTTTATGATTGATATAGATGAATCTAAGGCAAAAGCTCAAGCTTTAGATTTAGCTGATGCAGTTTCATATCTGCCACATAAAATACATATAGAAAAAGGAACTTTTGCCGATTGTAAAGATTCTGACATAGTAATAATAAGTGTTGCAGACTCTTCAGAAGGACCTTTACGTAGACAAAACACAACTAGATTAGACTTACTAAGACCAACCATTGGAATGATAAAATCTATAATAAAACCTATAGTTGATTCTGGTTTTGATGGTATATTTGTAGTCATATCTAATCCTGTTGATGTAGTTACAAATTATATTTGGGAAAAATCTGGCTTTCCTAAAAATAAAGTTATTGGAACTGGTACAGCTCTAGATTCAACAAGACTTAGAAGACTTTTATCTGAAGAAACTAAAATAGCTCAACAATCAATTCAAGCTTATTCTATGGGTGAACATGGAGATTCTCAAATGGTTCCTTGGTCTCATGTTTCAATTGGTGGTAAGCCAATCTTGGACATGATAAAGGATAATCCAAATACTTATAGCAATTTAGACTTACAATCAATAGTTGAAAAAAATAAAAAAACAGGAATAAGTATAATAAATGGTAAAGATTGTACAGAATTTGGGATAGGTACTGCTTTAGTAGAAATTGTAAAAGCTATACTACACAATGAGAAAAAAGTTCTGCCAGTTTCTACATTATTGGAAGGTCAATATAATGAAAGAAGATTATTTTTTGCACTAAAAGCAGGTAAATTGCTCATAACAAAAAACTTTTAACCAAGTTAAGTTTAAATCATTTATACCTGCTTTTAACTTTAATACCAAAATATCAACCTATTTTTTACCATCAAATTTTATAACTTTACTTTTTTTATTTATATTTTTAGATAAGAATCCTTTTTTTAATCCCATCAATAATTCTAAGTCTTCTGTATAAAGATTTATTCCAAATTCCTCTAAACTTGATACTATACTATTTACACTCATTATTTTATTTTCTATCAATAATTCAACTGCTCTTTTTAAATACGTTGGGCTTGAACCCTTCATTTTATCTAGTGGTTCTTCTCTTAACCATCCCTTTTTATCCATCTCATTCAAAAGATAATTGTATTTTTTGTAATTTATTTTGCCTAGATTATACGCTCTAAAAATCATAGCAGATATAGGCACAATCCACTTTTTCTTTAGTTCTACATAGTAGTCCAAATCTTCTGGATGAATCAAATCTTCTAAAAAACTTTCTTTTGGCAATAAAAATGCACAAGCATACTCATCTTCTGAAAATTGCTTACTTGGTATTCTTAATTCACTTGCTATTATATAACCAAGCTCATATGCCAAATTATAATTTCTAATTGATGCTGACTTTTTATCATTACCAAGAGATATTAGATATTTAACTTCTTTATTAATTCTCTGTTTTTGAGTAAAAATTGTTGCCCCTTTTCTGTCTACATTCATACCTGATATTATAATTCCTTTAGACTCTAACAGATTTACCATATTTACTATTGGACTATTATTTAAATCCCAAAATTCTCTAGTCCTACATGCAAGAGATTCTATATCATTTATATTAATATCTGACATTATTTTTTTATTTGGCAAATTTTCTTTTGGAAACTTAATATAACTTTCCATAAACGAATATATTTTATGGATTATAATTATTTTTTCCCTGTAAGAAATTTCTTCTACTCTAGGTAGCTTAGATTGAGGATTAAAGTGGCTATCCTCTACAACTACATTTATATTTTCGTTTCTATAAAAATACTCTTTTGGTAAATTTAATATATTAGATAATTTTAATGTATTTTCCATATTTGGAACATACTTATTTTCTTCAAAAGCTTTTAAATCCTTTTTATTTATTTTAGTTTCATTAGATAATTGTTCTATCGTCTTTGCTCTAAATATTCTAGCTGATTTTAATCTCTTTCCATTAAATTCTTTTAAATTCATTTATTTTCTCTCTTTCAAAATTAAATTCTTAATCTATTGATATAAATTATAAGATTACAATTAATAATTTATCATATTATTGACAAAAAAACAAAAGGTGAAAATATTTTCTTATATTTTCACCCTTTGCTAAGTTTACAATAAATAGTTCTAATTACTTAAAAAGTTTTAGATATTCTCCATATCCTAACGCTTCCATATCTTCTTTAGGTATAAATCTAAGAGAAGCAGAATTTATACAATATCTTAATCCTCCAAGTTCTTTTGGTCCATCATCAAATACATGACCTAAATGAGAATTTCCTTTAGCACTTCTTACCTCAATTCTATACATACCTTGTGAGAAATCACTTCTCTCAATGATAGATTTATCTATAACGGGCTTTGAAAAACTTGGCCACCCACATCCAGCATCAAATTTATCTTTTGAAGAAAATAAAACTTCTCCACTTACAATATCAACATAAATTCCTTCTTTGTCATTATCATAGTATTCATTTTCAAAAGGTACCTCTGTCATATCATTTTGAGTGACTTCAAATTGTATAGGAGTTAAAATCTTTTTTAACTCTTCCCTGTTTATATTGTTTCCATCCCAGTGACTTTTTACAAAATTATATCTACCCGACCCTTTATAATACATATTATAGTTTAATGGTCTTTTTTTATAATAATCCTGATGATTTTCTTCTGCTTCATAGAATTTAGTTGCTGGAATTATATCAGTGACTATTTTACTATCAAATATTTTACTATTTTCCAAATGTTCTTTTGACTTTAAAGCTATATTCTTTTGTTCTTCATCATGATAGAATATGGCAGTCTTATATTGAGTTCCCCTGTCACCAAATTGTCCACCATCATCTGTAGGATTAATCTGTTTCCAAAATATATTCAGGAGCTCATCATAACTTATTATATCATCATCATAAGTTATTTGAATAGCTTCAACATGACCAGTTGTTCCCGAACATACATCTTGATATGTAGGATTTTCAATATGACCGCCTGTATATCCAGAAATTACCTTAATAACTCCATCATACTTATTAAAAGGTTTTACCATACACCAAAAACATCCACCTGCAAAAGTAGCAAGTTTTATCATTTTCATCACTCCTTAAATAAAGTATACTTTATTTATTCCCTAAGAAGTAATTTAATAATCTGTATTTTATTATTTTTACCTAATCAATTAAATAATGTGTACAAATATAATAGCAAATTGAATCTAATTTCTATAAAAATCCTTTTTATTTATCCATCCAAAAGCATCTTTTATATCACAATGTTCTCCTAAAGATGTCAAATATTCTAATGCGTCACAATCATCCATAGCTACATCTTTTTCCATCTTAGGATTTAGTCTATAGTAATTATCTCCAAGAAGTTTTTGAGAAAACAACTGACTCATTTGAGAATTCCCTTCTAATGTAATAGATATAATTGGTAAATCGGGTTCTTTATTAATTATCCAGTCAATAGCTCCCCATTCAGTAGTATCTGCCTTTATGCTATTATATACATATCCAGTTCCTATCGAAAAAAGTCTTGTATTTTTAAGCTTAAGTCCACTGTCAATAGCATGAATTATACACGCTAAACTTGGGTCAGTTGCTATTATTCCTCCATCAACATGGCAATTATATGTTGGAAAAAACACTGGAGCAGCACTACTTGCCATCGCTACATCTACAACTTTACTAGTCTTTGTAAGAGAATTTGGCATATTGTTATAAAATACTGGTTTCCATGAACTTTCTTCATTTCCTAGATAAAAACTTGGTATCATTACTAATTTATTTAAATCTTTTAATTCTAGTTCCTCTGGAAATATACTCAGTAAAATTTCTTTTAAGTTTTTGTTTTCATACTTTGGTCTAAGTATTTCTTTATAACTTTTATTAAAAATATGCTTTGAATTTTCGATTGAATAAAATTCTTTTATCTCTTTAGGGCTTACACCATATGCAAGCCCTAATGCAATTAGACTTCCTGTAGATGTACCTCCAAACATATTTATATTATTTAATAGGTTTGGATACTCTTTTACTATCCTCTCAAGTATGGATATACTCAATGCTCCTTTTAATCCACCACCATCAAATGCCAATATATTAAAATTAGAATTTTTCATATATATATACCCCCACATAAACCACCTTATACATTTTAAATTTTAGTCAAAATAATTTCACTATAGTATAATAGTATATATATTTTATGCAAATTACATATTACAATGTTCCTATTTTAATATTTAAGTTCTATGCAAACTGGTAATACTTAAAATAAAACTTATAAGGTATTATATATCTAAGTATTATAAATTTAATGCAAAGCTTCTTGAAAAGAATATCTAAAAGCAGGTTTATTTTTCAATTATTACAAAAAAATAAATAAGGAGTTATCTGAAAATTGATTTTTCTAATCAGATTTTAAGTTCAACTCCTTATTTTAATTACATCTATACTTAAAAATATTTTAACTATAAATATATTTATTTTTAGATATAGTTATCTTCTTTACCCTAAAATCTTTTTCATATCTTCTTCAGGAGTAGATATAGGTGTCAATGCAAATTTATCTACCAATATATCTAATACATTTTTAGATAAAAATGCTGGTAAAGAAGGACCTATATAGATATTTTTGATACCTAAATGAAGCAATGTAAGAAGTATACAAACAGCTTTCTGTTCATACCATGATAGTACCATGCTAAGAGGTAAATCATTTACTCCACATTCAAAAGCATTTGCCAATGAAACTGCCACTTTGATTGCACTATAAGCATCATTACATTGTCCCATATCCATTAAACGAGGTAAACCACCTATCTCTCCAAGGTCTAAATCATTAAATCTATATTTTCCACATGCAAGTGTCAATATAACAGTATCTTTAGGAGCTTGCTTTACAAATTCAGTGTAATAATTTCTTCCAGGTTTTGCACCATCACAACCTCCAACCAATAAAAAGTGTCTTATATCTCCACTCTTTACAGCATCTACTACTTTGTCTTGTACAGATGAAACTGTACCCCTTGCAAAACCAGTAGTTAATGTATCCCCTCCATTAATACCAGTCATATGAATATCTTCTTTATATCCTCCAAGTTCAAGAGATTTTTCTATTACACTAGAAAAATCTTTATCTTCATCAATATGAACCATACCTGGATAAGCAACTACTTCTGTAGTAAATACTCTATCTCTATAACTATTTTTAACAGGCATTAAACAATTTGTTGTAAATAGTATTGGAGCAGGAATATTATCAAACTCTTTCTGTTGATTTTGCCATGCTGTACCAAAGTTACCTTTTAGATGTTTATATTCTTTTAATTTTGGATATGCATGTGCTGGTAATAACTCACCATGAGTATATATATTTATACCTTTATCTTTTGTTTGTTCTAATAATTTGTGTAAATCATAAAGGTCATGTCCTGTAACTACGATAAATGGTCCTTTTTCGATTTTCATAGGTACCTGAGTTGGTTCTGGTGTTCCATAAGTTTCAGTATTTGCTCTATCAAGTAATTCCATACATTTTAAGTTTATTTCTCCAGTTTTCATAACCAAGCCTAAAAGCTCGTCAATAGATAAGTCCCCTCCAACTGCTATTAATCCTTCATAGAAAAATTCATTTACGTATTTGTCTGTATAACCAAGTACCATTGCATGATATGCATAGGCAGCCATACCTCTTAATCCAAATAAGATTAATGATTTTAGGGAACGTATATCTTCATTATCATTCCACAAATCCTTCATATCATAGTTATCATTTCTATTACAAGTTGTTGAACAATCTGAACATCTAGGTACAAGTTTATTTTTTTCTATCTCAGTTTTTTCAATTTGTCTTTTTATAGCTTCATCATCAAAACTTACATTTGTTATAGTAGTAAATAATCCCTCTATCATAACTTTATCTGTTTCACTTGTTGGTCTATTCTTATTTCCAATAGTTGCTCTTGAAAGACCAATCAACACCCCTGTAAGTTCATCTTGTAAGTTAGCTGTACCCCCTTTTTTACCACAAACTCCGTTTATAGTACAACCTTTACCTCCTGCTGTTTGTTCACATTGAAAACAAAACATTTTTTCCATTTTTTATTCCTCCCTTTTTATTTATTAAAATTTATTAGACTTTTCTGTAATTCACTTAACTAAATTTCTCCATCCACAATTTTTCCATCTACAGATATAGTAACTATTTGCCATGGTATCATTTTTCCACTATTTTGTAGAGCTGTCTTAACAGCATTTACTATACCACCACAGCAAGGAACTTCCATACGTGTTACTACTATATTTTTAATATCATTTTCTTTTAAAATCTCTGTAAGTTTTTCAGCATAGTCAACTTCATCAAGTTTAGGGCATCCAATTAATGTGACCTTATTTTTCATAAATTTATTATGAAAGTTTCCATATGCATATGCTGTACAGTCTCCTGCTATTAAAAGACTTGCATTCTTTAAATATGACGCATTAGCCGGTACTAATTTTATTTGTACTGGCCATTGATTAAGTTGAGAACCTTTTATCTCTACTACACCATTGTTTACAGCTGTACTATTTGAAACGTCTCTATCTATTGACTTAGATTGAGAGCCTGGACATCCACATGCTAAATTTTTCTTTTGTGCTTTCTTTGCTTCCATATTTGCTTTTACTGCAGCTTCGTCATATTCTGCTGCTTCTCTATACTCAAATGAAATTGCATTTGTTGGACAAGTTGGTAGACAATCACCTAAACCATCACAATAATCATCTCTTAAAAGTTTTGCTTTTCCATTTACCATTCCTATAGCTTCTTCATGACAAGCTTCAACACATAGTCCACAACCATTACACTTTCTCTCATCAATTTTAATTATTTTTCTCATCATTTATATCACCTCATAAATTTTTTTAATTTAAAATATTGATTTCTTATACATTTATTTTTAAGACTTACATCTTTTTATTTCAAATTTCTTATAGCAAGGTTTTTATATCTCCTTGCTTTTATAAACTTAGTATAGTACAATAAAAATAAATTATCGGTTGCATATGCAACAAGGAAGTGATTATTTGAAAAAAATTTTAGAAAAACATATAGACCTACTAAAAAAAATTCCTCTATTTGAAGGAATTAAAAGTGATGAACTTGAAGCAATGTTAGAATGTTTAGGTGTTGTAGATAAGATTTACCCAAAAGATAGTATAATATTCTCTGTTGGAAGCGAAGTTACTTCAATAGGAATTATGCTTAAAGGAAGTGCACACATAATAAAAGAAGATATCGAAGGTAATAGGAATATTGTAGCTGAACTCTTGCCTGGAGATTTATTTGGAGAGGTATTTGCATGTACTAGACTACATAAAAGCAATGTTACAGTGACCACAACATCTTCTTGTGAAGTTTTATTTATAAAGTTTAAAAGTGTAACTGGTATTTGTTCATCTACATGTATATTTCACAATAGACTTGTTGAAAACATACTACAATTAATAGCTGAAAAAAATATTTTGCTTCACAATAAAATAGAATTACTTTCTCGTAAAACGATTCGTGAGAAATTACTTATGTATTTTTCAAAACAGATAGAACAAACAGGTAGCCACGAATTTACAATTCCTTTTTCAAGAAATGAAATGGCTGATTTTTTGTGTGTTGACAGAAGTTCTATGTCAAGAGAACTTGGAAAGATGAGGGATGAAGGTCTGTTATCTTTTAATAAAAATAAGTTTGAAATCTTTTGTTTTCAAAAATGAACTAGACATTTAAATCTATTTGTTTCAATATATATTATATTAATTAATTTAAATTATCAATATAATATTTAAATCTATATTTTTACTCAAAAAGTTAATAGGTATCTAATTTATCAAAATTAAGATACCTATTAACTTTATTAATTAAGTGTACGATTAGCTTATTTTTTTTGTAGTAATTGATGTTTTATCTATAAGCCAATCTTTTCCTTCTACTAATCTTGCAACTAGCATTGATGTTACTGTATTTCCAGTTGTATTTAATATAGTATTAGGAATATCAGTTATAGTAGTTATAACTGTTAACAATGGAATTGCCTCCACTGGAAAACCGAAGATGCTAACCACGAGCATCTCACCAATAAGTCAGCCACCTGCTACAGGAGCCATAAATACTCCAACAACAAATACAGTTACAAATAATTGACCTATTGTTGCTGGATTTGCCATTCCACTACCTAAAATACCTGATAAAAATGCAACTTTTACTATTACTGCTAAAACTGACCCATCTTTATGTATATTTATTCCAAGAGGTATAACTGTTTCTGATATATCATCAGGCACCCCTATATTCTTACTAGCTTCTAAATTTGATGGTATACATGCTGAACTTGAAGAAGTAGCTAGTGCTGTTGCTATTGGTTTTATAGCATTTCTCCAGAATTGTCTAAACCCTTGTTTTCCCGCAGATAGAAAAGCATACAAACTGTAAAATAATAAAAAATATAGAGCTGCTGTTAGTGAATAAATTACAAATACTCTTACATATCCTTGAATTATTTTACTTCCAAGTTCTCCAATTATTGTAGCTGTATAACAGCCTAACCCTACAGGAGCATAAAACATGATTATACTTACTACTTTTAATATTGCTTCCGTTCCTTCTGATAAAAGCTTTCTTATTGTATTTCCCCTATCTCCCATCATAGCTATTGCTGTTCCAACTAAAACTGCAAATATAACTAATTGTAGTAAATTGCTACTGGAAAATAAATCTCCAAAATTTTTAACTATAATACTTGATACTACTTGGTCTAATAACGTTCCTTTTGATTCTAAAGTTTCTGCATCTTGAGCCACCATTAAACTTTTTACACTTGATACATCTAATCCTTTAGACGGATTAAATAATAATGCAGATGTAATACCTAAAACTGCAATTACAAGTGTTGTTCCCATAAATACTATGGCTGTACTCTTCATTATTTTTCCAAAGCGTTCCATATTTTTTATACTAGCAACACCTGAAGAAACACTAAGAAAAACTAATGGTACTACTATCATTAATAGAGCATTTATGAATAAGTCTCCAAATGGTTTTAGTATTGAAGCTTTTGGACCAAGTACTAATCCTACTATCGCCCCTATTATAGTACATGCTAAAAGTATAATTGATGACTTATAATTTTTTAAAAAGTCCCTCATCTATATTTTCCTTTCTAATGTTTTATATTATAAATTACCCCAAATCCTAAAAAAATTAAAGTAAATTATCTAATGCGCATTAATAATTTTTGTAATTCCCCCGACATCTACTTTAGCAAATACTGGAATATATGTCAATTTCTATAGTTTTTTTATATCTTTAATATTTTTTTAATAGTTCATATCTATATATAAATATTAATAAAATTCTACTTTTAAAACTTTTTTGTATATTAATTTTAATAAAACAAACAATATAAAAAAATATATATAATATTATTTAATTATTTTCAAATTTAATAATTTATACTTTAAGATAAAGTTTTAGTATACTCATTGTAACTCCTGTACTTTATAATTCCATCAAGTTACTTTTGTAAATACATATGATATTTTGTCAAATATTATTTTTTCATGCATTTGATATTTTGATATACTTTTAAAAAGAATTTTTAAATAGTTATATTTATAATTTCAAATTAAATAATAAATATAATAATAAAAAGATACTCCCATTAAATTTATTATCTAACTTATAAATTTAATTAGAGTATCTTACATATCTTCTAATACTTAATTTATAGACTTTTAACTAAATACTTCTTCTTTTCTAATGATATTTAAAAATTTTGCAGTTCTCTCATTCTTAGGATTACTAAATATTTCATCAGGAGTTCCTTCTTCAGCTATTACGCCATTATCCATAAATATAATTTTATCAGCAACTTCTTTTGCAAAATTTATTTCATGAGTTACGATAAGCATTGTTATGCCTTCTTTTGCAAGCGATTTTATAACGCTTAAAACTTCTCCAACAAGTTCTGGGTCAAGTGCAGATGTTGGCTCATCGAATAATATTACATTTGGATTTACTGCCATCGCTCTTGCTATACCTATCCTTTGTTGCTGTCCCCCAGACAATTTTGATGGATAAAAATCTTTCCTATCCAACATGCCTACTTTATCTATTAGTTTTAAAGATATTTCTCTAGCTTCTTGCTTACTCTTTTTATGTACTACTATCAATGCTTCCATTACATTTTCTAGAGCTGTTTTATTTTTAAATAAGTTATAATTTTGAAACACCATAGATGTATGTTTTCTTAAATTGACTATATCTTTTTTCGTTGCTTTTTCTACATCTACCTTTACATCCCCAATAATTATTTTTCCTCTTGTAGGTTCAACTAGATAATTTAAACATCTAAGTAATGTAGATTTACCTGTTCCAGATGGACCAAGTATAGCTACTACTTCACTTTGATTTATTTCTAGATTTATGCCTTTAAGAACATCTGTCCCTTTAAAACTTTTATGTAAATTTTCTACTTTTATCATTGTTATCCACCTTTTTAAATAAAGTATCTGTCGTCTTATGTTTATGATTTTTTCTCTATTTTTTAGTGCAATAGACTTTATTTTAGTTTCAATCACTTACAAGACCTCAGTAACTTATTTTAATTTATAAAGACTAATCTAAATACATTGCAATACACAGATAACTATAGATAAATTTAGTATACTTATCTATAGTTATCACAGTTTTATATTTTAATTTTAAAGTATTTATTTTTGTATATTAGCACTTACATCCATTCCAAACCATTTTTCAGATATTTTTTTCACTGTTCCATCTGCAAGCATTTCTTCTATTGCTTTGTTTACATCTTCTTTTATAGTTTTAGATTTTTCATCATTTTTCTTAAAGAAATATGCTATATTAGTAACTGATAATTTTTCATCTAATACCCTTACTTTCATATTAGCTTTTTTAGCGTCTCCCACAACAGTAAGCTCTGCATCAATCCATGCACTAACTCTTCCTAAATCTAAATCTTGAAGACCATTAGTTCCATCACCATAAACCTTTTCTTCAAATAAATTATCTTTATTAATACTAGATGCAACCTGTTGCCCTTGAGAACCTTCTGAAACTGCTATTACTTTTCCTTTTAAATCTTCAAGCTTATTAATTTCGTTGTTTCCATCTTTTACAGCTATACATACAGAGTCAGAACCATAAGGTATAGAAGCATCGTATTTTTCTAATCTTTCTTTAGACATTCCAAAGAAGTTGGCTGCTACATCAACTTTACCAGAATCTAACATCCCAAATATAGAACTAAAACCTGTTGGTTCCATTTTTATCTTATATCCACTTCTTTTACCAATCTCTTTCCACATGTCAACTTCAAAACCCTTATGCTCACCATTATCAACATAAGAATATGGGTCAGCTGAATTAGATGAAGCTACAGTTATAACTTTTTCATCCTTTACTTCCTCTTTTTTTGAACAACCAGTAACTATAAATGTTAATGATAAAACTGCCACTAAACATTTTATAATATTTCTTTTTATCATATCTCTTCTCCTCACACCATTTTTTATATAAAAATACTTTTATGTATTTTCTTAATAACTTAATAATTGCTTATTTTCTTTTCTAATTTTTTTTGCCCCCACCCTAAAGGAGTTATTATACACCAGTAAATTACCATAACTGCCCCATACACTTCAAAGAACTTAAAACTCAACGCTCCTTGTGATTTGGCAGCACCCATTATGTCATTTACTCCAACAACAAAAGCTACAGAAGACCCTTTAATTAAATCTATAAAATTATTGAATAATGATGGCAGTGCAACTCTTACAGCCTGTGGTATCACTATCCTTTTCATTGTTTGTAAATTTGTTAATCCCATTGCATATGCTGCTTCTATCTGACCTTTATCAATTGAAAGTATAGATGCCCTTATCGTTTCAGACATATAAGCACCCATATTTAAACTAAGTACTATAGATGTTGCAAATACCGGGTCCATATTTTTAACAAAATCACTCATATATGCCAACCCAAAATATAAAAAGAATAATTGTGGCATAAGAGGCGTCCCTCTAAAAATTGATACATATACTTTACATATTTGGTTTAATACTTTAACTTTGTAATAAGATGATAACGCTACTATTGTACCTATAATTAATGAAAATATTAATGAACTTATTGCCAAAATCACAGTTACATTGAATGATTTCATTATTATTGGAAATAAGTTTAAAAAATATTTCATACTAAAAATCATAAAATAAGTCCCCCTCACTTAATGTTGTTTTTTGTAAAATTTTGTCACATGTTAAATTATAATAGACTTTTCTTTATTTTTCCAATAGAAAAAAACTATTCTATTGATTGATTATATAGTCCTTTTTAATACTATATTTTTGATATTTAGATTAATCAATTCATTTTCTACAAAATTAAAAATTTATTTACAAAAGAGATAATATACCTATATATGCCCTTTTACATACTGATTTCTAATATGCCTTTCCTATTCTTTTTTCAACTTTACTTTGTATATTACTCAATACTACAGATACTCCCCAATAAATTAGTATTGTTACCATATATATCTCAAAGTACTTAAAACTTGAAGCAGCTTCTACTTGAGCTACTCCCATTAAATCCTGTATTCCTATAGTCAGACCTAAAGAAGAACCTTTAATTATATCTAGTATACAACTTACAATAGGAGGTACTGCAGATATGGCTGCTTGAGGTAAAATTATTTTAACCATTGACTGGTATTTACTTAATCCAAAAGCATAACACGCTTCTTGTTGTCCTTTATCAACACTCTCAATAGATGCTCGTATAATTTCTGCCATATATGCAGATGAATTTAAACCTAAACAAATTACTATTGCTAAGTAAGGAGAGCAATCTTTCATAAAAGAAAATACCATTGGAAATCCAAAGTAAAAGAAAAATATTTGAATTAAAAGTGGAGTTCCTCTAAAGAATGAAATGTATACTCTAGTTATGTATTTCAAAACTTTTGATTTTGTTTGTGTAAAAAATGCAAGTATTGCACCTAATAATATTGATATAAAAAATGCAACAATAGATATTAGTATTGTTACTCCCAATGCCTTAATTAAAAATGGAAATATACTTAGACAAAATTCAAAATTAAAATTACTCATTAGTAGGCTCCTTAGTAATATCCTTTCCTAACCAAGTTTCAGATATTTTAGTCAAAGTCCCATCTTTATGCATATCTTCAATTACTTTATTTATTTTTTTTGTCCATTCTTCACCTTTTTCATTTTTTTGAAGTGCAAAAGAGCAAGCGCCAAATTGAATTGGTGGTTCTACCATTTTAAGATTTAATTTTTGTTCTTTTATAGCTATTAAAGCCTCAACATCTTGTGCAACCACTGCATCTAATCTTCCCATTTCTAAATCTTGATAGTTTCCTTTAAGGGTTGCACTTGAGTAATTTACTATATTTATTTCATCATTTGGATACTTTTCTTTTAGTATTTCATTTGCTACTGCTCCAGTACCCACACCTACCTTCTTACCAACTAAATCATCTATGGATTTTATACTATTATCATCTTCTCTAACAATAATATTTGTTCCACTATAATTATAAGCATCTGAAAAAGTATATTTCTTCTCTCTTTCAGGTGTTGCAGTAAGTTGGGCAGATACTACATCTGCTTTATCAGCTTCTAATAATCCAAATAATCCACTAAAATCAGTTAATACCCATTCAACTTTACAATTAGTTCGTTTAGCAAATTCATCCCAAAAATCTACTTCAAACCCTTTAAGTTTATCTTTCTCTTTAAAAGCAAAAGGGAAATATGTTCCTGATGTTGCGATTCTTATAGTTTTTTGTTCTTCTTTATTTTTATTATTTCCTGACGAACATCCTGTAATTAAAAGTGCTGATGCTAAAACAAGCATAATAATTAACTTAAGTTTTTTCATAGTTTATTCTATCCTTTTCAATCTTATTTTAATTTTTTATATAATACATTTCCAACAGTTTGAATCACTTGTACCATTATAATTATTACAAATACAGTTCCATACATTATAGTATCATTAAACGTTTGATAACCATATATCAGATCAACTGAACCTAAACCTCCTGCTCCTATGCACCTGCCATAGCAGAACTCCCAAGTATTGATACTGTAGCAAGAGTTATACCATCCCAAATTTGCTTTTCTAACACTATAAACCAATTTTCTATTTATTATATTATACTTCGACTTTGAACAACATAATTTTAATATGTTTTATATTCTTTGTCCAATAGCAAAAAACTATCTGCAATAATTTTGTTATAGTTTCCAACTATATCCAAAAAGACTACATTAAATTCGTCATAATACAAATTTAATGTAGTTTTTTATAAAATTCATTTTACATATTATTATAATTTATACTTAATCTACTTACCTATTAAACCCTAATGCTCCTGTAGGACATACCATTACACAAGGCGAATCCATACCACACTTATTTCTTTCAATACAACCATTACACTTATTTGCCTTACCATCCTTTCCATAAATCAACGCTCCATATTCACAAGCTTTTTCACAAAGTTTACATCCTATACAGCTTTGATTATCTAATACAACGAAATCATCTTCTTTTTTAAAGCAATCTTTAGGACATACGTCTAAACATTTTGGCTCATCACAATGAATACATGATAATGAAAAATATTCTACATTTCCACCTTTTTCTACTGTAAATACATGTCTAAAAAGTTCGCCATTATCTATATTATTATCATTTTGGTCTATACAGGCAAGTAAACATGCTCCACATGCTGTACATAACTCTTTATTAAATTTAAATAAGCTTTTCATTATATCCTCCATTTATCTATTCACCTTTTCAATCTTGCACTTACAACTTCTATATGCAGGGAATCCGCTATAAGGGTCAAAATTATCACAGACAATACTATTTATATCAGCTTCTCTGTATCCATGATACATATGTATATTCTTGTATAAGACTCTATCAGTAACATTTACTTTTACATTTAAACTTCCTATCTTAGTAGTTATTTTTATATAATCTCCACTGATAACATCTAATTCTTTTGCATCTAAACTAGAAATGTCACAACTAGCTTCATTTTTTAATATTCTTGAAAGTTTTATATCATGAAGTCTTGAATGAAGTGCATTTGGAATTCTTGCTCCTGATGTCAATAAATGAGTATAATCATCATCTATATCATCATTAAACCCTCTATATGTTGGTAGCGCATCCAATCCAAAACTTTTATACTTTTCAATAATTGTAGATTTCAATTCAAACTTAGAAGTACTAGTATCATATCCATCTCTTGTATATGAACCCACCATGTATGGCTTAAAATCTTTGCATTTCAATGGCAAATCGCTTTTTTTAAGTTTATCTACATCTACACATGTATTTTTAAACATATGTCTTATACTTGCTTCATAACCTGCTTTTAATAAATCATCATCTATATCCATAACATTTGCTAAATCTGAAAGTATTTCTACATCTGATTTTGAATCGTATAATTTATCAATAACTTTTTTGGTATATGTAATATATCCACCTGGATAACTCTTACATTCTTCTCTCTCAAAGGATGTACATGCAGGTAAAAGTATATCTGCATGTTTTGATGCATCTGTCATAAATAAATCTATATTTACAAAAAAATCTACAGTATCCAATGCTTTGAAGAGTCTACTAGAATTAGGAAACATTCTAGCATTTATTCCATGACAAAACAAAGCTCTTATTTCATATGGTGTCTTTTCTTCTATTTGCCTAGGTAAATCCATAGCTTGAAATTGAGTCACCATCTCATTCCACAGAGGGAATCTTTCTCCACCAATTCTTTCATTTATATTTTCAGGTAGAACTTCTTTTACAAACTCTTTTTCTAGTGATTGAAATCCTCCTAACTTACCAACAAAGTAATCTTGTTTTGGTATATTGCCACCTATTCTGTCATAGTTACCTGTTATAGCAGATAAAGACATTATTGCTCTATAGTTTTGGAATCCATTTTGATGATGAACTATTGGAGCTGCACTTTCATTTATACAAAACGGACCTTGTGACAACATATCTACTGCCTTTACTATGTCATCCTTAGAAACTCCTGTAATCTTACTTACAATATCTAAATCAAATGATTTTACATATTCTTTATATTCATTAAATCCATATACGTGTTTTTCTATGTATTCTTTATCTATTAAATCTCTTTGTATAAATAGATTTGCCATACCAAGAGCTAAAGCCCCGTCAGTCCCAGGTTTAACTCTCAAATGAAGGTCTGCTACTTTTTGAGTTGTTGGCGTTATTCTAGGGTCTACAATTATAAACTTTAGACCTTTTTCTTTTAATTTTGTTAGATTTACACTATTTAAAAATTTAGAGTAATATGGATTAAATCCCCACCCTAAATAAGTCTTTGCATTTTCCATATCTTGCATTGTAAAATTTCTTCCAGTAGCAACATTTCCAGCCATCTGTGCTGATGTTGAACATGAACTAGATTCTGTACCATAGTTAGGAGAACCAAATGAAGATGCAAACCTTTGTAAAAACGGTCTATACCATTTTCCATAACCTGTAAAAAACGCTACATGTTTTGCACCATATTCGCTTTTTATTTTATTTAATCTCTCCCCTATTTCACTATAAGCTTCTTCCCATGATATTGACTTAAACTTACCTTCACCTCTTTTACCAATTCTCTTTAATGGTGTCTTTATTCTATCTTCTCTATAGATATACTCTCTATTACAAAGACCTTTCGTACATAACAACCCCTTATTCATTGGATGTTCTTTTGTCCCTTCTATTTTTATTATTTTACCATCTTTAACATATGCATCAATTCCACAGTGTACCCCTGGAGAACAAATATCACACAAAGTTCTCTTTATTTCTATACCAGTTTCTTCACATGGTATTTTAGCTTTAAGCAAATTACGACTATTCATATCGACACTCTCCTTTCCTAATAATAAATATAATTATTAAACTTATTATACATTCTTTTTATTCAAATATCATATTTTAAATCCTACATATTATAATATTTAAGAATATTTTAATAATAAAACTTTATATTGCTAATATCTATTTAGATAATTATTTTTCATTCATAGTTTATAAGATAATACGACAAAAATCTAATAGTAAATTGTTATTTACATATATCTTATGATAGATAAAAACTATTTATATATACTTTAACTTAAGCTACAGATTTAGAGTGTAAATTAAATGCATTTAGATTATAATATATACAGTGAGGTAAGGTGAATAAAATGAAAATAGATATGATATATAAATTAATAAAAAGAAATACAGAGCCATCAAGGTGGTCAAGAGGTGTAAAATACTATAATAATAAGCTGGTTGATTATATAGACATAGATATTGATGACTTACAAAATAATCTTTTGACATTTCGTGGTGGTGTCAATTCTGAAGATAATTATAGCTTTTATTTTAGTTCAATAACTATAGATATAAGACACTTTAAGATAATTGAAAATGATTGTAGCTGTGCTGATTGTCAATCAAATGGTGTAAATCAAAGAATTTTCATATGTAAACATATAGTTGCTATTGTTATAAAAAGCTTAAGACAAATAAAAAGTAAAAAAGATGTTCCTCCTATTTTAATAGACATATTAGGTGATAATAAGGATAAAATTTCTAATACTAATTCTAAAACCAACTTAGATTTAAGTAAGCAACTGCTTTCTTTTTTAGATAATACTAAAAGAGAAAGAGTCAATTTAGATGTATTAATAAATGTTGATTCAAATAAAGCAATTGCCGAATTTAAAATTGGAATTGATAAAATGTACATTTTAAAAAACATCACTGAATTTGCATATTCAAAACTTAATGGATATGAATTAGATTTTGGAAAAAAATTTACTTACAACCCCAACATTCATTATTTTGCCGATGAAGATGAGAAATTAGTAGATATTATAGAAGAGTATGGTACAAATCTTTCATACAACTTTTCTTCATCATATTCAAAGAAATTTATGGAGATAAATGCAAGTTCTTTAAAACAGTTTTTAAATGCTATTAAATACAAAGACTTTACGCTTATTTTTTCTAAAAAAGAATACCATCCAAAAATATTAAATGATACTTTGCCAGTAAAATTTAATTTAAAAAATATAGAAGATAAAATAGTCTTATCTTCTCAAGATTCACTACCTGTTCCACTTACTAGAAAAAATGATGTACTTTTATATGATGATAATATCTACTTACTATCACATAAAAAAGCTCATGATTATTCAAAAATCTATCAAGTACTATCAAAATCTAAAGAATTGAAATTTGATAAAGAAGATTCTAAAGATGTTTTAGGATTATTAGTTCCTAGGTTAAAATCAATAGCTCAAGAAGTTTATTTGGACGACAACATAAAAAATAATATAACAAAAGATTTTAAAGCTGAGTTCTATTTTGATATGATTGATGACAATATATATTGTGATGTAAAGTATATATATAACAATGAAGGGAAAAAATTCATACTTCCCAATACAAAAAAAGAAAATAAAATTGAAAATAAAATAACTTCTTCGCAATTTGTAAAAGAAAATAATAGTTATGTATTTAAAGGAAGTGATTATGACCTATTTACATTTTTAGATTCACAATTAGAATCTTTAAAAGAATTTGGAGATATATATTATTCTGAAAAGTTTAAATTGAAAAAGATATATAATTCTTCATCAATTCAAGCTTCAATTAATCAAACTAATCAAAATTATCTAGAATTTAATTTTAATATATCTGATATAAATCCAAAAGAGTACAAAGCTATTTTAAAAGCTCTTCAAGAAAAACGTACTTTTTATAAGCTTAAAGATGGAAACTTTATAGATTTATCAGAAAAAGAAACAAAAGATTTTTTTGAATTAGTTGAAAATCTAGATATAATTGGTAAGTCAAAAAATAACAAGATTCATAATAATAAAGCTCTATATATAAATGATATGATAAAAGGTAAAAAATTAAAGTTTATAGATGGCAAAAAAGAATTAGATAGTATTTGTGAAAAATTTAGAAGTTTTGATAGTATAAATTTAGATATTCCAAACAATTTAAAAGCAGACCTTCGTGACTACCAAATAAATGGTTTTAATTGGTTTAAAGTTTTAGATTATTATAAATTTGGTGGTATATTAGCTGATGAAATGGGTCTTGGTAAAACAATACAGACTATTGCATTTTTATTATCATTATCCAATAAAAAAAGCCTTATTGTTACACCCACATCGCTTATTTATAATTGGAAAAATGAATTGGAAAAATTTGCTCCAGATATAAAAGTTTTATTGATACATGGAAGTAAAAGAGATAGAGAAAAATATCTTATGGAGTTAGAAAATTTTGATGTAATACTTACAACATATGGAACTCTTAGAAATGATTTGGAGAAATATAATGAAATAAAGTTTGATTATTGTATCATAGATGAAGCTCAGAATATTAAAAATCCAGTAGCTTTAGTAACGGAGTCTGTAAAAAATATAAATGCAGAAAATAAATTTGCACTTACTGGTACACCTATAGAAAATAATCTGCTAGAATTATGGTCTATATTCGATTTTATAATGCCTGGTTATTTATATACTAAAGCAAAGTTTCAAGAGTTATTCATAAATAAAGAAGATAATGTTGAAAATTTGAAAAAACTAATAAAACCTTTTATTCTTAGAAGAAGCAAAAAACAAGTGATGAAAGAACTTCCAGATAAAATTGAGAAAAATTTTTTTGTCGAGTTAAATAAAGAACAGAAAAAAATATATAGTGTATATGCAAAAGATATACAAGAGAAAATAAAAGATAAAAATCTAAAGAAAGATAAAATAGTTATCTTTTCTTACTTAACAAAGCTAAGACAACTTTGTTTAGACCCAAGTATAGTAGTAAAAGATTACAGTAAAAAAAGTTCAAAAATTGAAACGTGTCTAGAAATACTTAGGGATGGTATAAATGAAAACCACAAGATATTACTGTTTTCACAATTTACCTCTGTACTTAAAAACATAAGTAAACAACTTGATAAATACAAAATTGAATATCATTATATTGATGGTAAAACTAATGCTAAAGAAAGGCTTGAACTTGTAGATACATTTAATAAAAGTATGGATAAAAAAGTTTTTTTAATATCTCTAAAAGCAGGTGGAACTGGTTTAAACCTTACATCTGCTGATATGGTAATTCACTTTGACCCGTGGTGGAACCCATCAGTAGAAAATCAAGCTAGTGATAGAGCTCATAGATTTGGTCAGAAAAATTCAGTACAAGTTATAAAATTAATTGCTAAAGGAACTATAGAAGAAAAAATAATAAAATTACAGGAAAGTAAAAAAGAACTTATAAATCAGTTTATAAATGGAGAACTTTCTAATGAAGGTGTATTGAAAAGTTTGTCTGATGATGAGATAATAGATTTATTTAATTAAAGTATTTAATCTTATAGCTTATCTATATAAATTTATTCTAAAATTTATATAGATAAGCTACATTTTATGTAAATCCTAAAACTTTAAATAATAGTATTACTAAATTATTCTTTTAAAAATTTCTTTGCTACAGCTGAAAAATCTAATCCATTTGATAAGATAGCTGGATGACCACCTTTATCAAACAAGTGCATTTTACCATTTTTAATTTTTTTAAGAAGTGATGAAAAAGTATTTTCAAAAAAATCAGGAAATACTAAAGATACAAACTCATCTTCTCTACTTCCTGTTAAAAGTACATCTGGTTGCATAGTTTCTAGAGGTTTATGAAAGAATTTACCTATAGTTTTATAGTGTTCAAAAATAGCTTCTGTATCATTATCCACAACTTTCTCCCAGTTTTCTCCGTGATTATAAATATAAAAAGCTTTTGCATTAGCATCTTGTTTTGATTCTTCACGCTCTGTCTTCACATTTTTTACAAATGGTTCTAGAGGAACTTCCCCTTCAAAGCTATCTGCTATTACTTTATTAACTAAGTCAGGTCTTTCAAGGGCAACATTTAATGCTACAAGAGCTCCTCCACTACTTCCAATTATATTTACTTTTTTATAATTCATTTTTTCTAAAAAGCATATAACTTGCATAGCCTCATCAAACCATAAATCTGCAGAGAATTTATCCACTATTTGAGATTGACCATGACCTACAAAATCTATTAATATTACTTTATATTCGTCTTTATAAAAATCAACTACTTCATTAAACATCTTAGAAGAAGCAGTATTACCATGTAAAAAAAGTAATGGTGTACCATCTCCTATTTCATTATAGTAGCATTTTTTGTCATTATAAGTAAAATATGCCATATGTTCCCTACTCCAATCTTTTTATAAATATATATTTATAACTTATATTCATAGTGAATATTGTTATAAACCTTTAAGATCATTATAGCTTAAAGCTTTTTCAAAATCAATAACTCTTTTTGTAACTTTATGACTTACTTTTTTAAGTTTTGTAACATAATAATTTTAAAAAATACAAAATTAATTTATTTTGTTAAATTTAATTCACAATCTTAACTTCAACTACCTCATATCTCTCTTTACCTTAACCATTTTTTTCTTTATAGGTATTTCCTTATATTTTTTTAATATTAAATCTCCTTTATAATTTAATATATCTACATATGAACACAAATCTTGAACTTCTATTACGCCTATATCATCATTAGTAATTTCTTTTAGGTTACTAAATGCTCCAACTATATCCAAAACTCTTATTTTCTTCTTTTTCCCAGCATTTAAATATAATCTTACAACTTCATCTTCTAAATTTAGTTTAGCATCTTCGTATTTTTGACAACTTTTACTGACTTTCTTTCTTTTTAAAGCTTCTCTTAAAAGTTTTTTTGAATATTCTTCAAACAACCTTTTACCTGATATAATTCTACTTTTCTCTATTGTAGGTATTTCATATATTTTATATCCTATATATTCTTCTATACCCTCTATATATTTTTCATCCCATACATCTACTATAGTAATAGCCTTTCCACTACTTCCTTTTCTTCCAGTTCTCCCAATTCTATGTATGTAATTTTCCTTATCATAAGGTACATCATAGTTTACAACTAAAGAAATATCATCAATATGTATTCCTCTAGATGCTACATCACTGCTAACTAACACATTAAATTTTAAATCTTTAAAGTCTTTAATTACAAATATTCTTTTTTCTTGTGATAAATCAGCATGTAACTGCCTTACTAAAAAACCATCTTTACTCATTCTATTATATAATCTAGATACTTTTTCTCTAGTATTACAAAAAATTATTACACTCTTTGGATTTTCACTGTATATTAACTCTTTTAAAATTATATACTTATCTCTTTCATTTACTTTTATTATTCTATCATCTATTTGCTTTACTTTCTCATTATTTTCATTTATATTTATAATGTTATAATTTGGTATATATTTTTCACATATATACTTTATCTCTTCGCTCATTGTAGCTGAAAAGAGTCCTATTGTTTTCTCTTTAGGCAAACTCGATAATATTTCTTCCATTTGTTCAACAAAACCTCTATTAAACATTTTATCAGCTTCGTCTATCACTAAATATCTTATATTGTCCAAATTAATAGTGCCTTTATTTATATGGTCAATTATTCTACCTGGAGTAGCTACAACAATATGAACCCTTTGCTTTAATTGTGCTATTTGTTCTTTTATAGGTTGTTTACCAAAGATAGCGCTACATCTCACCTTCTTTAATCTCCCTATTCCTGATATCTCATCTTTTACCTGTAGAGCTAATTCTCTTGTTGGAACTACTATAAGTGCCTGAATATTATTGTACTCCACATCTATGATCTCACATACAGGGATTGCAAAGCTTGCTGTTTTCCCACTCCCTGTTTTTGACTTCACTGCTATGTTTTGACCATTTAACAAATTTGGAATAACCTCTATTTGTACTCTAGAAGGTATATTATATTCTAAATTCTTCAATGACTTAAGTATCTTATCATTTAAATTAAAACTTTCAAATGTATACTTCATTTCTTACCACCTTGTTATATTTATTTTATCTCTTATATTTTTCTACATTATATTATTATAATACAAGATTTCAATATTTTTATATTATTTATTATACTAAACATAAAAATAGATATTATATAAATATACAGTTTCGTGCAAAAATGATTAAATTTTTGAATTTAAATACCCCCTTAAATATACTGATAAATCAACATTTTAAGGGAGCATTTCTTTTATCTAACTAAACTAATATATCTTTTGAAATTTTAAAATTATACTAATATACTGTGTTTTAGTTTGTATCTAAAATAAAAAGGTATTAATCAACACCTAAATCACCATAATCTCACATATCTATATCTTTATTCAATATACCTTCTGTAATCAATCGTGCTATATAATCATAACCTGCTTCATTTGCTTTGTTACAATCATTTACATTATCACAGAAAAAACTTTCAATCTGTATTGCAACCGGATTTGTATTTCTCAATATATATAAATTTTCTCTTTTTTTAGCTCCTCTATTTTCAAATAATTCTCCAAGTCTATTAGATACTCTTTTAGCATATTCTAACCCTTCATTACCATAATAAAGAACTTCTGTACCAAATTTTGTTCCACCACCTTTATTTAAATGTAGCTCTACTAATAAATCGTATTTGCCACTATTTACTTTTGGAACTCTATAGAAAAATTCTTCTCTTTCTGACATAAAGTGTCTTTCTGGACAAATTATTACATCTACTGTATTACCTTGACTTATAAGCATCTCAGCTAACATAGGAGCTAATTTTTTGTTATAATTGTATTCATCAACTATACCACTTACACCTGTACTTTTACCACCTTTTAGTATACTATGACCTACTGTTATGCATATTTTCATTTACTTTTTTCACCTTCTTTTAAGCCAATTTTTATATAATAGTAATATAATTTTAAAGTTATTACTAATAATAATATATTAATTTGAGAAGGCAAAAGTTCTCCGTGATTATCATTTTTTTAACATATTTGTCTTATTTTATCATAAATCTACATTTTTTAAATATTATAATGTTCTTATTATTTATAATTATTTAATTAATCATTTATATATACAATACATATATCAATATCTAGTTTCATTTAATCAAATACTAGTTTAATAATCTTAAGTTTTAGATTTAAATAACTAATAATATAATAAAAGTGATGTATTTATAAATAATTCACCTGGATTTAATTTATTTATTGATGTATGTTCAATTTTTATATTTATGTTTTTCATATCTCCATAGACAATTCCAACTGGTGAACAAATGAAACAGGAAAATCCAAAAGTTTTCATTAGCTTTTTTACTTTATTATCACTAAAACTTGTTTGCTTTTTATAATCGCTTATATTTTCGTTATTATTTTGTACGTCATTGCTATAATCTTTATATTTCTGAATATTATTAAGCTTATTTACTATTTTAAACTTACTCCGATTTTTACAACTATAGTCTATTTCAACCTCTACACTCCCAAA
The DNA here is from genome assembly GCF_020662285.1 of Clostridioides sp. ES-S-0108-01. Taxonomy (NCBI): domain Bacteria; kingdom Bacillati; phylum Bacillota; class Clostridia; order Peptostreptococcales; family Peptostreptococcaceae; genus Clostridioides; species Clostridioides sp. ES-S-0108-01. The sequence continues at coordinate 350,579 of NZ_JADGMN010000001.1, read as the reverse complement.
AACTATCAAGTCGCATAGTTTCAAATCATTTCCTTTGTTTATAGGATTTTTCATAGGTTTAACATCAAGTATTTTACTATTTATATTTACTTTTAATATATCCTTTAAATTTTTAGGCATCTTTAAAGTATTACTTATATTCAATTGCTTAAATACACTTTTATTTACATTAGTATAAACTCTATTGCTTTCTATTGATATCCTTGTTGGGAATTTATCTAGATTACACTTGTAGTAATAGTATATATTAGCATTATTCTTTATAACTCTATATGCTGAATTTGGCAAAACTACACTTTTAAAAGATATTATTTTATTACAACTTGCATCTATTCTCCCTATGTAAAAACCTTGTTGTGGGTCTAAACCACGCTTTATAATACCATTAACTTTTACAGTATTATTTATAAACTCTATATATTTAGAAATATAATCTTTAAAAAATATATTTCCAGTTTTGTACCTACTCGTATTTTTAACAATAACAGTATAGGTCAAAATATCAAATACAGATGCACACTTTTTATCAACATATTTTTCTACTTTTAAAATGCTTCCATTTACATCATTTGAAAATACATCATTAAAAGTAGTTCTTGTTATTCTCATTGCATCCACCTTTCTATAACTTAAAAATTACTCTATTTTAAAATTATTATCATAACTTATAATTGCAGTCACACTAATAAATAAATTATTATCATCTAAAATAGATGATGTCATGTCCTGTATAAGATACTTTAAATTAATTTTATCTTTATTTTCTATTTTTCTAGGCATTTGTATAAATGTACTAAAGGGTATTTTTAATTTAAGTATATTTTTTTTATTAGAATTTCGATTTTTCTTATTCCCTACATAATTTAGTATTACATCAGTATCTATATCTCCAACTAAAATCAACTTCTTTCCTGTCATTTGTTCATCTTCTAAGGATACACTTTTCATTGTATCAATCAGACTCATATTATGAACATTTACACTACAAACAGATGCTTCCAATGAATTTATTACATATTTCTTAGAAATCAACTTAAAATTTTTATATGTGTTAAATTGAGATGAATAAAAAGTATTCTCTAGTCTTTCACATCTTTCAAAATTATATATTACCTTATTATTTTCATACATAATTACATCAATCTCCCTATACCTATATATTAATACTATTCATAAAAACTATCCTAAATTACCCATTTTTGATTATTCAGCATCTAGTTGTTATCTATTTTTAAGGTATAGTAATTTTTTATGCATACCTTTTAATAGTAAAAGAAAAAGATTTAGAACAAGCAAGTGGAATTGTAAATGTAATAGGTGCACTTTCAATCAGTCTGTTTGCTAAAAAAATGAAAATGAATACATTATATCGCTGGTTAATGCTAATTAGCTTTTTGATGATACAAATGTCTATTTCTATATCATCTTCAATGCTAAAACTAAGATATTATCCATCTTTATTGACCTTATATCCTTGATACTCTATCACCAGTTCCATGATAGGATACAATTGGACTTCCTGCACAATTTAGCATATCTAAATTTCTGAAAATAGTTCGCTTAAATACATCAAATCTATCTGCCAGTTCTTGAACTGTGATTTTATCAATATTGGTAAGAATGCAAAGTAATCCAAGTAATCGTTGGACTCTCATAAATACCTCCTTAAAAAATTTAAAGCTTATTTATACTAAAAAACTATAAATAATAGTGACCATATTAATTATCCAGATTAATATGGTCACTATTTTAATACAAACTAAATAAATATCATATTATTTTTTACTTAAAATCTAAACCCTCTTTATTTCCATTAAACCTACTATTCTGGTTTATATACTATTTTATTATTGTCATCATATATTACCAGAGAATTTGCTTTTATAACTTCGTCCTTATACTTAACATCCTTTTGAGAGAAATTGGCTACTACCTTTAAATCTTCTCCATATTCAGTCATTTGAACTAATCTATCCTCAGAAATAAATTTAAAGTCTGTCATCTCCCTTTTAATAGCCTTTTTATTAAATTCTGACCATATTTTATTATGAGAAATTATTTCATCTTTGTGTTTTTCCCATTCAGTTCTATCTATATAATACATAGGTGGTGTATTATACAATACTTCTCTCATCATTCTACTTCCAACTTCATCCTTAATTTTGAAAGTTCCCCATAACCACTGATGAGAAGATACAACAGAATCATTATAAACTAATCTAAATAAGGGTAGAGAGTAAGCTGGGTCTATAAATATTTTTTTATATTTTTCTTTTACAGGTATCTGCTTTGAAAATACTTCTGGTACTCCTCCTGTTGGAGAATAGTATTTACCAACATAATATTCGCTTTCTTTATTCTTACTCATATCTTTATCTACCCAAGCAAATGCTGGTGTCTCAAGCCCATGTGCAAATGCTATGGTACTACTTGAAAAATCATTTCCACCTTCTGAACCTATAACCATACTTGCATTATCTCTTATATATGACAGTCTCTCAAGTCTAGCCTTTAAATCCTGTGCTTGAGTTGTTATATGATTTGAAGAATAGTCATCATAGATTTCACCTGTAGCATCACAATCTATAAACCAAGAATTAAACTCATATCCTTCATCCAATATACTTTGTACTCTCTCTTTCACACTTGGTAAAGACAATGTAGGATTTAATTTTCTTCCTTCTCCTTGGAATCCAGTTTCTTTTTCACCTTTTTTATTTTCTATAGTAGCATTTTCATATAGAGATTTATCCTTAAATGACGCCGTACTCCATTTTTCTTCCCCTGGCTTGTGTATAGAATGATATGAATCATATGGTCCTACGAGATAACCCAAATCATTAGCTCTCTTAACCATCTCTAAAGATATATAACCTTCCTCCATATCATCAAATCCTATCCACGCATTTTTAATTCCAGATTTATTAATATCATTAATTACATCAATTGTATTATACTTTGCCCATGTAGCAACATCATTTACATTATCACCCAATTTTGATTTTAATAACTTCTTATTAAACTCTATAAGTTCTACTCTACTTAATTTAGATATACCTTTTTGTAATACTTTTTTTATATCTTTATCCTTGCTGTCAAAAACTTTATCATTATAAAAAGTATTCATCTGCATAACTTCATTAAATGCTTGTACTATTTGATTCCTTTGATATTTATCTATATAATCTTGAGTTTCTATCTGATTAATCACTTCTATAAATTCACTATCATCAGATTTCCTACTTAAAAGTTCTTTCATCCAATCAATCAAATTATCTGGTAAGTTTTCTTTTAGTTTATTCCATTTAATATCATTTATTGTGATTATAGATTTATCTCCAAAATAAATCTGTGGTGCTCCATAAAGTTTTTCGATGTTTTTATTTCCCTTAGATTTTTCTTCTAATGTTTTAAACTCTCCCTTACCAACTATATAGTTTTTATAAGTTTTTGCTACATCTGTAATATTTTTATTAGTCAAATATACTTTAAACCCATACTCTTTATTTTTATTGATACTCGGATATTCATGTTTAAATGTAAAATTAATCTTATCTTTAGAACTAAATTCAATTTCATTGTTGAATTCATTTTCAATAATATAGAGCACAGAATATTTTGCTTTATTCACTGCAAAGAATTGCATTGAAAAAGATTCTATAACATTATAAGTGGACTCATTTAAATGTTCTTTCCAATACTTATCATTACTTGGTATAAACTTACCTTCATAAAGTGGTAGTACATAACTTTCACCTTCGACCTTAGGCCAATTAAAACTAGCTTCTTTTTCTGAATTAGATTTAATGTTTACATCTAAATAATTGTCCTCTTTTTTTATATTTATGTCTATGTTTTCATCAGGATATGTCCATGATACTTCTGTTTTTGTCTTTTTGAAATTTGATACCTTCCTTTCTTTTGATGGTTCAGATATCTTTTCTTTTGAACCATCAGATTCAACTGATACCTCAAAGGTTTCAGGTTTCACTTCAAAACTAAAATCCAAATTTTTAACATTGTACATGGATGATTTGCTATTATCTACCTCACCACTACTACATCCAGTAATAATAGTTACAACAACCATGCAACTTATAAATATCGAGACTATTTTTTTCATAAAAGCCACCTCCTCGATAAATATATCATCCTTATGTTACGTCAAAGTTACATTTCACTTTGAATTTCACTATCTATTAATTGAAGATTGTATTGTTGAATTAGTTCTATTAGACGAGCTGCATATATACTATTTCCATTTTCATCCTTTGCAGTACTATAACCTGCCTTTTCTAATGCTTTAGCTTGATATATATACGTGTTTGCATCAAACACGCCATTAGTTTTATATCTTTTATTTGTGGCTAAAAATTTTGCATGGTCTTTTATAGATTCGTTTTTATCATCATATATTCTAAATTTATCATCTATAATTGTATCTAAGTGTTCTTTTGTTTCTAAAGTCACTGACTCACCTTTCCAATAAGCATCAGCCTTTATACCAAATAGATTATTATATTGTTTTGCCAAAGTTGACTTGCCCCAACTAGATTCTATTATAGCTTGTGCAATAGTTATAGATGGAAGTATTTTATAATCTTTATAATTTTGTATAGCTTCTGTTTTAATTTCGTCGATAAACTTCATATATTGTGTATCAGACTTCAATCTTTCTGGTTTTATACCATAATCCTTAAGGTTGTCTATATAATTATCAACCAATCTTTTTTGTCTATTATTAAATTCTAACTCATTCAAAACATCACTTAACTTATTTACTTTATTATTTTTAGAAAAATTCTTAACAAATAAATCCGATACTTCTTCTATCTGTGAATCCTTAACATTTTTTAAGTTATTTTTATTTAACACAGCAACAATGGACGCTACATACTTCCAGTTAACTTGTACATTGTTTTTGCTTGCTAAATCAGAATATTTTATATACTTACTGACATTTATATCATCCTTACTTATCTCTCTAGATGAATATTCCTTCACTAATACACCTATTAAAATTGATATTATCAGTATTATAACAATGAATTTTTTATTCTTCATAAATATTGTCCTCCCTTATATTATCTGCTGACTACAATATATCTTACTTTTGTGACATATTCTTTACGAAATTCTGAAGATTTTATGAAGATTTATGAAATATATTTAATTAAAAGCACGACTATTGTTATAATATATAGTTTACTATTAAACAAAAAAATAGTTAAAATAAATTCATAATTAGATAAACTTATTTTAACTATTTACATAATAAAAATATTATTAAGTCTATTTATCAATTTTTATATATTTTTCTAATATATATTTTTTACCATATACAATAATTTTTATTGGTTTACCTTTTAAATTTTCTATTTTAATTAAATTACTACATACATCTACATTAATAATATTATCTCTATAGTTTATATTGAAAGAATAATTTTTCCATTCTTTAGGCAACTTAGGGTCAAAAGATAGTGTTTCATCCCACGTTCTCATACCTGCAAATCCATGTACAATGGAAAGCCATGAACCAGACATAGAAGTTATATGAAGTCCATCATTTGTATCATTATTATAATTATCTAAGTCAAGCCTAGCTGTTCTTGAGTATAATTCATAAGCCTTTTCTAAGTTATCTATTTCAGAGGCAATAATAGAATAAATACTTGAAGATAAAGAAGATTCATGGACAGTATATTTTTCATAGAAGTCAAAATTTCTCTTTTTCTCTTCTTTAGTGAATCGATTTCCAAAATAGTAAATTCCCTGTAATACATCTGCTTGCTTTATAAAACACGACCTAAGAATCTTATCCCAAGACCAATTTTGATTAAGAGGAAGATTTTCTTTTGGTAAATCTTTTACTTCTATAAATTCTTTATCTAAAAAATTATCGTTTTGAATTATTATTTTTAATTCCTCATCATATGGTAGATACATTTTCTTTGATATTATTTTCCAAAACTCAATTTCTTCCCTAGTCACACTATTTCTGTCAATACACTCATTATACTCTTTTTCTAATCGTAAGATATTTTCTACAGCATAATCTAAACACCATTTAGCTATATAGTTAGTATACCAATTATTATTGATATTGTTTTCAAATTCGTTAGGTCCTGTAACTCCATGTATCATATACAAATCTTTTTTTGTAGACAAATGAACTCTACTTGCCCAAAATCTAGCTATTTCTATTATTACATCTATTCCCTTTTCTTTTATATATTCAAAGTCACCTGTATAATTTGTATAGTTATATATTGCATATACTATACTTCCATTTCGGTGGATTTCCTCAAATGTTATCTCCCATTCATTATGACATTCTACTCCATCAAACGTAACCATTGGATATAAAGCACCTTTAAGCCCTAGTTTTTTTGCATTATCCTTTGCCTGTGCTAACTGATTGTACCTATATTCTAAAAGATTTCTAGTTACCTTCTTATCTGCTACACCTAGATATACTGGAACACAAAACGCTTCTGTGTCCCAATAAGTAGCTCCTCCATACTTTTCGCCAGTAAATCCTTTTGGACCTATATTTAATCGTGAATCTTCTCCATAATATGTTGAAAATAATTGAAATAAATTATATCGTATACCTTGTTGGCTACTTTTGTCTCCATTTATTTTTACATCTGCACTTTCCCATCTTTTATTCCACAACTTTGTGTGTTCATTCAATATATCATCATAGCTTTTAGATACTTCTCTATTTAAAATATCGTCACATTTTCTTAATAGCTCATTTTCTTTATAATCTCTAGTTGAAGTTATAGATACATATTTTTCTATACTTGCAACTTCATTTTTTAAAACATCCATTGTTATTGAATTTTCACAGTAATTATAATCGCTCTTATGAGATATAGCTTCTACTTCACCATTTGCCTTAATATACATCATTGCACCCACAGTGAACACTGGTGTATTAAATGCATTTTCCTTTGTTCGCGAAATAATACTTCCTTTATATTCTAAAGAATTTGAAGAAATTCCATTCCAAAATTCTTCCTCATAGTTTGAATCTTCATTTTTTATATTTGAATCTAAATATGGTATAAATTTTATTTTAGCATTAGAATTTAATGCTTTTATACTGTATTTAATTACTGCTAGTTCCTTAACAGATATACTTAAAAATCTAGTAATCTTAGCTTCAAATTTTTTATCATTTATATTTACAATAAACCTACGATTTAAAATACCATTTTTCATATCTAATTCTCTATAAAAATCTTCTACTTTACATTTTGCTAAATCTAATTCTACATCATCTATAAAAATTCTTACACCTATATAGTTGACTGAATTAGGAATTTTACCAAAGTATTCTGGGTATCCATTTTTCCACCATCCAACACGAGTTTTATCTGGAAACCATACTCCAGCTATATAAGACCCCCTATGTGTGTCTCCACTATAATTTTCCTCATAGTTTCCTCTCATACCCATATAACCATTACCTGTACTCATTATGGATTCTGCTAATCTATTTTCTTTGATTTCAATCTTATCTTGTATAATCTTCCATTCATCTATATTATTAAATAAACATTTCATATAATTCTCCTAACTATATACTCATTATACTTTTCTTGTATATATTCAAACTTTAATTGATTTGTTGAATCTACAACTAAATTTGCTTTATTTAAATTTTTATAATTTCCAACACCAACAGAAAACATATTAGCTGAGTTTATAGCGTCTATACCTGCACTTGCATCTTCTATCCCTATACAATTTTGTGGATTTACATCAAGCCCTTTAGCTGACATAAGAAATATATCTGGATGTGGTTTGTTATTCTTACATTTTGCTGCATCAGCTATAAAATCAAATTTATTACTTATACCCAAATGATTTAATACATTTGTTGCATTCTTGCTTGCAGAAGATAAACCTATCTTTATATTATTAAATTTTATATCAATTAACAAGTCTTCTATACCTGGCAAAATATCATTTGAAGTTATGTCATTTATTAGTGATACATAATAATTATTTTTTTCTTCAGCCATCTCCAGCTTTTCTTCTTCTGAAAATAAATATTTTTTGTTTCCAAATTCTAATATCCTATCCAGTGATTCCATTCTACCTATACCTTTTAAAGATTCATTAAATTTTGTATCTATATCTATACCAACCTTGTGTGCCAGTTTTTTCCAAGCCATATAGTGATAATATGCAGTATCTGTAATTACACCATCTAAATCAAATATAAATGCTTCAATCATTCTTATTTCCTTTCTCTGAAAGAATTTTTTAGACTAATAATCAATCTATTTTCTATCTTGTATTTAAGATATTATTTATAAAGTTATCTAGTTTAATTCAGTCTTTAACTTAAAATTTACTTACATTTCACTTTCTTGCACACTATAATTTTTTATAGTTCATAAAGATTTATTTAAAACAGTATAGCAATTTATCATGAAATCTAAAGTAAATACATTTTTGTATTATTTTAAAATGATAAACTTGTATTTTTCTAATATTATTTCTTCTTTTAAATCTACTATTTTTTCTTCATATAAATCTTTTGCTTTTCTATTTGCTAAATAATCTGGCAATGTCAAAATTACATCTTTAGATGAATTATTTATTATTATAGAAATGGATTCTTTCTTTAATATAATTGTTCCATTTTCTTTATCTGCTAGTAACCATTCATTCGATATAGACCTAAGTTCTCCATTTTCTTTACGAAGCTTAACAATCTTCTTCATAAAATTAAATATATCCTTATTCCACTTTTCTTCATTCCATTCCATACACTTTCTTTGTCCTTCAGATATTAAACTTAGTTCTCCTTCCATTCCAATTTCATCACCATAATATATACAAGGACTCCCTGATTGTACAAACATAAATAGGTATGCAAGTTTAAATTTATCAACATTTCCATCAGCATAGTTCAATATTCTTGTAGTATCATGACTTCCAAGCAAATTAAAAATAACTTCATTAACTTGTATTGGATAACTTACCATTACATCATTTATCATGTATTTAAATTCTTCAGCATTTATCTCATTTGTGCAAAAGAATTTTTTCATAGCTTCATACATTACATAATTCATAACTGAATCAAATTGGTCACCCATCAACCACGGTAAACTACCATGCCATATTTCTCCTAATATGTATGTATCTGGTTTTATTTTCTTAATCTCTTCTCTAAACTTCCTCCAAAAAACATGGTCCACTTCATTTGAGACATCCAATCTCCACGCATCTATGTCAAATTCCTTTATCCAGTATTTACCTACACCCAATAAATATTCTATTACTTCTGAATTTTCTGTGTTAAGTTTAGGCATATATTTTTCACATCCAAAGGTTTCGTAAGGTATATTTTTTTCATCTATTTCTTCTATTGGAATATCAATTTTATTCATATCTTTTATATAAAACCACTCTTTATATCGGGAATTTTCCTTATTTTTAACTACATCTTGCCACTGTTTAGAATAATATCCTATATGATTAAAAACAGCATCCAACATTATTTTTATATTTCTCTTATGCGCTTCTTCTATTAGTTTTTTTAAAGTCTCTTTATCTCCTAATGCGGGGTCTATCTCCATATAATCTATCGTATCATATCTATGATTTGTTTTTCCAACTGTAATAGGGCAAAAGTAAATTCCATTTATTCCTAAATCACTCAAATAATCTAAATGTTCTATCACACCTTTTAAATCTCCACCAGTAAAATTATCTCTTGTTGGAATAGCTCCCCATTCATCCACTCCTACTGGATTTATAGATGGGTTACCATTTGCAAATCTATCTGGAAATATCTGATACCAAATAGTCTCCTTGACCCAACTTGGTACTTTAGGTATATCTATATAGTTTAAATATGGGTATCCAAAAAAATTACTTATTTCACACAGTTCTTTTTCATCATTTTCATTTCCTAACTCTATTATTCTTTTTTCTGTAAATAAAATCTTTTCTCCTTGACCTTCTATTATAAAACCATATCTTGAACGTTTATTCAAAGGTTTGCACTTAGCTATCCAATAATCAAATAATTCTGTTTCTGCCTCTTTATCCATTGTTATATTTGTTCCACCAGACCAACCAATTCCAGATGCATTTAGATTCCCTCCTCCTGCACCACCTTTATCCCACACATATTGGTCTCCTATCCTCAAACTTACTCTTTTCACTTCATTTTTTTTAGTCCTAAGTCTTATATGTAATGTTTCTCTATCATAACCATATGCATAATTGCTCATTGGTATATGTAATATGGCTTCTTTTGTTAAATTTCTTTGAGTTGTTTCTATGATTTGATTGCTTAAAATTATACTCTCTTTATTTTTATTAGACAATTTAAATTTTCCCTCCTTTATAATAATTTATATAATTTAAAGATAGGTTAATATATTTTACTATTATATCACAATAAAAATATATAATAGTAAAATATATTAACAATAACTATTCAATTTAAAATAAACAATCTTATTTAAATTTAATTCCCTTTAGTTATTTTTGTAAAATAAAAACCTCTAGTATTTTTCTAGAGGATACAATATTATAACTATTAACTTTTTGACTATACATTAATTCACTTCAAAACCTCATCAATAACATCTTTAAAGTCATTGTATATAACTCTATTATCTGAATATATTCCATACCTAGATATATAATCCAAATGCCCATATATATTGTAATCTCCAAATTCACGATTAGTTTCAAGTATGCTATTAAAATATTTATAATATGCATCTTCTTTACTAAGCCCTTTAAAATACACCTTTGATGGAACAGGGATATTATCAATTGTATGAGTTGAACACAATATAAAATCAAAAGGATTAGAATTTATTATTTCTTCTATTTCATTTTTTAGATGTTTTCTATAACCAACTTCAACACCTAATAATAACTCTATGTCCTTTTTATATTTTTCTTTAAACTTATTAAATACTGGAACATAGTCGTTATAATTTATCTATCTTAATTATACAACAAGTTTATTGTATATATTTGTTAAAAGAAAATTATAATGGTTAAATTTTATTTACATACTTTTATTTTTATAAAAAAGAAAAGCACCTATTTTTGATTTTAGAAAATCATTAAAGATACTTCTCCTTAATCTAGCTTTTACATACTTCAATTACTTTAACGACTCGATTTCTCCCATCATCCTAACTAAATCCTGTCCATATTGACCTCCAGCCCAATTATTAGAAAGATTTTCAACTGTCTTAGCTTTCCCAAATAAAGACTTTTCATGTCTAGGGTCTACTGGATTTGAAAGTGGGTAACCATCTTGTCCTGCATATAAACATAAATGCTGAATTTGAGCTAGTATTCCTTCTTCCCAAGTATCAAATCTTGAATGTGCATTCTTGTCAGTATCAGAACCACCTTCTGTAGTCTTAAGACCACAAGGATTTTTAAATGATGCGTCTAATACTCCACCAAAATTACAGAAACCAGTTTCTTTTGCAGATTGAGCTACTGCTAAGACAGGATTTACACCTTCCTGAACAGCAGTATCATATAATATTGGTATTAATTCTATAAATAAATCATTAGCTTTTTTAGATTTAGCCCATTTTAAACAAGCGTCTAAACTAGCTGTTGGTTTACCTAATATGCTTGTCTCATCTTTAATCTGTGTTTCACCTTTTGTAGATGAATCTCCATTATTCTGTGCAGCAGAAACACACTTATTATACACACTGTCACTTATTGAACCTAATCGAGTAATCTTATCTGCTCCTGCTAATATAGACCTATCACTACTTTCTGACACCAATACAATTGGATTTTCCTTAGCAATTGTAGAACCTGTAAGTGCATTTACTAAATCATATCCATCACTTAAATAAAATTCTGACGCATCTGGATAAAATTCTTTTATAACCTTCTTATTTGTATCATATCTATCTGAACCACCAAGTCTTTTAGCATTAGTTTTATTAACCAAACTAGTGCTCATAGAGATACTTCCACCTACTGCATATGTTTTTACATTGCTTGTTGAAAAAGGCACACTCTTCCCATCTGTAAGTACTATAGGAGCTACATCTCTTACTGACACAGGTGCAGCACTTATTGTATCTGCTTCTCCTTTATATGCATTAGTTAATATCACTTCATCAACTTTTTTAATACCACTTACCTCTTTAGCAACACTATAACTAGTCTTTATTCTATCATCTCCACCCAACCTAGTTACTTGTGCTCCTGTGTTTTTCAGTTCAGTTTCTACTGACTTACTTATTGATAATTCTTTACCTATTATGTATATTTTTTTAACATTTTTTAATCTTTGTTTTGTTTCATTTGGTATTTTATTTTTTTGTGCAAGCAAAATTGGAGCATCAACAGCACCTGCAAGACCACTTGCTGAAAGACCATCCGCTATAGAATTATCCATATTTACCATGATTGCTGTATCATAATTCTTTTTATCTGCTATTAATCCAGCTGTCTCATATATATTGTTACCTTTAATTGTATCTGATGTTAATGCATTTACATTAGGTACATTTATTAGAAATATAGCTAATGTTAAGCCTAATGCTAAAACTCTTTTAATTGTTCTCATATTCTTCCCCCTTGATATATCAAGTTTAATCCAAAAATGACTATAGCATAGTATTACATCTACGCTATAGTCATTTATTATAATTTAATAATTATATATTTGTTATTATATCATAAATTACAAAAAGTTTCCATAATATTGTATAGATTAAAGGAAAAATTTACATTTTAGTTACAATTTACTAGATTTTTGTTCTAATGTACCTATATTTAGTAACAATTTGTAATAAAAATAGATATATATATTCCATATTTATTTTAATGTTTTACAAAATGAAATTTTATTGTATACAATAAATAAATTACAGATTTACATAATCTATTTGTTTTAAGTAAATCTTTTATCAATATTATTAAAAATATATCTTACATCAAGTTTATTATGTGTGAACTACCATCCACTTAACTACTTAAGGTAATGTTTGAAGTAGTAGTTTCTTGGTCAAAATAACTATTATTATCTTTTTTTGATTAAGTATTTGCTATTTATTTATATATCAATCTACTTTTTTACTTTTAATTTAATTCTAACATATTTTTTATGTGTTTTATGATATATAATGTGATATATTCTAATTAATGATATTTTCAAGTAAAAAAATATTACTCTATTATAAGGTGATAGTATCCTTGAAAATAAAACACTTAACTTTATTTAAGGAGATTACGATGAGTAACAAGCAAGGTTCTAATATAAAAGATGTAAAAATTAAAAATAAGTTAATAATATTGAAATTACTTTCTACAAATACACCTATGTCCAGAGTTGATTTAGCTAAATCTACAGGTCTTACTAAAATGACCTTATCAAATCTGGTTACTGAACTTATTAATGAAAACATGATTAGGGAAATAGAATCATCAACTTTAAATGCACATTCATCAGGTCGTAAACCTATTTTATTAGATATTTCTAATATATCACCCTGTATTTGTGGAATTCTAATAAGAAGAAATATATGTAAGGTAATTATTTCAGATTTGAAAGGTAATATTGTAAAACAACTTTCTGAAACTTACCCTAAATATCTATCAAATGATGTCTTAAAAGATATAATAAAGAGAATGTTTACTAAGATAATGAAAATCAATAAGAGAGAGATAATTGGAATCGGTATTTCTTCAATAGGTCCAGTAGATGATATAAATGGTACTATACTAAATCCTCCAGACTTTGGAGATGTATCAAATCTAAATATAATAGATTTTATAAAAGAAATGTCTGATTTGCCAATATTTTTGATAAATGATGCTAATTCAGGTGCATTAGCAGAAAAAATGTATGGTTTAGGTAAAAATATATCAAATTATATATACCTACACATAATGAATGGTATTGGTGCTGGTCTAGTGCTAGAAAATAAGCTTCATACTGGTAACCTAGGACAAAGCGGAGAAATAGGACATACATCAATTAATTTTAGTGGACCATTATGTAGTTGTGGTAACAATGGATGTTTAGATTATTACACAAGTGCTAGTAATCTAATTAAAAGAATTGAATCATTGAGCCATATTTATTCAAACTCTCCATTAATTAACTGTAAAGACTTTTCTTTAGTCAAGTTGATAGATGAGGCAAATAATAAAGATAGTCTTGCTATGTTTTTGCTTGATGAATTTTGTACATATGTATCATATGCACTGGTTAATACACTTACATTGATTGATTGTAGCTCTATAATAATAGGCTATGACTTTAATGTACCTGGTACATTTATAGAAAATACATTATTAAAAAAATTGACTGCTTCAGCAAGTTTTTCTAAATATAAAAAAATAAGTGTAAGACATTCAAATTTTGGAGCAAATGCACCATTAATCGGCTCTATAGCCATTGTCAGTTATAATTTTTTTAATGGTAGTATAAATTTTTATTAAATATGTAAAATATTTAAACACTTTTATTGAATATTTTTCCATTTAATATTATTATATTTTATAAGAACATTTAAAATTTGGAGGTATAAAAATGATTTCAGCTAAAATGGAAAAATTACTTAATGAGCAGATTAACCATGAATTATATTCTGCGTATCTTTACCTTTCTATGTCTTCTTATCTTGAAGCAGAAGGGCTTAAAGGATTTTCTAATTGGTTTTATGTTCAGTATAAGGAAGAGACAGACCATGCTATGTTTTTTTACAAATACTTACATAATGTAGGAGGAAAGGTTCAACTTGATGCTATCCCAATGCCAGACTCAGACTTTACTTCTGCAATGGATATTCTTGAGCGTACGTTAGCTCATGAAAAAAAGGTTACAGCTTTAATAAACAATTTAGCAGCTGTAGCAAACTCTGAGTCAGACTTTAGAACTTCTCAATTCTTACTTTGGTTTATATCTGAACAAGCAGAAGAAGAAACAAATTGTGAAGACAATATAAAGCGTGTTAAACTTGCTGGAGAGGGTGGTCTATTCTTTGTTGACCAAGAATTTGCTAATCGTACATATACAGCTCCAACAAATCCACCTGTTACAATATAATGTTTAAAAGTTTTTAATACAATAAAGAAGGTGTTTTAATGAAAATCAAAATTGATTCTTCTCATTAAAACACCTTTTATTATTCGTTTTATATGTAGTATTTTATTGTTTATACAGTACTATTTCACAATCAAACTTAAAACTATGCTTTTACTTTAAAATATTTTTAAATTAAATATGAGCTGACCGAAAATCACACTATCTAACTTACAAAATGCGATTTTCAGTCGGTGCTTTAATTATGGTTTAATACCAAAACCTATAAACTATTTATATTTAACTATTAAGGCGTCTACTGCACATACACCTTTTCCTTTAGGATATACAAACACTGGATTTAAATCTATTTCCTTGACTTTATCCTTATTTTCATAAGCATATTTTCCTAACTTAACCATCATATCTGCAAGAGCATCAATATCGCAAGGTTCACTTCCTCTATAGCCATTTAAAAGCTTAAATGATTTTAATTTTTTAAGCATCATGATAGCTTCATCGTGATTTATAGGCAATGGATATAAAGTAGTATCTTTAAATACTTCTACAAATACTCCTCCTAAGCCAACTAATAACATCGGACCAAATTGGTCATCATTAGTTATACCAATAATAATTTCTATACCACTTTCTGCCATTTCTTGAACTAGTATACCTTCAATATTAGCATCTGGTTTTGCTTTTTTTACATTAGTTAAAATCTCATTATATGCATCTACTGCCTCATCTCTATTCTTAATTCCTATTTTAACCCCTCCAACATCAGATTTGTGTAATATTTCAGAAGAATTTATTTTTAAAACAACAGGATATTTAATATATTTTAAGATTTCATCTAATTCATCAATACTTTTTGCATTGCCTTGCCCTGGTACTGGTACTCCATATTTCTTCATCTCAATCTTACTATCTAACTCTGATAATGCTACTACATTATTTAACTCTCTTTTCTTAACAGCTTTAAATTCTAAAGTTCTCTTAGAATAATCATAATCTATAAACTTAGCCATTTTATTAAAACAAGTAAATGTAGTTCCAACTGATGACATTATAGGCACTTGATTGCTTTCTAATCTAGTTCTATAATCTAAATACCTATTTCCTTCAAGTGTAGGAACTGCAAACACAGGCTTTTTCAATCCTTGTTCTCTAGCTTCACTTACAGCTTGACAAAGTGTTTCATGCATTTCATTTTCTTCATCTCTTATATTAGCACCTACCATAGTAAATCCAACACTATCATCCTTTTCAAAGGTATGTAATAGACCTACTATCATATCCTTTTCGTGGAATAATGCTGTTGTAGCATCTAGTGGATTTTTAGGTGTTGCAAATCCCGGAAGATATTTTTTCATTTCTTCTTTAGTTTCAGAAGATATTTCTGCAAGTTCTACATCATTTTCTTCTGCTAAATCTGCACAAATAGTATTTTCTCCTCCTGAGAAGTTCATTGCTGCAAAATTAGAATTTGTAGGTAAGTTACCATCTAAAACACTAAAAGCCTGAGCTAGACACATAAATTGTTCTAAGTTTTCCACAGAAATTACTCCATATTTTTCAAAAATACTTTCAAAAACCTTACTTGAACCAGCTAAGTTTCCTGTATGAGAAGCAGCAGAAATAGCTCCTTTTTCTGACCTTCCTGACTTCAAGATTATTACTGGTTTTCTTTTTTGAGCAGCTCTTTTTAGTGCATTTATAAACTTTTGTGGATTTTTTAAACCTTCAAGGTAAATAGCTATTACTGATGCATAATCATCATCTACAAGAAAATCTACTGCATCTTCTAATGTAACTATATTTCCATTTCCTGTTGAAAAACCATAAGATATATTAAAATAATCACTTGAAACAATCTCTGCAGTTATAAAACCACTTTGCCCTACAATTCCTATACCAGACCTTTTAGTATATAAATCCCATTTACAACCTCCTGCCCATAGATTAACTTTATCTATACAATTTAGCAATCCCATACAGTTTGGACCCAATATTTTCATATCATATGTATTTGATATTTCTATAAGTTGATTTTCTAAATCTATTCCTTCTTCTGTACCTTCCTCTGCAAATCCACTAGCATATACTACAGCTGCCTTTGCCCCTAATTCTCCAGAGTCTTTTAATACAGACAAAACTACATTTCTAGGTGTACATACTACTACACAATCTACTACTTCTGGAACATCTTGTATCGTTTTATAACATTTTCTTCCAAACAATTCTTTTCTTTTTGGATTAACATAATATACTCTATCTGTATCTTTACTTTTTACTATACTAAGTGCTGCACTTCTACCAAAACCAAGTTTATCAGTCACTCCTACTATAGCAATACTTTTTGGTCTAATAAGTTTTTCCAAACTCATAAATTCACTCTCCTATATGTTTATAATTGTGATTTTAAGTGAATTTTATCTCAAGATGAAGTTTCTCTTGGCACTAAAGGTTGTTAAATCTTGAGATAAATCACTTAAGATAAGGGTAATTTATCAAATGGCGTTATTATATCCTTCCATGAATGCTGCTTCATTTTGAACATTAAATTTTCCTTTTCCTTTTTCCTCAAAGAAATCACACATAGTTTTTAAAGCTAATTCTTTTTCAAATAATCCAGTCTTAGCAATTAACGCTCCAAGGACTACTATATTTGCTGCTTTTGGATTATTTACTCTTTGAGCTAATTCTTGACAATTTATTTTAACTACACTTATATCTTCTCTCAATGCTACATTCTCATATATTGTAGATGTATTAATAACTACTGTTCCACCTTCTTTAACTAAATTTATATAATCTAAAGATGGCTTATTCATTGCCACTAAGACATCTATTTCTTCCATGTCAGGTCCACCTATACTTTCATCAGAAAACTTTACTACACTATATGCTTTTCCACCCCTCATAGTTGGACCATATGCAGGCATCCAAGTTACTTGTTTTCCTAATTCAAGTGCTGACTCAGCTACAATTAAACCAAGAGTTAAAACTCCTTGACCACCAAATCCTGCAAATACTAACTCTTTTTCCATAACTATTCACCATCCCTTTGCTTAAATTCGCCAAGAGTATAATATGGCACAATTTCTTCTTCCATCCATTTGATAGATTTCTCTAGTGATACACCCCAGTTAGTTGGACAAGGTGCTAATATTTCAACTAATGAATATCCCTCTCCATTTAATTGAGCTTCTATTGCATTTTTTATATATTTTTTTAGATTAATTATTTCCTTTGGACTATGAACTGAACCTCTTGCTACATAAGCTACATCAAAGAAATTTGCTACCATTTCAGGAACTTTTAGTGGACTACCAGTAGTATTTATATCTCTTCCATTTACACTTGTTGTTGTAACTTGACCTGGCATAGTAGTCCATGACATTTGTCCACCAGTCATTGCAAAGTTGTTGTTATTTATTACAAATACAGTCACATTATGATTTCTGTATGCAGTATTTAAAGTTTCAGAAAGACCTATAACATAAGCATCTCCATCACCTTGATAAGTCATTACTAGTGTTTTTGGACGTGCTACTTTGATTCCTATAGCTGTAGAAGAAGCTCTACCATGTGCAGTTTGCATTTTGTCTCCATTCCAGCTAAAATTCATATTACAAACACAGCCAACTCCTAAAGTCAATACATGATTTTTTTCATATCCATGTTCTTCTATTACTTCTGCTATTATGCGATTTACTATTCCATGACCACAACCTGGGCAAAATTTGTTTGGTATTGAAACAACGCTAGGTGTTAATTTTTCTGCAACCATATTAGAACACCTCCTTGATTTCGCCAGATTTTATTTTTCTATAAGTGTCCATTACTTGCAATGTTTTTGGTATATGATTTCCACTAAATAGACCATACACAGGTACATTTTCTTTACATACTTTTTTTGAAGCTAAAGCAACGTCTTCTACTAACTGACCTGTATCTGTTGACTCTACTGATATAAATCCTTTTACATCGTTGTTTACCTTTTCAAATGCTTTATATGGGAAAGGCCACACTGTTATTGGTCTTATTATTCCAACTTTTTCACCTTGTTCTCTAAGTCTTATAACAGCATTCATAGTTGTTCTTGATGGTATACCGAATGCTACAAACACATATTCTGCATCTTCGACTTGATAATCTTCCCATTGTTGTTCATTTTCAGTTATTCTCATACGCTTTTCCATACAAAAGGCTGACTTTTGGTTATCTGCAACTTTTGCATGGTCTCTATTACTTCCATCGTAAGTCCAACCTAAATCTTCTTCTCTTTTCTTAAACTCTGGAAACTCTACTGGTTCCATCATTTGACCTAAAGCTGCTTCTGTTAAAATTTCAACAGGCACTCTATATTTCTCTGCTACATCAAATGAATTATACATTAAATCTACAGTCTCTTGAATACTGTTTGGTGCATAAACTATCAAGTGATAATCTCCATTTCCTCCCCCTCTAGTATCTCTTAGATAGTCCGTCTGTGCTGAATCCAACGAACCAAGACCAGAACCCCATCTCTGCACATTTACTATTACACAAGGGTAGTGATTTGCACATAAATACGAGATTCCTTCTTGTTTTAAAGATATTCCTGGTCCTGAAGAACTCGTCATAGACCTCATTCCACTTGCATATGCTCCATATACCATATATATAGCAGCCATCTCATTTTCGGATTGTATAAAAGTTCTTCCAAGTTCAGACATTCTATGTGATAAAAATTCCATTACCTCTGTTTGTGGTGTAATTGGATATCCTGCATAAAATTCACAACCACCTCTTAAGGCTGCTTCTGCAATGGCGTGGTTCCCCTTCCACATCTTCTTCATATTATCCCAACTCCTTCTAAGCTTCTTGACATGCTTCTTCTTTAATTATTTCAAAAACATTATCTGGACACACTTGGTAGCAAATTCCACAAAGTATGCATTTACTTTCATCAACCTCTACATGAGCATATCCTTCTTTATTTATATTGTTTGATATTTTTAATGCTCCCTTTTTACAAGATATAACGCAGTATCCACAACTTTTACATCTATCTGCGTTTATTTTTAAGCTCATATCTACACCCCATTTCGTAATATTCCTATCTATTATCCAATACTTGTTTCTTCTTTAATATTTAATATTTCCTTTAAAACTGCTACAAATTTCTTATTTTCCTCCATAGTTCCAATACTTACACGTGCATGTGTAGCACTTGGTCTTATTATAAAGCCTCTTTTTTTCAACTCTTCAAATAGCTTAGGTATATCTGTTTTCATATCTACATAAAGGAAGTTTGATTGTGAATCCACAACATCAAATCCCATTTTTGTAAACTCTTCTTTAAAGTAAGCCATTCCAACTCTATTCAAGTCATACGTTTCTTTTATAAATTCTTCATCATCAAGTGCTGCTGTTGCTCCACTTATAGCAACACGGTTTGCAGAGAAAGGCTCTTTTACTGTAAATAAAGTTCTTATTATTTCGTCTTTAGCAATACCATACCCTACTCTAAGCCCTGCAAGACCATATATTTTAGAGAAAGTTCTTGTTACTATAACATTGTAATTTTCTCTTACATACTTAAGTCCATCTACATAATTAGGCACTGTTAAAAATTCTATATATGCTTCATCCAATATAGTTATAATATTTTCAGGGACTTTCTTTAAAAATTCTTCTAACTCTTTATCATCTACAATTGTTCCTGTTGGATTATTAGGATTGCACACACATATTAATTTTGTCTTATCTGTAATCTTATCTAGTATACCTTGTAAATCATACTTATAATCTTCTGTTAAAGGTACTTCTACTGGTATCCCTTCATTTTTTATAGTTGCAGTTCTATATGATGGGAATGTTGGGTTACAATATATAACTTCATCCCCTCTATTTATAAAAGCTTCACCTATTAGTGTAATAACGTTGTCCGCACCATTAGCAACAATAAAATTTTCTGGTCTTAAATCTAATTTTTCAGCTAATTTTCTTCTAAGTTGATTAGCTTCTGGTTCTGGATAAAGTTGACCTTGTTTTAACATATAAGTCATAGCTTCCATTGCTTTTGGTGATGGACCTAAAGGATTTTCATTTGAAGCTAATTTTATTATTTCTTTTACACCATATTTTTCCTTAACTTTTTCTATTGGTTCACCTGGAACATATTGATGTAATTCTTTTACTGTATTTCTCAATAATTTTTCTATCATTTTTAAAAGCCCCCTCTGTATATGTATTTTCATTTATATAAACGCTATTGCGTCTACTTACTTTAATAACTTAAATTAATCATCTACTAAACTTTCTTTTAACTAAGCCTTTCTTTGATTTAATTCTTCTCTTATTTGATTTAATTTCTTGTCACTCACTGGATATAGTATTGCTATAACAACAGCTATTATTAAAGGTATTGCCATAGAATAAGAAATCATATTTATAAAACCTGTTTTAACTGCCTCTGTAACTACCATATCAGCTTGATATCCCATTGAATTCATCAAGACTGTTCTTATAGTAGTTGCAAGTAATACTCCTACTTGTATCGCAACTGGATACAGTGACATACTTAAACCAGGTAAATCTTTTCCTGATTTCCAATGCCCATAATCACAAGAACCAGCAAAGAAGTTAAGATTTATTATTGATACTACATTTGAAAAACCTCCTCCAATTGCCAGCAACATAGTTACACCTAAAGTAGTTTTTCCCCAAGGAGTCCATACAACCAATAAGTGGCATAATGCACAGATAGAAAAAGAAATTATTGAGGCTAGTTTTTGCTCTCTACAGATTTTTATAAATACTGGTGCGAAAAACATGAATGCTACACTTACCAAAGGCATTATTGATAAAAATACTGCTAATCCACGTTCGTCTTCTATTACATATTTAAAATAATATGGAGCCAAAGGTCCTAAACCTATAGATCTTATACATATAAGAAACTCTAAACAAAATGCCATCATAAGTGGTACATTAGTAAATAGTGCTTTTGTCATTTCACTTGCTTTAATTTTTGGCTTTTCTTCTTTTTGAAGAACTTCTTCTTCTGCACCAGATTTTATTATCTCTGTTGAAGAAAACCAAAATACTAAAAGACATCCTACTGCAAAGAATAAATAGGTACCTAAATAACCCATTCCTTCTCCACCTAATACATCTGCAAATAAAACTAATAATAACGGATATGAAAAACCTACTAAGAATTTACCAACTTCTTTGAATATATTAGTAGTAGTTGAACCTATAACTCTGTCTCTAGGTGTCTTAGCAACCACAGGGTAAATAGCATAAATTATAGTGAAAACTACTTGCTGAGCACAAGATGCTATTAATAATAAAGCTGTCATTAAAGGTAAAAGTAATGCTGGACTTATTTTCATTAATGGAACTATGAAAAATATCCCATATGTTAATGCTAACGTTGCTGGTGCATATCTAAGCCATGGATAATATTTTCCTTTTTTGAATGGTTGTTTGTCAAATACTGTACCCGTTATAGGAGCTACAGCAATTTTTATAAAAGATTGTACAATTTGCATACCACCTGCCATAATTACACCAAGTTTTGCTACATCAGTTAAAAAGATATTTGTCACGGTTGATACAAAGTAACCTATAAAATTGTACGCTAGGTTTATAGAACTTGAATATGTGTATATTGCTCTTTTCTTAGGGTCTCTCATATCATCTCTAAAATTTGATATAAGGTTTCCTCTTGGTTTGCTTTCTTGACTACTCACATCTACCCCTCCCTTATAAAATCTGATTACTTTTTATTATTCACGTATAATAATTCATATTCTAAATCCTAAATATATCTTCCTTGATTTAGTGTAAAATTTTTATATGTGTATAATTTTATTTTAATTATATTCTCAAAATTTTTAATTGTCAAACATTTTTTAGATTTTATTTTTTACTATTAAAAGTAACTAAAAAGCCATTTAAACTTAATTTAGATTTGTTTTTTATCATTTTACTGCTTCAAAAAGTCATCAAAATACATATTTTAAATTATTTTATTATATTTCTAGTAATTTTAAATTTTTATAATTTTATTCAAGAATAATTTATTTAAGATATTTTCATACTATATCTGGATATTAAAAATGTTTTTTTCTTCTTTAAATCCTTTTTCTTTTTATACATGTACTATTGATTTAAAAATAAAAGCGTGTTACAATTACAAAAAAGAATCTATCAGATGAACATCAATACATTTATAAATTTCAGAATTTTCAATTTTTTCTTTTATATAATTTCTATATAATATCATAAATTATTATAGCTATACTAACCTAAAGCCAATAAAAGAAATATCGTGCTACTTTTATATAAAATATATTTTATATATTTTATTAAAATATTTTATAAAGGAGAAGAGATTATGTTACTTTTAATTGTTACGTGCGCAATATACATATGGATTGGTTTTTATTTTTCAAAAAAAGTTAAAACAGCATCCGATTTCCTAATTGCAGGTAGAAATCTACCTTTACCCATACTAGCTGCAACTATTGCTGCTACATCTTTTGGAGGGGGGTGCTTAGTTGGTGGAGTTCAATGGGGAGCTGAAAGAGGACTGTGGGTTGGCATGTATTCTACTATAGGTGCAGCTTTAGCTTGCTTTATAAATGCATTTTTTGCAGGAAAATTAAGAAGCTTATCTTGTGATATAACACCTGCTGATTATATTGAAACTAGGTATGGTCATAGTGTATTTTTAAGAGCTTATCAGAGTCTTGTAACACCAATATCAATACTAGCCATTATGGGCAGTCAATTAATTTCTTTTGGTTCTGTATCTACTGCATTTGGTATACCTTATGATATAGCAGTAATTATAGGAGTTATAGTCATCATTATATATACTTATACATCAGGAATGTGGGGAGTTGCAGTATCAGCATTTATTCAACTTGCTATTTGTATAGTGTTTTTGCCAATAGTGGCTTATATAAGCTTAAAATTAGTTGGCGACAACCCTTTACTTATGTTACAATCAATGGTAAAAGAACCATTCTTTCCAGGAGATAAGTCAATTAGTGATTTTATGTATACAGTTTTACCATTAGTTTTAGGCTCGATATTTTCTTATGAAAGTTTTTTAAGATATCAATGTGCTGATAATGCTAAAAATGCAGTTAAAAGTAGTGTAATTGCAGGATTTATACTATTATTTCTTGCCTTCCCTATAGGAATAATTGGAGCTATTGGTGGTAGTTTATTTCCAAACATATCATCTGTCCAGGTTTTACCTCAAATGATATCAACTACCTTACCACCTTTAATCTCTGTATTATTCTTAGCTGCTATACTAGCTGCCATAATGTCTACTGCCGATTCATTAATGACCTCAATGAGCGCTATCATATCAAGAGATATTTATAACAAATTGTTACACCCTAATATAGAATTTAATGATTTGAAAAATACTCTAAAGTATTCTCAAGTTGCATCAGCTTTTACAGCTATAATAGGTGCAATTATAGCACTTAAATTTGATAGTTTATTAGAATTGTTATTTTGGCCAGCTCCACTATGTACAGGTGTAATATTTGCACCATTTGTAATTGGTCTTTGCTGGAAAGGTGCTACAAAAAAGGGGGCTATATATGCTGTTATAATAAGTGTTATATTGGCATTCTTAAATATGATTGGAATTCTTACTGTATTTGACAGAATTTTAGTTCCTATAATAGGTGGTTCTATTACAATATTTATAGTTAGCAAATTTTCAAAAAAAGATTGAAAAGAGAGGTATATACAGTAAATATGTCAAAATCAGAAAAAGGCAAAGAAACAAAAGCTAGTATTATAAGGGCTGCTAGAGAATTATTTTTTGAACAAGGTTATCATAAGACAACAACTAGGCAAATTGCAGAAAGAGCCAATACAAATTTAGGTCTAATAAGCTATTACTTCTCAAGTAAAAGCGAAATAGGAGCTATAATATATGAAGATATAAGAAATGAAATGCAGTCTTTAATCTATAACTATCATGAAGAAGGTACTATGATGATGTTCTTTCTTGCTATGAATGCTGACCTTTGCTTCCTTCTAAAAAATGAAGCATATAGAAATTTTTATTTGGATATAGCTTATGAAGAAGCTATCTTAAGCTATCAACGAAGTGTAACTGAAATGGTCATGAAAAGATATGTTAATGATAAAGAATCTATAGAACATGATGAGTTAATACTTTCTTGTATTGGTATACTTGCTATGAAACCTGAAATAATTAGGGTTTATATTTCACACAAGTACGATATATCTTCTCAAGCTGTAATAAAGTATTTTACAAAACAATTTCTCATTAACCTTGGTCATAGCACTGATTTGTGCGAAGATATTTTAGAAGAGCTGAGCAAATACTATATAGATATAGTTGATAACTTCACTCCAATAATAACTCGCATAAGAACTTAATAAAATTTTATCGGATTCTTAGAGACTGAAATTTTAAAATCGTAATTGGATTTTAGGATTTCAGTCTTTACTATATTTAAAGACTCTGCATATTTCTTGAATGTCTGATTATTCTGATAAAGGAAATATAGCTCTAACAAATTTAGGTAATTCCTCACTTACAAAAGTGAAATATTTATGTCCATACACCATATCTGTATAAAAACTCGTTTTTACTCTTGGTATTACGAGAGCTATATTTTTATTTTTAGCATAATGTTCTACATTAGTATATCTAATCCACGAACTTTGGTCATCTTCAAAACCATGAAATAACTGCATATTTAGATTTAAATTTACATTCTATAAATGCCATAAAAAACACCTCTTCTATAATAATTTTATATCTAAAAAGCACCAAGAGTTTAGTTTTCTCAGTGCTTTAAATATTTCTTAACTTATATATTTTTAACTAAAAATAACATATGTTTTTGTCTACATATAATCAGAAGTATCTGTTGGTAATCCCTTCTTATCCAATTTACCCTCAATAATATCTTTAATTATAGAATAAATTACAGCAAACATAGGAACTCCTATAACCATGCCAATAAAACCTAATAGCTTTCCTGCAACCAATAATGAGAATAAAATCCAAAATGCAGATATACCAATTGAATCTCCTAGTATTTTAGGTCCTATAATATTTCCATCTATTTGTTGTATTATTAATATAATCAACAATAACCATAAAGCTTTTATAGGAGAAACAAACAATACTATTATTGTAGATGGTATTGCTCCAAATAAAGGTCCAAAGAAAGGGATAATATTTGTAATACCAATTATAACTGATATTAATAATGCATATGGCATTTTAACTAATGTAAGTATCACAAATGTTAAAATACCTATAATAAATGAATCTAATATCTTGCCACCTAGGAATCTTCCAAATGTATAGTTACTTCTATGAGTTAACTCTAAAATTCTAGAAGCTTGTGTTTCTGTAAATAACGCATAAGTTATTTTTTTACTTAATCCATAAAATTTTTCCTTATCAATTAGTAAGTATACTGAAACAATTAGTCCTAATACAATGTTCCATATACTAGAAGCTACATTCTTTAATATGTTTCCTAATATTGGTATTAAATCTGTTACAAATTTTATGATGTATGCAACAAACTCATTCCATTTGTCTACTGCCAAACTAAAATATTGTTCATCAAGATTTAAATCAATCATTAATTTATCAATAAGCTTAGTTGCATTATTTACATACATAGGTATATCATTTGCTAGTCCAATAATACTCTCAATTACTTGAGGTAATACGAAATACATAAATAAGTAAAGTATCAATGCAGCTGTTGCATATGTTAATAAAAGACCCAATCCTCTTTTTGATTTTTGTTTTAAGCTTTTTAATTTCTCACTTTTTATAAAAACTCTATCTTCATAAAATTTTAAAATAAAATTAAGAAGATATGCAATAGCAAATCCTATTATAAAAGGCTGTAAAGTCGTAAATATAGCATCTAAATTATTAGAAAATACATCAATTTGTGATGATACTAGATAAAATATGATACTACAAGCAGCTATTATAAATGTGTAAATTGCTATTGTTGTGTACTTTGTATTCCAATTAATTTTCATTTTTTCCTCCTTATTTCTATAAACAGTGCCTTTTGAAATATTCTTTCCATAGATATTTAAGAATACGCAGAAACTCATTCTTTATTCTTGTACTTGATGTTGATTTATAATCATTTAGCAAGAATATTGAATGATTATTACTATCTAATTTCATTGTAATTATTTCCTCTTAATTTTTACTACTTAATTAATAATAGGATACATTTCTATGAAAATCAAGTAAAAAAATAACTTATCGGTTAGGCTTACATCCTCCACCTCCTACAGTAATAAAGAGGAATTTCGCCTTATAGGTTAAAAATAAAATACATTCAGAATAAAAACGCTCAATTTTATTTATATTTATTTTTCTACAATACACCCTACATTATCTTTTTAAGAATCTTAATTAATTTATTATCATATGGAGCATATCTAATAGGAACATCCAAATTTAATTTTTTTAACACGCTCTTATAATGAGTAAATGTATCAAATCCAGCTTTTCCATGATATGAACCCATACCACTTTCGCCAACACCACCAAAAGGTAAGTAATTCGTAGCTATATGAATAATTGTATCATTTATACAACATCCACCTGCTGGAATCATTTCTAAAAGTTTATTTTCTAAATGCTTATTTTTTGTAAAAATATAAAGAGCTAATGGGTTTGGTCTTTGTATAATTTCTTTTACTACTTCATCCAAATCTTTATAGCTTAGAATGGGAAGTATAGGTCCAAATATCTCTTCCTTCATTATATCATCATCCCAATTAGTATTGTCTACTATAGTTGGCTCTATCTTTAATATTTCCTTATTACAATTTCCACCATAGACTACTTTGTCATTATCAATAAGAGATAATATACGATTGAAATGTTTTTCATTTATGATTTTAGGAAATTGTTCATTATTACATGGATTATCTCCAAAATACTTATTAATATAATACTTTATTTTTTCTATTAACTCTTCTTTTCTATCTTCATGCACTAAGATATAATCTGGGGCTACACAGGTTTGTCCTGCATTTATTAGTTTTCCCCAAGTAAGTCTTTTGGCAGTAAGGTCTATATCTGCATCTTTTAAAATAATACAAGGGCTTTTTCCTCCAAGTTCTAAAGTTATAGGAGTCAAATGCTCTGATGCTGATTTCATGACTATTCTACCAACATTAGTACTTCCTGTAAAAAATATATAATCAAATCTTTCTAATAATAACTTTTCACTTTCTTCTTGACTTCCTTGAACAACTGCAATATATTCTTTTGAAAAAGCATTTTCAATTATATCTTTAACTATACTAGATGTTGATACAGAATATTCAGAAGGCTTCAATATAACACAATTCCCTGCTGCCAATGACCAAACTAATGGTATAAGTGCTAATTGGAATGGATAATTCCAAGGTGACATTATGAGCGTAACACCATAAGGTTGCGGAATAATTTTAGATATAGATGGAAAGTTAACCATACCTGAACTAACTCTTTTTATTTTGCTCCATTTTCTTATATTTTTTATAGCAAAATCTAATTCACTGTAAAACATACCTACCTCGGTCATAAAACCTTCAAAATCCGATTTATTTAAATCTTTCTTAAGTGCCAAAAGTATTTTTTCTTCATTTTGCAATACAACTGACTTAAGTTTCTTTAACTGTTCTAGACGAAACGATATATCTCTTGTTTTACCTGTATTATAATATTTTCTTTGCACCATCACTAGCTCATTTATCTCCATGATTAAAAATCCTTTCTTTTAAAATTATAGCATTACATCTTTAGATAAAGATTTAAATTTATATTAACATTATTTTTATATCATAATAAATTCACCTCAATATAACATAAATCTTCCAATAAAAAAAGCCCCCTTATTAAATATAAGTAAGCTTATAAAATAATTTCTTTTAAAATCAATACTTTTTCAAATTATAAATCTTATTGAAACAATTAAATTATCCACCTTTAATAACAATATTATTTTACAGATAACTTCTAATCAATTTCTATGGAGTTTAATTTTAGATGATAAATGACTATAAATATATACCACTTAAAGTTTTTTTACATAATCAAGTATTGGTTCTAAATTTTCTTTATTACACCAATCAAAAGCTTCTCCAGACAATAAAGGTGCTTCTACTGGTTTAAGACCTTGACGTTCTTTTTTAGCTATAGATTTTTTAAAAAAGCTACAAAGAGTATGGTCTAAAAAAGACATTTTTGTTTCATCCCATGCCCCACGACAATAAAAACAAGGAATATTATCTAATTCTCCCTTAAAGTTTACTTCTCTTAAGGTCTTTATTACTTCATCATTATATGGAGTAGCCCCTACACCAAATACTACTAGATTCTTTTTCTGTAATTCTTTATAATTTTTTTTAAAGAAAGAAATTCCTGCTATATTACAAGCATAAAGTCCTCCTCCTAAGATAATTGTATCATATTTCATAACTTTTTCTATATTGATATTCTTAATTTCAAAAATGTCGCAAGCCAACAATTCTGAAAGCCATTTAGCATATTTTTTTGTTGAACCATATTTACTCTTATAAATCACTACTGTATTTTTCATATAATTTACCTCCTTATTTTATGTCATACAAAGTTGATTTGACACTCACCTATCTTTCAAGTTCATTATTTTCTATATACTTTTTTATATTTTCAATTCCTGTATTTAGTTTTATCATTCCAAAAAATAATTGTTCCACTTCTCGTTCTGTAAAATCTTTAAATAGAATATCCAATATTTCTTTCTGCATATCTCTCACTTTTTCAGAATACTCATTTACTTTATCTTTTACTAAAAGACTAGCAGCTCTTGAATCCTTTTCATTTTGGTCAATTTGTACAAAACCTTTATTTTCTAAAGCAATAGCTAACTTTTTTACATTTTGTCTTGAACATCCCATAATATCTCCAAGTTTAGTTAATGTAAGAGTTTCATCTACAGAAGTAGTAATTGCCAAAAGTAACCATTGTTTCATTGTTAGCTCTGGGTCTAATTTATCACAGGTAGTTTGAAGTTTATTTTGTATTACAAATATATTTGTAAATATAGCTTGTTTTCTACTTTCATCATCTATCATAAATTTTTTCATTAAAGTTTCCATATCCATTATTATCTCCCCCTCTTTATAGTAAATTTTAATTTTTAAAAAATATAAATAGTAACTAGTTACCTTTTATTATAGTAACTAGTTACCTTTATGTCAATGAATTTATTTTTTATTATAAATTACAAAACGGCATAGCTTAATAACTATACCGTTTCATGCAATCATATTTTACAATCATGTTATAATTCATTATAAAATCAGACATTAAATGTATTTTAAGTTACAACAATTTTTTAGA
Source organism: Clostridioides sp. ES-S-0108-01 (assembly GCF_020662285.1). NCBI lineage: Bacteria > Bacillati > Bacillota > Clostridia > Peptostreptococcales > Peptostreptococcaceae > Clostridioides > Clostridioides sp. ES-S-0108-01. The sequence continues at coordinate 320,079 of NZ_JADGMN010000001.1, read as the reverse complement.
GCTTACTCTAAAACATACTTTTTATACTTATTATATTCTATATTGCTACATTCTACATCTAAAAAAGTTCCCTCTTCTCTGTATTCCATACTTATAACACTTGTATTCTCATTAAAATAAGAAACTATATGACCTTTGTCATATGGAATTAAGAAACTACATCTTATATAATCTTTAAATATACTATCACAAATACACTTTATCATTCTATCTATATTTATATCTTTTTTAACTGAAACAAATATACCTTCTTTGTCGATATTATCTACAATCTTATCTAATACGTCTTTATCAATTAAATCAATTTTATTATAAACATGTATCAGAGGTATATCATCTGCACCTATTTGTTTTAAAGTATCTTCTGTTACTTTAATATGACTTTTATAGCCTGGATTTGAAATATCAATAACATGTAATAATATATCTGCCTCACATGCTTCTTCTAATGTTGACCTAAATGCTTTTACTAAATCATGTGGTAGATTACTTACAAATCCAACAGTATCAGACAATAAAAATTCTTTGTTATTTGAAAGAACTATATTTCTAACAGAAGTTTCCAGTGTAGCAAATAACATGTTTTTCTCAAATACTTTCTTTTCTTAAGAGTTTTTAAATGTATCTACTAATTTATTCATTATTGAAGATTTACCAGCATTTGTATATCCAACTAGAGCTACATTTGGAAGATTTGATTTTCTTCTCAGACTTCTTTGAGTTTCTCTTTGGAATTTTAAATCATTTAATTCCCTATTTAAAGATGTTATCTTTTCTTCTATTCTTCTACGGTCAAGTTCTAACTTTTTCTCACCATAACCTCTATTTTTAGTACCAACACCACCACTTTGACGCCCTAAATTTTCATTTGAACCTATAAGTCTTGGCAACATATATTTTAAACTTGCCACTTCTACTTGAAGTTTAGCTTCTCTAGTTTTTGCTCTCTTTGCAAATATATCAAGTATCAATGCTGTTCTATCCATAATTTCACAATTAAGCTTTTCTTCAAGATTTTTTAGTTGTGATGTAGAAAGTTCATTGTAAAATATAACAATCTCTGCATTTTCCTTCTTTATTAAGTTTAATAATTCATCAACTTTACCTGTGCCAATGTAATACGCTCTATTAACCTGCTTTGCATTTTGAGTTATACTTCCAGCAACCTCAATATCACATGCTGAACATAAGTTTTCAAGCTCAATCATCAGTTCATTAAAATCCTCAGATTTATTATTTATGTTTAATCCTACTATTATCCCTTTTTTCGCCATATCCATACTCTCCTTATCTGCTACTTTTTATTTAATATATAGCACGAGATTATGGCTCTATAATTAAATTCATCAAGAATTCTATTTTCTAACTTATCCTTAAATGACAATAATTATTATCAACATCATTATTATGAATTGATAACTCTATATTAGGAAAAATAAGTTTGATAGTTTCAACCATTCTGTCGAAAAATCAGTCATTATCTTTGTATCCGTTTCTTTTGCGTAGAATAATAGAGAAACGAACATTTTCTATTTCACTTAATATATCTTTATAATAGTTTAAGTGCTTTTCTAACAACATTTTTTCACAAGTGTAAGACCCTGTATCTATACCAGATGAAACCATACAATATAAGCTAAAATGTGAATATAAACCTTTACCTACAAAATTTTGTGCTCTTATTGCCCTAGCAGTAGTAGCCATGTGGATAGGTATGGTATTATTTTCTTCTTTTCTTTTTAATTTATCAGCAATAATTATTGCCAACATATTTGAGGGGTCTGCAAGTGTTTCTGTCCCTCGTAGAACACTTACTACGTTATATTCGGAGCCAAAAACGCTACAGCTACCTAATGGAGCAGAGGGAGAAAGCATAATCGTCTTGATATCCATATTGAATGCTTTTCTCAATAATTTTGATTCCAAAGTATGAATTTCTTCTGGATCTATACTGCTAGGGATAGTAAATCTATTTAGTTGGTATGACTTTAGAATATCAGTTGCAGTTAAAGTATTTGCTTGTCTATCAAACACTTCTAATAGAAGTGAGTTCAAATCTGATTTTGATAGAGCTGATAACTTATCAACTATATTCTTATCCCCAATTTTATTTGAAATTCTACTTAAAATATCACTCATAGTTATCCTCCATACTGTTACTTTCAAAATAATTATAGAATGGTTACAACAACTAATCTAGGTCGTTTGACCAAAAATAAAAAAACACTGAATATTTACTATTCAATGTTTTTTTACTTTGGGTTTATTTGATTAAATCTTGAAAATACTGTAATGCAACCCTTTCAGCTTCAACCTTTCGGACAATAGGACTTTGTGATAATTCCTCTCTTAACTCAAGATACAGGTTGATAGTAGCCTGCAATGCATTAACACAGCTTTCATATTCATGGGTAGCAACCGTCTTTTCTAATGCTTCAATATATTGGGGTGCGTCCAATTCAATTTTTCTAACTCCACGAGGTAATTTACCTAAGAGAAGCTGTATTAATGGGGCAAGTACTGATTGTCTTAAAAAAGATAAAAAATCAATTGTTTCAAATAGTTCTCTACGTCCAATCTTAGTGCAAGCGTAATGAACCCAAATCCAAAATCTATCTTCAATCCACTGTAAGTCTGGAGTTGGGAAGTATGCTTCTTTTTTAGAATAAATTTCTGTTATGCAGTTGTTTTCTTCATAGAGAATAGCTGAATCTTCAACCCTATCTAGTAAACCATCTAAGGTTGTAAACTTAAAATCAACATGAAGAACAGGGGAATCATAGAGGGAAATTATCAATCGAGGTTCTCCAACGTGTTCGCCAGTAAAAGCAGAAACTAATGTTCCAAACTGTTCCACAATAAGTAATCTCTCTTCGATAACTTCTTCATAGGATTTATCATCTGCTACAATCAGAAAATCCAAATCAGAATATTCATCTAACGATTTTGTGATATAAGAACCGCTAATTGCAAGTCCTATTATCCTACTATCTCTTTTTGAAAATTCTAATACGTTTTGTATCATTTCCTGTTGTGTTTTAGTCATAATATAACACCTCTCACTTTCTTTTATTAGCTATCAATCCAACATAATTATGCATAGGAGTATTATATAATGAAGAAATAAAAAAAAATAGGTCACTTGACCCGAAATAAAAAAGTATTGAATAATTATTATCCAATACTTTTTTGAAATTATACTTATGTTGTAGGAAGATTCTTTAATACCTCTCGCTGATTAATTACACTAAATCTTTTGTTTTCATAAGCAATTAGATGTTCTTGTACACATTCATTTATAGCACGATTAATGCTTCTAATTGGAGCGTTTACTTCGCTAGCAAGCTGTTTTTTGGTAAGCAGATTTAATTCACTTCTATAATAGTGTAAGGATATACACCTCAGAAGTCGTTCTTTAACACTTAAAGATGATAATTCTTCAATTAATTCAGCATTTACAACTAATTTACTAGATATTTCTCGAATCAGAAATTTTGTAGCTTCAAAATCTCCCCTTAACCAGTTTAAAAAATCATCTCTATGAAGTTTATATACATTACAATCTGTGAAAGCGACAATTTCAACGGGTTTTTTCCCATCATTAAATTGTTCCATTTCTCCAAAAAAACTACCACTTCTATAAAGATGAATAGTTGAGATGTTTCCTTTCACATTTAAGATGAATGCTTCTGCAATACCGTCAATCATAAGAATTACATATTCATTTTCTTGCTCAGCAAAAAGAATAGTCTCTTTCTTTTTATACGTTTTTTTAACAAGCTTCTTTTTAATATCTTCATTCATAAAATCAATTAAATGCATATTCATCCCTCCTTACCAAATCTTTGATTAAATTATATCATCTTTCAATTAGTTAGGTAAGATAGTAAAAATATATTTACATAGAAACTATTCCATTATTATTTTCCAGTTGTCATTTTTCTGCAAAGTAAGCTCAAACTGGGAAAGCTGTGTAACTTTGGTTTCCTTATCAAGGTATTTCACTGTTACAATAGCGGTCACTTGATTGTTAACTTGTGTATAAACAGGATTCACAAGTTCCACAAATACATAATCTTTATTAATTACATCAAGTGCTTGATTACTTACATAGTAAGATAGCTCTTTTTCTGTTGCAGTAGGATAGAGCTTGAAGAATGTGTCTAGGAAACTATTAATTTCCTCTGTTGTATTTGCGTCCACCGTTTAGTCACTATCAGAAAGTACAGGCTCATAGCTTGCCTTTTGTGGCTTGCTGTCAATGGTAGGGTTCTTAATAATTACCATATTGCCTACTTCATCTACATAGACAGTAACAGTATAGGTGGAAGCGATATTCTTTTTGTTCTCGCCCTCTGAAATCTGTTGTCCTACTGAAAAGAGTACATCATAGGCATTTTCATTGTTCTGTGTCACACTCCATACTTGAAAGCTGTTGACAATAGAACTAGTAGGAATATCCGAGCGAACCATTTCAGTATTCAACTGTTGTAGGTTTTCAGTCAGATAATTCTTCAAACGTTCAATTCGTTTGTCCTGTGAATCTTGCGACTGTTGCCATGAAAAATATTCCTTGCTAAAGGATTCTACAAAACTCTCAATGCTATTCGTATCAACAACCTGTTTCTCAATGATTTCTTTTTCATGAACGGTGTGCATATCAATGGCTGTAAAGTTCTTATAAATTCCAAAGCTCATACTTCCTATCAATAATAAATTCCTTTCTATTTGATAATGCGTCCAGCTCCAATTAAATGAGCTTGCCAATAACTGTCGGTAAGGTTGGTATATCCAATCGGATTCCCTGCATGGTACATTTGGTTATTACCAACATAGATTCCAACGTGCGTCACATAACTACCAGCGTCATAGGTCGAGTGGAAAAAGACTAAATCGCCAGCTTTGGCTTCGGATAAGGGGATATGCTGTGTTGCGTCATATTGAGCTTGTGCAACTCTAGGAAGTTGAATCCCAGCTGTGGCTTTCACTTCGTCCGCCACTGGATCAGCCAGCGTCTTATTGGCAAGCTTAGCTATTTGTTTTAGGAAGTCATAGCCTTTTGGCACTTTGGGTGTATAAAATTCACTTATGACACTTGTTCCAGTGTCTACATAGCCACGTCCTTTAATGGGCTTTAAGAAAAACTGCTTTTGCGTATCACTTCCAAACATCATGCCATATCCTAGCTCGCTCATACGACCTAAAGCTACACGGAAGTTGAATTGGTCACGGATTCCGTCGCCTAAATATTTTGCGTCTGGACGTTGGCAAGCTAAGATTAAGAAAAATCCAGCTTGACGACCTAGCATAACAATTTGTTTCAGCTTGTTTATGACTTCGGCACTATTTCTGCCGAGCATATCCATAAACGCTACATATTCGTCAAAGATAAGGAAGTTTGCAGGTAGTCCAAGATAGGCGTAGTTTTCTCCTGTCTTATAGTCCTTGTGTTGCTTCATGGCTTCGCTTCGTGCAATCATGTCCTCATAAAACTGATTGATACAGTGAAGCATATCATCTTTGCGATAGTAGACGTTATTCATGACCGTATCTAAATCGGCTAAATCCGAGTTCTTAGGGTCAAGGATATATAGGTTGGCATTGGTGTGAAGCAGAGCTTCAATGATGGTAAGAATGAAATAACTCTTACCACCACCAGTACCACCAGCAATCAACATATGAGGGAGCTTGTCATATTCCCAATAAACAGAATCCATGAGTTTTAAGCGTCCATCATGAGCCGTTGCTTCATCAATCTGAATACGACTAGCGATAGTATCATAAAGCAAGGTGTACTCAATATAGGAATCCTTTAATTCCTTATCCACAAGTTCACAATACAAACCAGTTTCTAGCTTATTTTCAAGCTGTAAAAGTTGGTCTTGATACTTTCCCATAGTGATTTCAACATTGATGTGAATAAGCCCATCTTTGAGATAGTAGTACATCTTAGGAAAATGACTGATTCGCTCTTTTGTCTGTGTTCTAACTGTTTGATGTTATCAATCTTATAGTAGTAATAAAGAAAAGCCACAATAAGGCATACAAAAAGGGCAGTGATTACACTACCTAAGAAGTACAGAGTTTGTAGTTGATTGATAAAATCATCAAGTGTGACCGTTTCCCAATTCACAACCATAAGCGACCTTAAATGAAAAGGTATCATGACACAAGAGAATAAGGTAACCATTGAAACAGTAAAGAAGTTAGACAGCAAATGCTTGTCACTTTGCTTTATCTTTTTTCCACGATACTGAAATAGTTTTCTCATAGGCTAACTATTTCTTATCATGACTCTGTTTCTGGTCGGCTTGCTGGTTTTGTGCTGGTCTTTTCAAGATAATATTTTCGGCTTTGATATACCAGTCTACATCTGCACCTTGAAATGTGGCAGTAGCCACCGTGTCAGCAATAGGGTTTCGGTTACATTGCCCTCATCATCAACAATCTTGACCTCTCTACGTAGAGCGGAAAACTTCAAATCTCCAAATGTTTTTTCTTTTTCAATTACGACGATTCCTTCAGCTAATCTCATGTTTAATTACCTGTCCTTTCTTATGCCTTGACGATATCGTCAGCATACATGATGTAGTTTGTGAATCCACGAGTTCCGATTTTGTAGCCCTCTGCTGTAATACGTGGGTTTACTAATTTTACTTTTTGCTCGATTTCAAAATGCTTTTCGCCAGCTTCGGCTGGAAGAATAACGATAATATCGTCCGCTCTTTGAATATCAGAATAAAGGTTATAGCTTCGTGAGAGAATAGTAGGTTTTCCATTGATTCTTCGCTGTTCAACTTTGCCCTCGCCAGCATATTCTAATTGTCCAAATGTTTTTTCCATGTTGGGTATTACGTGTTTTAACTTCATATATTTTACCTCGTTCTTTCTTGAATGTGTTTTAGATTAAATTGTAATGTTTTATTATTAAGGTTGTTCTTGTTGGGGAACGTATCGAGTGCATAAGCTATTCCTTTCCATAGAAAAACGCAAGGTACGTCAATGTCTTGTCGTGATCTTTGCGTCTAGTTTTCTATTATTCAGCTTTTGCTTTTTTACGGCGGAAGTATAGAACGCTTAATGCACTTACAGATAACACAAGACCTAATGCAAAGATAGGATAACATCAACCTTAACAGTAGCTTGCTTTGAACTTTCTAAGTGAAACTCAACAAGGGTTTGATGTTGCGGTTTTGTATAAACAATAGAAGTACCAACCTCACTTTGAGGTACTTTACGATAAGTGATAGAACCGTCATTTGAACTTGCACTAGGTGTAATTGTGATGGTATTTCCATTTTGTTGTAAAGTAGCGTTTGTGTTGTTAGATTCTAAAGTCATACCACTTAGAACACCGTTAGAATCTGTCAACGTAATACTATCGCCAACTGTTACTTGTACTTCTTGATTGTTTCATGATGGCAGCGTATCATGACTGTTTACCATACATAAATTGGATTGTGCGTGATTGCATAACCTAAGTGTGGGCTTACTCCTGTATAACTATATTCAGTCGGTTCGTTTAGAACCAATTCACTATCTGAAACAGAGGTAGGGTTTGTTAAAAACGTACCGCAGACAGTTACTAAAACCATGATATAGGTTGTTAATTTTCTTAATATACTTTTCGATTTTGTTTTCATAGTATTTCCTTTCATAGTAATTTTGGCATGAAAAAAGACGCTCAATTAAGAACGCCTGCAAATAGAAAAGGAACACCTTACAAATCTAAGTATACAAAACAAGCTACTTATATCATAAGAAGGATTAAAATTCTAAATATATATTAAAAATACATCAGTTCAATTAACTCATATGTAATTATCATTTTATATTTAACCCAATTCTTAAATTTAAGTAGTTTTTTACATGATTAATAAAATCAATATAAATATATACTTTAATATAATTATCAACTATTAAAATTAAATTTTATCCATAATAAAATTTAAAGAATAAGATTAAATATACATTTTGATAATCACCTCCAATATTTTCCTTATTATCTATTATAATAAAATACACACTTTGTAAAGACATAAAATAATAGATAAGTGGGTGTCTCAAAATGAATTTCTTAGTTCATAAAAAACTCTTTTTCGCATGAAATTAAATATATTTTCATCATTTCAACAATGAAAAAGAGGCTTGCTCCTCTATCTTGAGACAGCCCCTTATCTATTTAATTTATCTTATTAATGATACTCCTATACCAAGAAAGTTTTCTGTTACATTGCTTCATCTTCTTCAAATTGAGAATTGTAAAGATTAGCATAGAATCCACCTTCTTTTAGAAGTTCATCATGATTTCCTTGTTCAACTATATCTCCATCATTCATTACAAGAATCATATCAGCATCACGTATAGTTGATAATCTGTGGGCTATAACAAAACTTGTTCTACCTTCCATAAGATTATCCATAGCCTTTTGAATCAGTACTTCTGTTCTAGTATCTACAGAACTTGTAGCTTCATCCAATATTAAGATTTTAGGGTCAGCTAAAATAGCACGAGCTATAGTTAATAATTGTTTTTGACCTTGAGAAACGTTACTTGCTTCCTCATTTAATTTCATATTATATCCATCTGGTAATGTCTTGATAAATCTATGAACATGTGCAGATTTAGCAGCCTCTATAACTTCTTCATCTGTAGCATTAAGCTTACCGTATCTTATGTTTTCCATAATAGAACCACTAAATAACCATGTATCTTGGAGAACCATACCAAACATTTCTCTAAGTTCACTACGATTGAAATCTTTAATATTATGACCATCAATCAATATTGAACCACTATTAACGTCATAAAATCTCATCAAAAGTTTAACTATTGTAGTCTTCCCTGCTCCTGTAGGCCCAACAATGGCAACTTTTTGACCTGGTTTAACATTTACTGAAAAATCATTTATTATAGTCTTGTTTGGGTTATATCCAAAGTTGACATTTTCAAAATCAATTTTGCCTTCTAAACCATCTATTGAAACTGCATTTTCAGCAATTTGCTCTTCTTCTTCCTCTTCTAAAAACTCAAATACTCTTTCAGAGGCTGCTGCTGTTGATTGTAGTAAATTAGCAACCTGTGCAAGTTGAGTCATAGGTTGTGTAAAGTTTCTTACATATTGTATAAATGACTGTATATCCCCAACCTCAATTGTTTTCTTAATTGCTAGCCAACCTCCTAAGATTGATACCATTACATAACCTAAGTTTCCAATAAACATCATAAGTGGTTGCATTATACCTGATAAAAATTGAGATTTCCATGCTGAATTATACAAACTATCATTTAATTTATCAAACTCTTCAATTACCTCATCTTCACGATTAAATGCTTTTACTATTGTTTGACCACTATAAGTTTCTTCAACTTGACCATTTACATTTCCTAAATATTCTTGTTGAGACCTAAAGTATTTTTGTGATTTTTTCACTATTCTTGAAATTACAAACATTGATATTGGCAATATTAAGATTGCTACCAGTGTCATAACCCCACTTATAGATAACATCATTATCAAAACACCTATCATAGTTGTCACTGATGTTATAAGTTGTGTCATACTTTGATTCAAACTTTGACTTAAGGTATCTATATCGTTCGTAATTCTTGATAATATTTCACCATGTGTCTTAGTATCAAAATATTTCATTGGCAATCTATCCAATTTTACCGAAATCTCTTTTCTTAAATTATAGGATACTTTTTGGGAAATTCCACTCATTATGAATCCTTGTACAAAAGAGAATAATGCACTTATCAAGTAAAGGCAAAGTAAAAATGCTAAGATTTTTCCAATTGAATTAAAATCTACACCTACATTTCCTCCAGAAACTTTGCTTACTAATCCTTCAAATATCTTTGTAGTTGCCTTACCTAAGATTTTTGGACCTACTATAGAAAATGATGCACTCCCAATAGCAAATACAATTACCAAAATTATTGATATTTTAAATTTAGATAAATATGCAATTAGTTTTCGCATAGTTCCTTTAAAATCATTTGCTTTTTGCCCTGCTCCCATAGATTTTCCCATAGGGCCTTTTCCCATTCTACTCATTAGCTAGCTCCTCCTTTGAAAGTTGTGATAAAGCTATTTGCTCATAAACTTCGCAATTTTTTAGAAGCTCTTTATGTGTTCCTATTCCAACTATTTCACCTTCATTTAAAACAATTATTTGTTCTGCATTTAAGATAGTGCTAATTCTTTGTGCAACTATTAGTACTGTACTCTCAGCAGTTTTTGATTTTAAAGCCTTGCGAAGAACTGCATCAGTTTTTAAGTCAAGTGCTGAAAAACTATCATCAAATATATAAACTTCTGGATTTTTTGCTATTGCTCTTGCGATAGAAAGTCTTTGTTTTTGACCTCCAGATACATTTGTTCCACCTTGAGAAATTTCAGTTTTAAAAGCTTCTGGTTTAGAATTGATAAATTCTGTAGCTTGAGCTATTTCAGCTGCTGTTCTCATTTCTTCATCTGTTGCGTCTTTTCTACCATATTTTAAGTTGGATTCTATAGTACCTGAAAACAATACTCCCTTTTGAGGTACATATCCAATTTTTTCTCTTAAATCATGTTGAGAAACATTTTTTATATTAACTCCACCAAGTAATATTTCTCCCTCAGTAACATCAAAGAAACGAGGAATTAAATTTATAAGAGTTGACTTACCACTACCAGTACTTCCTATAAAAGCAGTTGTTTCCCCTGGTTTTGCTGTAAAAGATATATTTGTTAATATAGGTTCTTCTGCATCTGGATACATGAATGAAACATTTTTAAATTCAACAAGACCTTTTTTATCTTCTCTAAACTCTTGTGCCTCTGATTTTTCTGGGTCTTTAATGCTTATATTTGATACTAGTACTTCATCTATACGTGTAGCTGAAACAGACGCTCTTGGAAGCATGATAGATACCATTGATATCATTAAGAATGACATTATTATTTGCATTGTATATTGTATAAATGCCATCATATCTCCAACTTGCATTGCTCCAGAATCAACACTATATGCACCTCTCCAAACTATAAGAACTGTTATAAGGTTCATTACAAGCATCATAGCAGGCATCATACATGTCATAACTCTATTTACGAAAAGATTTGTTTTAGTTAAATTTTTATTTGCTTCATCAAATCTTTCTTCTTCGTGTTTTTCAGTACTAAAAGCTCTGATAACTGGAATACCAGTAATTATTTCACGACTTACTAAGTTTAACTTATCAACAAGCTTTTGAACTAGTTTGAACTTAGGCATAACTACTGAGAACAACACTACAATTAATGATAAAATAGCAACTACTGCTACTGCTATAATCCATGCCATTGAAGTATTTGTGTTTAAAACCTTTATTACTCCACCTATAGCCATTATGGGTGCATAGAATACTATTCTAAGCAACATAACCATCAACATTTGTATCTGTTGAATATCATTTGTACTACGAGTAATTAATGAAGCTGTAGAAAACTCATTCATTTCAGTATTTGAAAATGACATAACTTTTCTAAATACTCCACTTCTTAAATTTCTACCTACACTTGCTGCTACTCTTGCTGCTAAAAATCCTACTGTTATTGTGGCTACCATACTAATCATAGCTATACCAAGCATTTTAGCCCCAGTAAATAATATATAACTATTTTGAGTTTTCTCTGTATCAATACCTATTTTCTCATACTCTGACTTTACATATGATACTGAGCTTTGTGTTATCATACTCTCTGGCATACCTTCAAAGCTTTTGTTCATCTCTTTAGTCAATGTATCTAACTGCTCTTTTGGCATTGCTGATAACAATTTAAATATATCAATATCCCCACCTTGAGTAGCTTGTGGTGGAAGTTTGCTCATTAGTTGAGCTTTCATAGCTTTTACTTCTTTACTATCACCTTCAAGCCCTGATACTATTAAAATAGCTTTACCAAAAATAATATTTAAATCATCTATAGTGTCTTTATCTTTAATATTTAACTCATAAAGAGATTCATCTTTTAGACCTGGATACTTATCTTTATACTTAGCATAATCTTCCTTATTCAATAAAGTATAATTATCTAGTACTTTATCCTTACTACTTTTATCCATAAATAAAGTAATTTTATCTAGTTCTCCCTCTCTAATGACAGATGGAACAGAATTTTCTACTCCGCCTTGTTGTATACCTACATTTACTATATTGGATGTGTACTCTGGTAAAGAAAGATCACATACCGCTTGAATTACCAATAGGCAGACTATTATTGCTATTGATAATGCCGATTTCTTTAAATATTTAATTAATTTAAACATACATTTCTTCCCTTCTGTAATATTAATTAGTCTAATAACATTAAATTGAAAAATATTATTTCAAACTTTAAAAGTATTTTTCATCTTCATGCTTATGACATCCTGCTTTTAAATTATCTCGCACTTGCATTAGGAGTCTTCTAAGTACTATTTTTTCTTCTTCACTAAATCCTAAAAAGAATTCTCTTTCTAATTCCTTGTTAAATTCCTCAACCTTATTACATATTTCTAAGCCTTTGTCTGTCAAAAAAATTCTAGATACTCTTTGGTCCTTTTCATCTTGCTTTCTTTCTACAAGTCCAGCCTTTTCCATCCTCTTTATCATAACTGTAGTTGTAGATGCTTTTACTTTCCTTTTATCTGCTAATTCCTTTTGACTTTGCCCATTTTTCATCTTTAAAGAAAAAAGTATTTGTGGCTGACCATGATATAAGCCTAATTTATCAAAATAAAAATGAGTTCTTATAAAATATATACGCATTAATTGCAAGAAAACATCATTCAATTTTTCTTCAGAATTGCTATTCATACTTGCCCTCCTTATTTTTATATTACTTAGTCGGCTAAGCATTATTTTACTATACCATATACATTTTTTCAATATATTTATAAAAAATTCATATAAATTTCGTTTAATAAACATTTTTGCATTATATAATTATAATTTTAATAAATAATAGTAAGTTTTTTAATTAGTCAACTACTTATATTTTTATTGCAAAGCTTAAAACAAACCTTTTCATATGTTTTCAAATAAAAAAGTTGTTCCAAAATAAATTTTGAAACAACATCTTATCTAACAGTACCTTGCTTATATAAGACTATAATACTCTATTTATCTTCATATCCATTTACAATAACATCTAATTTTCCAGTTTCTGGTGATATAATTAGACCATGTACAATAATACTATCTGGAATTAAAGGGTGTCCTTTTATTAAATCAACACTATCTTTTACAGACTCTTGTGCAGAATCAAATCCATGTAACCATTGTTTTGTATCAATTCCAGCACTACGAAGTGTAAGTATTACATCTTTAGATATTCCCCTATCTAAAATTTTGCCAAGTAATTTATCTGTATCAACATTACACATACCACATCCATGATGTCCTACAACTATAACCTCATCTACATCAAATTCGTAAATTGCAACTAGAACACTTCTCATAATACTTCCAAAAGGATGCATTATGGTAGCTCCTGCGTTTTTTATTAGTTTAACATCTCCATTTTTCAAATTCATAGCTTTAGGCAAAAGTTCAGTTAATCTTGTGTCCATACAAGATAAGACTACTGTTTTTTTGTTTGGATGTTTTGATGTCACATATTGTTCATATTCTTTGTTCTCTATAAATGATTTATTATACTCTAGTATCTCTTCAAGTTTTCTCATATGTAATCTCACTTTCTTTAAAAATTTTTTTATTATTATATCACTATTGAACTGCAATATATACATATATAATTTAATTTATATTTATTAAATGTTTTTATAAAATTATTAATCTACTATAAATCTTACATATAACTTATGTTTATAAGTATTTGTATATTTATTTTTTTATAATCTAAACTAGTATTATCTATTTTCATTATTTATTTAATTATATTTTTTAAAATTTTATTCTAAAAATTTTACCCTATAATTACTTTTTTATTTCACTTCTATATGATTAGATTTAAAAATATCTACCTTACTAATATAATAACTAAACTTGAAATACTTATTAAAAAATTTTCTAGCTACATTGGTTATTCAACATATGAAATCTAAAATTTTTCAAATTTTCAAAATATATTCTACATATCTAATATGTAATTGTAATAAAAAATGCTATAATTAACATATTATTAATTCGTTTTATTATTGTAGTATGGCTATGAAATTATGAAAAATATTTGTCTAATTAAAAATATGATTTATCCATATTTGTTTATTGTAGATACAGACTATACAAAAATAAATAGCACTTATTTCAGTATAAAAACATATATAGTCTATATTTAAACTAAAAAAGTATAAATAGTCTATATAAAACAACTTAAACTATGAATATAATCTAAAGTGGAGGGATAATAATTGGCAAATATAGGAAAAATAATAGGAGATAGAATAAAAGTCTATAGAACAAAATTGGGATATAGTCAAGAATTTCTAGCAGAAAAAGCAGGTTTACATCCAACATATATTGGTCAGATTGAAAGAGCTGAGACAAATACATCTATCAATATTATAATGAAAATCGCTACTGCTTTAGATATACCACTTGAAGTGTTATTTGCAAATATTATTACAACAGAAGGCGTTGATAACTCTGTACCTTTAGAATGTTATGAAATGATTAATAAATTAACTGAAAAAGAACAAATTGCAATGTTAGAGTTAATAAAGTGCATCATTAAATACAAAGAAATATAAGCGAGGGAAATAGTGACAATAATGAATTATATAGGTAAAAGACTTAAAGAAGAACGTAAAAAAGCAAATTTAACTTCAAAGGAATTTGCAAATATGGTTGGAGTATCGCCTTGGTATATAACTCAAATCGAAAGTGGTAAAAAGAATCCAAGTCTTAAAACATTCATAAAATTTGTAAGTGTATTAAATATATCTGCAGATGTTCTTATAAAAGATATTACTTCCAACGGAAAGATATATTTAGAAAATGATATAAATGAAGAGTTAAAAGACTTAAATTCAAGAGAGCTAAATCTGATATCACAGATTATAGATATCATAAAAAAGAATAAAATATAATTCTTTATATTTTATATAAAAAAAAGGTTATTTGAAATAAATAACCTTTTTTTGTCTTTTTGTGTTAACATTATCTTATAGTGCTAATTAGTACTATTAGACCATGTTCTATGGCCTTATTTTAATATAAAACGATTGGAGATAGGCTATGATTGTGATTGAAGGTAGCGATAAATTTAAGATTGCAAAAAAATATATTGATGTAGAGTATATTCTTTTTAGAAAGATAACTTGTAAATACGAAAAGTTAAGATTTAAAGACAAGATTGGATTAGAAAAAATCAAAATGTTTAAATATAAGAATAATCATATACTCAATAAATTAAATCTTGCTTTAAAAAATGAGTTTTGCTATTATAAGAAACAAATAATTAGAGAAACTGTAGATACACTAAGATTGTCAGAAATTTTTTCAAGTGACAATATAGAAGATATTAAATTTATAAAAGATGATAAAGAAAAATTGGAACTTAATATAGAAAAATTTGTAAAATTTAAACATCGAAAAAATAGAACTTATGTCTATTGTTATTGCCCTGATATGTACAGAGATATAGAACTTGATAAAAATTCTATCAATAAGATATATAATAGAAAGATAAAAATTGAAAGAGAAGTTAATATTTTTGAAGATGAAGATGTTGTAATAAATAAAAAGGTATTTAAATTTCCAAAATCCTGGACAAAGAATATGCAAAAATATTGGTTAAAAGAAAATAAATACCCTATACATTCTAGTGTAATTGATGATGATAGATATAAATGTTGTAATGTTCAATATGTAAAAAATAGAGTAATTATCTTGTATTACATATATAATTTTTAGTATAAGTAATCATAAAAAATATAATCATTATAGATATTTAACTGATTATAAATAGCAAAAAATATTAGTGTATCATTTATAATTTAAAATTTTGCAGGTTTTTAATGGCATATTTCAAATATGCCATGATTAATTTATAAAAATCTTAAAATATCTACTTTTAATTGACTATCTTTAAAACAATCTATATTGATTGATATTTTAACTGAAAAATAAGAAATAATCATTAACAATGTTATATTTTACATAATATCAAACCAGTTAATACTTAATGTTACTACTTTATATAGTATCTAATCAAGTAATACTATCGTGTAATAAGTTAAGTACTGAACTTAACTCTTTAACTGATACTTGACCTGGTGCAGAAATCTTTTTAACTGCTCCAAAAGTCAAAGCAGAACCAAATATTTCTCCACACAATCGACTTATAACTCCTATTCCTGACATAGACATAGTTATTATTGGTCTATCTGCATATATTTGAACCATCTCATTTGTAGCTGTGAGTAATACTAACACATCTTTTTTACTTTGAGGCATAACAGCTATCTTAGGTAAATCTGCTCCTAATTCTTGCATCCTACATAAACGAGATATAATTTCTTCTTTTGGGGGCGTTTTATCGAAATCATGATTAGAGATGACTACCTTCACTTCTTTTTTATGAGCAAAATCAACTATTTCATCTACAACTTTATCTCCTGTAAATAATTCTACATCTATTAAATCTATTAATCCTGTATTAGAAGCTTCTTTATTTAGGGTAATATAATAATCTTTTGATATTAATTTTTCTCCACCTTCTACTTTGCTTCTAAATGTAAATAATAAAGGTATATCTGGTATATATCTTCTTAATTCATAAAGCACCTCTTTAACCTTTTGAACATCTTCTACATCTTCAAAAAAGTCAACACGCCATTCTACAATATCCAAGCAAACTTCTTTTAGCCCTTCAACTTCTTCTAGAATTTCGGCTTTACTTTTTCCCATAATTGGCACACAAATTTTAGGTATACCCTCTCCTATAATAATATTTTTTATTTGTACTATTTTTTTCATGCTTCCCTCCACATATACAAACCTCTATATTCTCTTTACTTCATAATATCATTATACTGTAAAAATATTGTATATTGTAATAATACTATCTCTAAAATAATATTTATTCTTAAAGCAATAAACGTTATATTATATATATTCAAAAAATTTAATAAAGTAAGCGATTGCACTCTACAATTAAGGAGAACAATCGCTTACATATCAATTAAATCATAATTGTCATTACAAGTACATTAGAAAAATGATTTTTCAATAATAAATTCTCATCTACAATAAATTATAAAATAATTATCATATTTTAGTTTAATAATTTTTCAAATTCATGAATTGGTAATGGTCTTGAGAAAATATATCCTTGAATCATATCACAATCTGTTTTTTTCAAGAACTCTAACTGCTCATTTGTTTCAATACCTTCTGCAACTGTTTTTATGTTAATCTGTTTAGCCATATCAATAATAGATTTAATAATTTCTTCACTTCTCTCTGTATTATTGGTATTATCCAAGAAAAGTTTGTCTAATTTAATTACATCAAAAGATAAATTTTTTAATGCATTTAATGAAGAATATCCACTACCAAAATCATCAATTGAACAAATAAAACCATTACTTTGTAATTCCACAATAGCTTCTTGTACTTTCTTCATGTCTTCCAATAAAATATTTTCAGTAATTTCTAATTCTAGTAAATAATCAGGTATTCGATATTTGTTTTTAATGTTTAAATATCTTTCTAAAAAATCTGCTTGATAAAAATGTAAACGTGAAACATTAATTGATACAGAAACAACAGGTAATTGTTTTTTTATACGACCTGCAAGATGTTCACAAACACTTTCAAACACATACTCATCTAACTTTAATATAAATCCATTCTTTTCAAATATAGGAATAAAATCGCCTGGCATTACCATGTTACCACTCTTATCTATCCACCTAACAAGAGCTTCAGCTCCTAATATATGGCTACCTTGAACGTTGTATTTAGGTTGTAGATACAATGTAAATTCTTTATTTTCTAAAGCTTTTTCCATTTTTGATTCAATAGCTGCTTCTTCCATTATACGTTCTCTCATTGTATAATTATAGAAACAATAATAATCCTTACGATTCATATTAACCTCTGTTAAGGCAAGATGACTACCATCAATTAATCTATCGATATTTTTTATTTCTATCATATCTTCTAAGCAACAAATTCCAAACTTCATAACTCTCTCTTTTTCAATTCCATCACTTTTAAGATCAAGATAGAATTTTTGATATATCTTTGCACATAAATCAACTAAGTCCTGTTTTTCTTTATAGTCACACATCAATAAGAATTTGTCAGCAGTCATATGGCAAGTGATTCCTTGGTATGGAATAGAATCACTTAATATACCTGCTAAATTTTTTAAAATTTTATCTCCATACTTATATCCATTTAAATCATTAATAATCTTAAATCCTGCAATATCTATATAGATGACTGCCCAATTTTTACTATTATCTTTAATTTTTTTATTACCTTCTTCTTTGAATTTCTGATAGTTATATAAATTAGTTAAGGTATCATAATATGCTAAATACATAATTTCGTTTTTATGCTTTCTATTATCATGTCTATAAATAAATACTATACACCCTATAGCTCCTATAATAATTAAAGATAGTATGATAGTAAATATAATGATATGATTAGCTTGTGTCATAATGACATCATTTTGAATAATGGAGACAATATACCAACCATCTATATCACCCACTGGTACATAACAAAATACGTTTGCATCATCATGATAATTAAATAAAGCATATCCTTTTTGATGATTCAGCAATGCATCCTCAAATGATTTAACAGTTTTTTTATCATTCCCCTCTAGGTCTATAATATCAAAGAGATTCTGCATTGTTCTATTTGCATTTTTATGATTAGCTCTTATTAAAACATTTCCTGTATCATCAACAATATAAGAGAATCCTAAGTCATTATAAAATGATAAAGAAAACTGCTCAGCAATATAATCAGCACGCGTCTCTTTAATAATCAACTCATCTCCTGATTTAACGTAAACTGCCACCATCTTTACTCCTGTATTACGATTAAAATAAGGTTTTATAATGCCTTTATCAGATTGAAATGCTTTGAGTTTCTCAACTTCTTCATCCGGCAATTGTTCTTTATCACTATTGTTAATGAAAGTTTTTTCTTTCAAATTCACATAGACATAATTTATACCCTCTAATTCTAACTTCTGAAGAATTGATATTTTCACTTCCTCATCTTCAAAAGACACGCCTTTCAATATACTTGTAAGGTTTTCAACATCTTTTTCTACGTAAAGTTTAAAAGATTTCTGTTCTGCTGTAGTAGATTCTAGAATATCATAAACAGATTTTTCCCATAATGAACCACGCACAAAATTAACATAAGTCAGCATAGTCATTCCAACTATTCCTATAGCAAGAATACTACATATAATTATTATTGGCTTATTTTTCATGATAATCTCTCCCGACTATTTAGAGTCCTTTATAATTTTTAATGCAGATTCAATGTCCTCACCTTTCATCAGTTTTTGTACTCCTTCACGAGTTAATGACCAAATTGGATATTGAATACGTGAATCTGTACCTAAAATAGCATCTTTATCATTAATATATAGACTGAGTGGTTTAATTGTTTTATCATCAGCAATTCTTAACTCTTTTAATGGGCTAAAAGAAGATTGACTATTTACAAATTTCCACATGATATTATCCTGTGTAATATATTCAATAAACTTTTTTGCTTCTTCTACATGTTTTCCCTTAGCATTAACACACAACCTTGTATCTATATTCGTGACAAGCATAGACCCCTCTTTTAAGATTGGATATGGATGAACTTCAAAGTTTAAATTTGGTGCATCATTTTGAACTCGTACCGAAGCCCAGGCCCCTGTCAACATAAAAGGATTTTCTCCTTTTTCAAATTGAATTAAGTCATCTTTCGTTTTTTCTGTTTTCGATGTTTTTGTTGCATCAATAAACTTATTTTTAATTATTTTCTCTACAAATTCGTATCCAGTTTTCATATAATCGGATAAAACTTCAGGGTTCTTATTAATATGTTTAATAAGTTCATGACTATTATCTGCTTGATAGAGTGGGTATAAAGACTTTCCTATAGCTATTGTTTTCAAAGAAATGTCATTGTTAGCTATAATTGGTGTTATTCCTTTGTCAACAAAATATTGACATACTTCCATAAATTCTTTTTCATTTTGAGGTACTTTTTGATGATGTTTATTTAAGATATCCATATTACAATAAAGTCCAAAAGCAGATATTGTAGAAGGAACATAATAAATCTTTCCATTGTCTTCCTTCATTTGCTCTAAAGATTTTTTACTAAAATTATTAATAGTAGACAACTTCGATAAATCTTCAAAGTATCCTTTATCTTTTAACTTTTGCAAATGCTCTTCATCCATCATAAAAATATCATCATGATTATTTGAATTTAATCTTTTTTCTAAAACATTATAATACTCTACTCCTTTAACACTCTCATAATTAATTTTAACATTTGGATGTTTTGCCATATAATCCTGCAAAATCTCCTCAATCGCTACAACATTAATTGCTTCATTTTTAAATCCAAAAATTCTTAAATCAATAATGTCATCATCATTATTGTCAATCACTATATTAGTTGCTTTATTATTTTGACAGCCAACACACATTATTAACAGAGAAAGAATAATTACACTCTTAACTATAGTATTTAATTTCATTTCATCACATCCCCATAATTATAACAATCCCAAAATATTCTGTTTTTATTTTATCATTTGCTTATTTAGAAATCAACTTTTTTAACTCCTAAAGTGAACAATATAATTAATTTGAAAGTGATAAAATGAAATCAAATTCTACTTACATATTTCCTATCTTTTTTGAAGACTAGGTACTATGTATCAACCATATAACAGATGCTTGGGACAATAAAGGAAATATTACAATTTGAAATGATGTATGGATAGGCTAGATAACATTGCAAAATAAAAATAGAGTAACTTTATGAAGTCACTCTATTTTTATTTTGCAATATTTTATTTATATGTTTATATACTGATAAGATTAAAATTTACAATCTTCTATATTCTTCTCTTTTTAGTTTTAGACTACTTAAATAATAATCAATTTCGTCAATTAGACGTTGTTTATCATTGGGTAATGTCCCCTTTAAATTTACATAATTTGAGGCATGATTGCTTCTAAATACAACTTTTTCATTAGCATCTATATTTTTTATCATCTCTTTAATCTCTTGCAACACAGCTTTATCTTCCAATACGGTAAACTTTCTTTCTTTAAGTAAATCGTAAAGTTCAGTATTAGGTTCTACCATTAAACTAAGTACACCCACATAATCTGGTGAAATTGCTCCTAGCATTTTTCCTGTATCAATTGCATGCTGATGTGTTTTTTTAGTTCCTCCAAGACCTGCTATTACAGTGGCTGATAATTTAATACCACTTTTTTTAACTTTCCTACCAACTTTTATTAATTGTTCACTATTAAATTCTTTTTTAATATCTTCTAATACTTCATTACTTCCACTTTCAAGCCCTAGATAAATCATCTTAACACCAAGTTTTCTTAACTCTTTAAGCTCATCATCAGATTTTTTCTCTATAGATTTAGGAGAACCATACATAGTAATTCTTTCACACTCTGGAAAAATTTCTTTTATATATAAAATGATGTCTCTTAATTTCTCCATCGGTATTATAAGTGCATCTCCATCTGCTAAGAATATTCTTTCTACATGTTTATAATGTCTTCTAAATATATCAATTTCATTTTTTATTACTTCTAGTGGTTTTATTTTAAATTTTTTAGATTTGTACATACTACAAAATGTACATTTGTTGTGAGAACATCCAAGTGTGACTTGTATTATAAGACTATAAGCCTCACTTGGTGGTCTATAAAGTGGCATATCATATTCCATATTAAAATCCCCCTTGTAATCAAATCTTCATTCTATTATATTATTAACACTTACTTAAAATAATACCTCATAAAATTATATTCTTTAAATTTTAGTTTAAGATATGTTCTTTAAAAATTTAATAATACTATTGACAGTAATGTTAAGTTGTTTTTCTTGACTTATAATAGCATCATTATCTCCCTTTTGTTTTCCATAATCTCCAAATTGCGCATGATTTCCTCCTTCAATCTCAACATAAGTTGTATCATTAGGAAGTTTTTGTTTTGATTCCACAAGACTTTTAAAATTTACTACACCATCTTTACTCCCCCAGATAGATATAACTTTTTTTCCTAACTGTTTCAGCTCATCCCCCATTGGATAAGAAGCTAAAAATACAACTCCATCAATTAATTTATTATCACGTGCAAAATTTGATGCTGCAACTCCTCCTAATGAATGCCCTCCTATTACCCAATGTTCTATATTGTTGTAAGAATCCATAACTTTCTGCGCTTTATTAGTTCCAAGTATAGCTAAATTAAGTGGCATCTTTACGATTACAACCTCATATCCACTTTCTGCTATTTTTCTGGCAAGTGGTGCATAAGATTCTATTTCTACCTTAGCACCCGGATAGAAAATTAAGCCTTTAGAAACTTTTCTTCCTTTTGGTGTAAATGAAATATTTTCATTTACAGTTACTTCAATCTTACTATCACTGACTAGAGCTTCTTTTGCTAACTTTTGGGGTTCATATGTTTTGTTTATCCATATGAAAAAACCAAGCAAAATCAATACAAATAGTATACCTATTCCCTTAAATATCTTATTCTTTATGTTAAATTCTCTATTATTATTTTTATCATCTTTGTTTTCAACCTCATCATAAAGTAAAGGTCTCTCAAGTTCCATAGTTATACTAAATGTATCATATTTCTTATCACGCTTTACCTTTACATCTTTACTCATAAATCTAACCCCCATAATATTTGAATACTATTATAGTTTATCCTAAGTAAATTGTTTTTTCAACCAATGAAAAAAATCAATATTTTAACTATTTTCATATAAAATTCATAAATCTATGTTTTTTGTTTTTTATATATTATTTTCTTTTAATATTTTATAAAATAAATAGCCATATACTTTATTTTAAATATATGGCTATTCTATAGTTTAATATCTAGGTAGCTTCTTCTATTGAAACTCTAGCTATATTACTTATTCTATACATTTCTTTGACACCATTTAAAGTTTGTAGTAAGTTTAGACATATTATCTTATCACCTAGACTTTTAGTATTTACAATACTCTCTAAAATTACTATTCTTCCCTCATCATACTTATCTGCATTGTAATTTGAAATATAATTAGTATCTCTCAATATTTTTTCAACATCTTCATCTTTTATTTTATTTTTCTTAACATTTATATATAGATTATACATATTACTTATTAGTAATTTCTGATTTTCTAAGAAATCTTCTTGATGTTTATCTTTATATATGGCATTTATCAGCATAAGTCTATCTTCAATAAGTGATGGTACCAATAATAAATTCTTTATATAGTAAACATCAGCTATATTTTCTATAGAATTATTAACTTCATCAATTATATTTTTAACTATTCCTTTATACATGTCTATAACATGTTGATAACCTGTTTTAGCATCATATGGTAATATAAACTTATTTACTATTAATGCAATAATTGCTCCCAATGCCACGTATGAAATCCTGTTTATTGTTAAAACATTTGGGTCTCCCATAACTACTGCTGAACCAAGAGCTGAAACAGTTACGCATACTATTAACTTCCTATAGTCAACTACATAAGAGTTTATATATCCTGCTAAAAGAACTATTAACGACCTTAATGTACTATCTTTTATTATTGAAAATAATACAATAAATATTATAGCTCCTATAAATGTACCTTCTATTCTTTTTCTAGACCTTTGTATACAATTTTCTGCATAAGGTTGTGTCAATGAAAACACAGTTAACATTATCCACCTTCCATCTCTTAAATGGAAATAATCCATAATAAAACCAGCTATAGCTGTAGCTAAAGCAATCTTTACTGCATAAGTAAATCTTATAGAATTTAAATTAAGGTTTTTCTTATATATTGATAGTCTTTTAAATTCACGAGGTACCTTTGATTTTCTTTCAGCTCTTTTTTCATCTCTTGATTTTACTTTTTTATAATCTACTAAAAACTCATATAAATTTTCCAACACACTATAAATTTCTTTTAAATTTATATTTTTAGTATCTTGAGCAATAACATAGTCTCTAAATCCCAATATCTCTTTATCAGTTATTGTATCTTTATTTTCTAAACACATCTTAATATAGTTTACTTCTTTGTTTGCTACAGCTAGAACATCTGATTTACTATTTATGTTACTTTCTTCTAATATATTTTTTATATCTTCATCCTCAAATTCCTTACTATCCTTTTTATATCTTTCCAGGATTAAATTTATTCTTTCTAATGAAAATAAAATATTTATTATATCTATGCCTTTAATACTGATATAAAAGTCATCTTTTCTATTATCAAAAATAACCATTTTTAAATTTTTCGATATAGAATTTATTCTATAATTACAGCTATCTATTTTTCGCATATTAGATTTACTTATAGAATTATCATCATTGATAATGTTTTTTAAAAGACTAATTTTTTCTAATAATTCATCACATATAGATATTAGCTCTTTATCTCCAACCTTTCTCATTCTATTTCTATTCATAACAAACTGAGCAATCATTATTACAACTGCTCCAATAGCTAAAGCTGATAATCTCATAGGAAGTTCACTTATTCCTACAGGTATACTTACCATAAATATATACATTAGACCAAAAGGTACATATACTGCTCTTTTTAATTCATAACTAAATACATATCCTATTATAAATAATGCTATAAAATTTAATAAAACTCCTAAATACATATTTTGTACTGCAAAAAATGATAGTACTCCCAAAATTATATTTATTGCTAAATACTTTAGTAAATTTTTAATTGGAGAAATAGTTAAATCTCTTTCTAATAGTGTTAACATAGCCGTTACTATACCTACACCTATAAGTGTGTTTTTACTTCCAAATAGGTATATAAATATAGAAATAAATGCTATTATAAAAATAAACAATTTTGTTTTTGATATTACTAGTTTTTTTGTCATCATATCCCCCCTAAAAATTTCAACAAGACCAATTTTATCATATTTATTGTCTTATTCAAAATGACCTTTTTTACGGTAGGACTTTAACTTTTATTCATACTTTCCGTTATATAGTTCCTATTTTAACATATTTTATTATATATATTAGTTATATAACTTCGTATGCTCCCATATATTTTTTCTTTCAAATATTTTTTCAAAAAATAAAAATAACTCTCTCAACAATACTAAAACTGTATTTATTAAGAGAGTTATATAATTTATACAATGAATTTAGTTAAGTTTTTCTTTGCCTAATATATAAGTTCCAAGTCCCATAAATAAAGCTCCTCCAACAATATTTCCAAATGTCACAGCTACTAAATTATAAATAGCTCCTCCAATAGTAAATATCAAAAGTATACCTATACCTACATAAAGTCCTGCAAACGCAGAAGATACTAAATATTTTACTTTACTCGTGTTTAATAAATTTATTTTATTTATAGCTGCATTAGTTAATTTATCCAAAGTCTCTTTATGCATAAGTCCCTCTTCCTTCTATTAAATTTTTAATTTGTTTAAATATATGTCTTACTCAATTTATAGATATTTAACTCCACTCCAGTATATGTTTTCATGCATTTTAGTTGTTTCTGGAAGTTCAACACCCTCAAGTGCCCATTTTTTAAATTCCATAAATCCTGTTCTATCGATTATATATCCTATATGTTCTTTTCCTCCTGGTGCATCTTTATCTATATACTTTTCTACATATTTGTAAGTATTAAGTATTATCTTTATTATGCTATTCTCATCTACCCATAAAAGAAAATCTTCTGCTAGTCTAGGATTTTTCTTTCCTGTTCTACCCATTATAGCTAATCTATAGTATTTTTTCTCATCTCTAGTCCATGCATTTGTTGGGCAATTTAGTACACACTCTCCACAGCCTATACACTTATCTCCATCTCTTACCACTTTATTATTTTCTGTTTTTAATGCTCCAACAGATATTTTAGAACACTTTTTTACACATGCCCCACAATTTACACATCTATCTTTTTCATATATTGGTAAAGCCATTCCAATAATTCCAAAGTCATTCATTCTAGCTTTTATGCAATCATTTGGACATCCAGTTAAAGCTACTTTAAAATGTAAATCATTTGGAAATATAGCTTTTTCTATTCTTTTAGCAAATTCAGTTGTATTATATTGAGCTTTTGGACAGACTTTATTTCCTATACACGCTGCTATATTTCTTGTACCTGCTGCTGGATAACCTGCATTTTTCTCACTTTGATTTATATTCATTTTTTCAATAACAGGTTGTATAATTTTATTTATTTCTTCTATATTTTCCATGTCTATTCCTAATATTTCAAAGCCCTGTCTTGTGGTTATGTGTATCTGGCCATTACCATATTCACTTGCAATTTTGGAAACTATAGTTAAACTCTCAGGGTCAATAAGCCCACCAGGCACTCTAACTCTTAAAGAAGTCTCATATTTTGTTTTTGTAATCCTGTAAGCATTTTTCATTACTTTTTTGGTATTTAAATCTCTTATCACAAACTTCGCCCCCTAATCAATAAGATTTTTAGCATATGAATAATCAAATACTGGTCCATCTAAACATATATAAGTATCATCCATCTTACAGTGTCCACATTTACCTATTCCGCAACACATCTTTCTTTCATAAGAAACCCAAATATTCTTTTCATCTAAATCTCTTTTTAAAAATTCTCCTACTGTAAATTTCATCATCATTGGAGGTCCAACTACAACTATAGAAGTATTATTTATATCTTTTATGTCCAATTCTGGTATGTATTTTGTTACTAATCCTACATTTCCACTATATCCTTCATCTGCTCCGTCTACAGTAACTAAAATATCAAGTTTTTCACTCCATCTCTTTAAATCATCTGCAAATAAAACATCTTTTGGTGATTTAAATCCGACTATTAGCTTAAACTTTTCGCATTTTTCTTCATTATTGTAAAAATATTCAACTATTCCTCTTACAGGAGCCAATGCACTTCCTCCTGCTACTACTACAATTTCTCTTCCTTCGTAAAGAGATACATCAAATCCATTTCCATAAGGACCTCTTATAAAAAAAGAATCTCCTTCTTTATAATTAAACAACTCACTAGTTACTTTTCCTACATTTCTTATTGTAAAGTCAATATAATCTTCTCCATATCCTGATACTGATATTGGGCTTTCACCATATTTAGGTATAGATATCTCATAGAACTTTCCAGGTAATACCCCTTTTGTATCGCAGTTCACTCTAAAAGTCCATTCTTTATCAGTATGTTTAACTATATCTAGTATTTTTGCACTTACTGGTATATATGAGTTCATTTATATTTCCTCCTTACTAGTTACTAAATCATTTATTTTTTCTATACACTTTGAAAATGATATGTATTGTGGACAGGCATCATCACATCTCCCACAACCAACACACATATGATATCCGAATCTTTTTTTAAAATCATGTATTTTATGCATAGT
Source organism: Clostridioides sp. ES-S-0108-01 (assembly GCF_020662285.1). NCBI lineage: Bacteria > Bacillati > Bacillota > Clostridia > Peptostreptococcales > Peptostreptococcaceae > Clostridioides > Clostridioides sp. ES-S-0108-01. Next base: position 292,441 of record NZ_JADGMN010000001.1, on the reverse strand, counting down.
TTTAAACCTCATTCTTTCACCTTGGTTTTTTCTAAAAGAATTCCCACCTGCTATATCTGTATATCCATCTACTTGACAAGAAGCCCAAACTCTTCTTCTCTCACCTACATTTTCATTTTCCTTATAGAAAATATCCTGCATTGTAAAACATGAACATGTTGGACATACAAAATTACATCTACCACATCCGATACATCTTGTATCATATTCATCCCATATTGAATTTCCTATCATCTCATTTGAATCAATATTTTCTGGTACATCTACAGATATTAAATTATCAGTTACATAATTAACATTAAATTCAGTTACTTCCCCATTAAATACTTCAAATTCACTATCTTTTATATCTAAATATAAAGTCTCTCCTTCTATATTTAGTCCAATTGAATAATTATCAGTTTTATTAGAAGCCATACTCACGCAAAAACAGTTTCTAAAACTTTCCCTACATCCTACAAGTGCAAATTTTACTTTATCCCTAATATTTTTATAAAAATAATCTTTTTCTTCGCCATTATTTAAATATATTTCATCAAGTCTTTTTATCCCATTTATGTCACAAGCTCTTAAGAAAATTAAAATTTTCTTGTTGTCTAAATCGCTTTCCTTAAACTCTTTTTCAGTAAAATAAAATAATACTTGATTTATTGGGAGTACAACTTCTTTTGGTGAAAAATTTGCTTTCTTGGCAAACTCCATTTCTTCGAAAACGCTTACCTCCTTGTATCTTATAATATCAGTATCTGAAAAAGTACCTTTAAATGGTATTAAAACTGGTGCGAATATCTTGTAGTCTTTTTTTAGATAATTCAGACCTTCATTGAATTTAGATGAATCTAACTTTAATTTCATTTTTATCACCTTTCTTATATTTTAGTTTTACTTACTTGTTATCTTGTTTAAATCTTAACACTTTATTTTCTATACTTCTGTGATAATTATCACAGTTTCAAAAATAATAAAAAAATATTAATAGAGTTTAATAAATTCTATTAATATTTTTTATTATTTATATTGTTCTATTGTAAATCTAATCACTTAAATACAATCATTAAATACAATAAACCCATCATTTACTTAATTTTTTGAATAAATAATAAAGAACCTTATTTGCTTTTTTATATGATTTAATAAAGTTAAGACAAAGATTAGTAAATTAAATAATAAAAAAGAATCTATAAATAGATTCTCTTAATAATATTTTTATTTAATTAAAATTCTAATAATACCCTTACTTAAGCATAATTAATTATTTTTAAAGTATCTTGATAACTCAATTTCTTTAACATAAAAACCTTTATTGTCAATCTTTATAAGTTCTTCTTTTTGCAATACTTTTATCATTCTGGAAACAGTCTCTCTTTTACAACCAAGCATATCAGCTAAATATGTAACTGTAATATTTACATTTAGTAAAGTCCATTCTCCACAACAAATCCCAAATTCTTTACTTAATCTATATAATTTTGCTGCAAGTTTTTTATCTACTTTTATAGATATAGAATTTTTTAACTGCCTATATAGACGCCTTATTCTTCTTTCCATATAAGAAATAATATCTTTTGTAAGTTGAAAATCACTTTGCATAATTTCTAAGAATTCTTCAATACTGTAATAAGCTACAATTGAGTTTTCAAATGCCTCACATCCAACAGTAGAATTTTTAGAAGAGTCAAAGGTAATATCATTTATGATTTCACCAGTATTTAAAATGAAAATTACCTTTCTCTCACCATTTTCACTTATCTTAAAAATAGATACCTTTCCTTCTAAAAGTATATAAACACTGTCTAAGCTATCTTTTTCATAAAATAAAATTTCTTTTTTTTGTAATCTTTTTAGTTTAGCTTTTTCCTTAAGTTGATTCTTCGTTTTAGTACATAAATTATTAAAAATCATTAATTTATCAATATTATAATCTTTTAATTTAGACATATAATATCTCTCCATTCCTAAATTTTTAAGAAAGCTCTATAAAACATTACAAATTTCTTATTTTATTCATTTTTAAACAATTTTATAGCATTTGTAGTCTTAATTTTTCTTTCAATAGCTTCATTAGAAAGTTCTTTTACTACCTGTGTATATACTAAATCAATAATGAAAAATTGTGCTAATTTAGAAGATACTGAACCAGTCTCTAGTACAGTTTCTCCTGATACATAAGATAAGTGTACATCTGAAATATCCTTTAACTCAGAATTTTTATTTTCAGTAATCGATATAATTTTAGCATTATTAGCTCTTGCAAGTTTTACAGTTTTTATAATTTCCGCAGTTTCACCAGAATGTGAAATTGCCACTATTAAATCTCCCTCTTCCATTATGGAAGACATCATTATCATCGTATGACTACTATCAAAACTTACACAATTAAGTCCTATTCTCATAAATTTATAGTTTGAATCCTGTGCTATTATACCAGAATATCCAATACCTATAAAGTAAACTTTCTTTGCATTTATTATAAGTCTTGCACAATCATGAACATCAGCACTATTAATTATCTCTACAGTATTCTCTAAAGTGGTTATATTTGAGCTTAAAAGTTTCTTTGCTGTATCCAAAGCTGGCTCATCATTTTGTATGTTTTTGTTTATAATGTTCTTTTTATTGATGGTTGATATCTCTTGCGCTAAAGTAACTTTAAAATCCTGCAATCCATTAAAATTCATTTTTTTTACAAATCTAGTTATAGTTGCTTCACCAATATTGCTCTCTTTAGCTATTTGTGATATTGGCTTATAAAATACATCTTCTATATTTTCTTTTATATAAGCTATCAATAATTTATCTGATTTTGTGACTTTAAAAGTTGGTGATTCCAATTGTTCTAAAATACTCATTAAAAACCCTTCTATTCTTTATATTTTGTTCAAAAAATTATATAATGCTCCAAGCATTCCTGCATCATTTTGTCTCTTTGCAAATTCTACATTAGTATTTTTGTAAACTCTGTCTATAAGAACCTCCTTTAATGCTTTGTCTATTTTTGGTTTGAGGAACTTTTCTTGTGCCATAATTCCACCACCTAAAATTACTACTTCTGGATTTATTACATAACATATATTTGCAATTCCAACTGCTAATGATTTTATCATATTATCGAGTTCTTTTAAACAATCTTCGTCATTATTCTTTGCCAAATCAAAAATTATTTTTCCATTTAAATCATTTTCATTCAAAGTCTTTATTTTTGCTACTTTTTTAATTAAACTACTAGTAGACGCTAATTCTTGAAAAGAACTTCCATTTATATTCATATACCCTACTTCGCCAGCACTATTACTAAACCCATTTATCAGTTTATTATTTATTATAACACATCCACCAATTCCAGTACCTATTGTTAAACATATAGAAGATGTTGCACTTTTACCTGCTCCAAGCCACATTTCACCAAGTCCAGCACAATTAACATCATTTTCAACTTCACATTTTATATTAAACTCTTTTTCCACCTCTTTTTTTAACTCCATACCCTTATAGTTTGGAATTAACTCTTCTAATGCAAATATTATCTTACCTTCAACTGGGTCAACCATACCTGCAGTTGATATACATATACCACTTATTTCATTTTCTTTTATATATTTTTTTACTATCTGTTTTATTTTAGATAATATTCCTTCTCCACCTTTTTCTTTTGCTTCAGTATCTAGACTTGATTTATCAATTATTAATCCATCTTCTCTAATAAATCCATATTTTATTGAAGTACCTCCAACATCTATACAAACGTAATTTTTCATAATATATCTCCATACAAATTATTTTTATAAATTGATAACACCACTTAAATTCTTATATTACACAAATTTTTTATTTATCTTTTCCAATTCACATATATATTTTCTAGCTTCTGATAAATCTATTGTATCATTTAATAGTTTTTTTTCCTTAGTTGTATGATATTTATAAATATTTTTACATAAGTCTTTTCCTAATATATTAAGACCTTCTTGAGTATAATGAACATCATCAATAGTTAACCCTTTATCATGAAATTGCATAGCAATTTTGCTTCCTACACACAATACATCACATTCATTACAAGCAGACTCCTGTGCTGCTGCAATTCGTCTTGTTCTAATAAAATATTCATCTTCTCCAAGCCAATAACCAGTTAGACTTACAAACATTTTGTCAATCATACACTCTTCTTTAAGTCTATACGCAATTTTTTTTAGACTTTCTTTATAGTACAAGGCATCACTGCCATATTTTGCATCACTTTCACCTTGAATCCAAATGACATATTTATTTTCTATATTATAATGTTTACTTAAGGTACTACATCCTGCATTAAATTTTTCTATAGTATCATTTAGAAACCAGTTATTATCATGATTCCAATTTTTTATTCTTGAACCATCTTTTGCATTGTGAATAAAACAAACTTTATTACCAGTAAGCTTATTCCATTCATTTGAAAATGCAGGTGCTATAGTACCATCACCTTCTGAAGTCTCTAGCTCACATCTCATATTTATAATTTCATCAGTACTCAAATATTCAAAACAATTTTCATTTGGAATGATGCTCTCTTTTGGATTTCCCAATCCTCTAGCATTACTTTGTCCTATTAATAAGAATACATCTATATTTTCCATAAGTTAACTCCTTTACAAAATTTTAAGCTTTTAACTATTTTCAATTTATCTTATAAAAAACTAGGGCTGAAAATAGTAATCTAACTAAAATTTACGAAATCTCACTAATCGCTGAAAGTTAAATCACTATTTTCAGCCCTAGTGGTTATATGAATTCTCATTATCTAACCAAAACCTTAAAAATAGCTTTTTTAATATTTTCTTTTTCTAAAACTTTTATCGCTGTCATATGAGCATCTTCTGGATAACAAACTAAAAAATCACCTTTTCTAAGTTCAACATATCCATTGTTTTTACCATCAAGAGGTAAAAAATCTCCCTCTTCTTCATATATTTTTTGTTCTAAATTTTCTATAAAATTTATGTCTATTCGTTCACACCCGTCAAGCATCAAATGAACATCTATATACTTCTTATGAGCTTCCCAGAATCTTTCTTCTTTTTCACAAGTTTTATACTCTACAATATTTACAAAAATATCATCACTATCTATTGTATAAGTACCTTTTTCATAATCTATCAATGAATTCTCTTTAGCATATTTAAAACATCTAAGTAAATCTTCATGTAATGTTGAATATGTCTTACTATGATTTATATTTCCAAATATCATAAACACTATCTCCCTATATAATTATAAAGTCTATTTTTTTACTTTTATATATAAAGTCTATTATACAGTCTTATAGAGTAACTAAATTATTTATATAATCACTCTATAAGACAATTTATCATTTAAATCTTATATTATTTTTCATAATAAACAGTAGTCTCAGCTTTTGGTAAAGATTCTTTTGCTTTAGCCTTAGCTTCTATTGCACTAAATATTGTACCTACCACTACAGAAGTAGTTATTGTTATTAAAGAATACGCCCAAGAAGTTACTTCTGGCATACGGTATTTTAGGTAAACAACTAAAATTGCTGAGACTATGAATCCAACATATGCTCCCAACTTAGTTGCTTTTTTACAAAATGCACCAAGCACAAATATTCCTGCTAAAACACCTAAAACTAGACCCATAAAACTATTGAACCATTCATATGCCGATTTTATTTCTCCGTTTGCTAGGACTATTGCAACAACTATAGAAAGTATACCTACACCTAATGATATATATTGTGCTATCTTAGTTTGTTTTTCCATACTTATATCTTTTGTTATGATAGTTTGTATATCTAAAGTCCAACTTGTAGCAACTGAGTTAAGCCCTGTCGACAAAGTTGATTGAGAAGCTGCATATATCGCTGCAAGTAATATTCCTGTTATACCTACTGGTAATTCGTAAGCTATATATGATGCAAATACTTGGTCTTGTTGAACTGTTTGAGCTAAATCTGGGTTTTGAGTATAATATATAAATAAACAAGTTCCTATTAGGTAAAATACTGTTGCAAGCCCCATTGATAAAACACCATTTCCATATGTCATTTTGTTAAGTTGCTTTATGTCAGTTGTCGTAGTAAACCTTTGAACTATATCTTGGCTTGATACATATGATGAAAAAGTATTAAGGCCAGCCCCAATAAATATTATAAAGGCACTTGTAGATAGTATATTTTTATCAAACATAACTTCATTAGTAGCTAAGAACTTGTGTCCAGTTGTAAGGGTATCCATTACCGTTCCAAAACCACCATTTATACTTGCTATTAAATAGAATAATGTACCTGTAACACCTACTATTAGTACCATACCTTGTATAAAGTCGGTCCACAAAACAGCTTTTAATCCACCTGTATATGAATAAATTATTGCTATTACACCCATAACTACTATCAATACATTTACAGGTATTCCTGTAAGGCCAGCTAGAACCACTGATGGAAGATACATTATGATAGACATACGTCCTATTTGATATATTATAAACATTAAAGCTCCAAGTACTCTAAGACCTTTACTTTCATATCTCATTTCTAAATACTCATAAGCTGTATCTATTTCTAACCTACTATACAGAGGTAAGAAAAATTTTATTGTTAAAGGTATAGCTATAAACATACCTAACTGTGCAAACCATAAAATCCAAGTTCCACCATAAGAATTACCTGCTAATGATAAAAACGATATTGGACTTAATAATGTGGCAAATATTGATACTGATGTAACCCACCATGGAATAGTTCCATCACCTTTAAAGAACTCTTTTCCCTTCATTTCTTTTTTTGAAAATAACAATCCTGCAAATAAAACTGCCAATAAGTAAACTACCAGTATTGCAAAATCTATCCAAGTAAATCCTACCATTTGACTAATCCTCCCATACTAAAAGCACTTTATTAAAAATACTTTCTGTATATTTCTTTTGCTCTTGATTTCATTTCATCAGTTGCTTCTTTCATAGGTTGTCTACAGTATCCAGCTTCGACACCTTGTTCTTCAAGTAGTAATTTAATTGTTTGATATAAACCATTTCCTAATATATCTGTTATTAAATCATTAGTCACATGTTGTACTTCAAGTGCTTCTGATATTTTTTCATTTTTAGTTAATTCAAATATTTGTCTAGCTCTGATACCGTTTACATTAAATGTAGAACCAATTGCTCCGTCTACACCTAAAACTGTAGCTGGTAGCATCATTTCATCAAATCCTGCAAATATTAATTTATTTGGGAATGTTTTTCTCATTCTTTCTAATAAATAGAAATCTGCTGCTGTAAACTTAACACCTATTATTTTTTCATTTTCAAATAATTCACCAAACTGGTCTAAACTCATGTCAACACCAGTTAAAAATGGTATAGAGTATATTATTAATCTATTATCTACAGAATTTATTATTGTGTTGTAATAGTGTTTTATTTCTTCAAAATCAAATTTATAGTAAAAAGGTGTAACAGCACTTATAGCATCATATCCTAAATCAGTTGTAAATTTAGCAAGTTCTACTGCTTCTTTTAAATTAACTGAACCGACTTGAGCTATTAATTTTATTTCTTCTTTCACTTCATCCTTAGCTATTTCAAAGATTCTTTTCTTCTCATCAGTTGAAAGCATGAAGTTTTCTCCTGTACTACCTCCTACATAAAGACCATCTACTTTACAAATATCTATATTATGTCTAATTATTTGTCTTAACCCTTTTTCATTTATATTTCCTTCCTTATCAAATGAAACTAATAATGCTGAATAAATTCCCTTCATATCTGTTGTTCTCATATCTTTACCTCCAATTTTAATTTTCAAGTATAGTTAAATATAATAAATTTTTAATTTACAAATTAAATTTTAATTACTTTCAATTGCTTTAACAAATTTTTCTGTTATTAATTGTGGTCTTGTTATTGCTGAACCTACAACTGATGAATGAACTCCCAGTTCAAAAACCTTTTTTAAATCTTGAGGAGTGTTTACCTTTCCTTCTGCTATTACAGGTATTTCTAAATCTTTAACTAGTCTTTCCATTAATACAAAGTCTGGACCTTCTAATGTTTTCGTATATGGAGTATACCCAGATAGTGTAGTTGAAACGCAATCTACACCGTATTCTTGTGCTTTAATAGCTTCATCATAATTTGAAATATCCGCCATTACTAGAACACCATTTTCTTTTATATACTTTATAATTTCTTTTAAATCTTCATTATTTGGTCTAACTCTATTAGTAGCATCTAAAGCTATCATTTCACATCCTGTTGTCAAAAGCTCATCAACTTCTTTTTTAGTTGGTGTTATATATATATCTGAATCTTCATAATTTATCTTTATAATACCTATAACAGGAAGTCCGGTAACTTTTTTTATCTCAATAATATCTTCAACTCCTTGAGCTCTAATTCCAACAGCTCCACCTTCCATAGCAGCCTTAGCCATTCTACCCATTATAAAAGGGCTATGAAGAGGTTCATTTTCTAAAGCTTGGCATGATACTATTAATCTTCCCTTTACCTTATCTAGCATTTTTTCAATTACCTCATTTCTGAAATTTATTTTCTTGATTCATGTATTAATAATAACATGAAAACTTTTTCTTTGCAATATTTTTTCATATTTTTTTCTTGTTTCTTTTTTTTACCATTTTATTCCAGATATAAGCTCATTTTTTATATATAAAAGAAATTTTATTTCATTTTTTCGGTATTTATTTTCATTTCGTATAGATGCTTTTATAAATACTATATATCAATAATTTCAATTAAAAAACCCATGTACACAATACATAGGTTTTTCAACATTATTCTAAATCCATTATAATTTTTCTGCCACAACATGGACAAAATTCAGACTCTGAATCTATTTCGCTTTCACAATATCCACAAACTATAAAATCATCATATTCGTTATCTAACTCAAACTTTTTACCACATTCAGCACAATATTTATCATTTATACCTCCAACATAACCACATTCACAAATTACATTACTCTCTGCAGTTTCCATTTCATTAATTTCCATATTTTTTTCATAGATTATCTTATCAAGTTCTAATAATTCATCACATAACTTATCAAAACTCTCATCATCAATAGAATCTTCTCTAACTTTTTGATACGTTAATATTCCCATTTCCAAGAATATCTTAGCTTTCTTTTCTTGAATATCATCAATCTCTCTATTTAACTTGGATTTCTCTTTATATAATTCAACTTTAAATTTTCCATTACCAAAGCTTTTCTTAACTTTAGAAAATTTATCATCTACTGTATTATTATTATTTTCCATAGAAATTCCCTCCAATCATATTTAATCAGCTGAGTTCAGCTTATATCCTAATAAAGATATCACAAAACTATATACAAATGAAATTATAATAGTTTGAAATACTTTAAATTGCATTATTAAAGTTGTTCCATAACTGGTTGTATTAAAAAAATTAATATTACTATCAAGTATAAAGGTGCTAAACAAAGCCAACATCCCCATTAAAAATGCATAATACACACTAAACACTATTACAGGCTTGACATTATCTGTACTATACTTAAATCTTAATTTATATCCATTTAATAATAGTATTAACACAGACAAAGCTCCCATTGCATAAAACATTAATTTAGTATCTCCAAATAAAGATGATGAACCTAAACTAAATATTGATACTGTTGAATTTATTATAGTCACTGAAATTCCATTTGCAAAAGCCCACATATAACTGGCTATTTGTGGTAGTATAGTAAATAAATTCGCTCCATTTGAGTAACTACTCATATCTAATTCATTTAAGTAACTACTATCAGATATAGTCAGTACAAATAGTATTGCTAATACTAAAACATATCCTAATATAAATATTTTTATAGAATTTGAAAAGAGAGACATGTACATATTTTCCTTTTCATAACTTTTTTTATAAGTAGTTATGTATGTACATATAAAGCCTAATACAAATCCATTTAAAAGAACACTAAAAAATTCATAACTATATTCTAATGCATATCCATATTCTAACATACTATGTGAACTAGTTTTTATATTAGTAAAAATAGATAAAATAGCTAAAACTAATCCATAAAGAATTCCAACTCCAAGAGAATTTGCTAATACAGTTTTTGAATCTATGCATCTTTTTCTCATAAAAACTAAGTTTGATATTATTAATCCTAGAATAGGAATTATAAGTAATATCAATAACCCTATATTAGCATTTATAAACCCAGAGCCCATCATGGTAGACATAGATACACTAATTTGACCTAAGTTAAGGGCTAGGATTATATGTGCTGGATTTATCAAATAACTGATATCATTAAATTGAATAGTTATAATAGCTTTAAATATCAGTGCAATAATAAATAATATAAATATAGTTGTAAATGTTGTTAAAAATATTCCTCTTGTATTTGCGTGATATGAAAGCTCTTTTATTTTAGATTTCAAGTCTAGTTTTGTTTCAAGTGGTCTTAATGATGCTATTTCATAAAGCTCATTTCCACAAAATTTACAGTAATTATCCTTTGTATTATTTTCTTTATTGCAACTAGAACAAATTTTTTCTTCTTTATTTTTAAGAGTTAAGTGACTATTTTTTATTCTTCTAGTTGGTTCACCTGTCGTTTTGGAATAATTATTATGTGAATAATTCATATTATTCATTTTTTTTTCACTCATTTTTGCCCTCCAAGTTTTACTATTGTAAATTATCAAATATAACTATATCATATAAAACTTAATTATACCTTAATTGGATATATTTATCTATTTTATTTGTTTATTGTTTGTGTTGCATTTTACTAAAAAATTACATAATATCGCAAAATAAAAGTAATCAAATTATATCTTTATAAGTACAATAAAAATAACTTGCATATATCTAAACTAAATAATATACAAGTTATTTTTTATGGTTGTATTATATATAATTATTAAAACTCAGCGTTTTTAGGAGTTCTTGGGAAAGGTATAACGTCTCTTATATTAGACATACCTGTCATATACATAATTATTCTTTCAAATCCAAGACCAAATCCAGAGTGAGTAGCAGTACCAAATTTTCTAAGTTCTAAGTACCACCAATAATCTTCTTCTCTTAATCCCATTTCATGAATTCTATCTAACAACACATCTTCTCTTTCTTCTCTTTGAGAACCTCCTACGATTTCTCCAACTCCAGGAACTAATAAATCCATTGCTCTAACAGTTTTTCCATCTTCATTCATTCTCATGTAGAAAGCTTTTATATCTTTTGGATAATCTGTAACAAAAACTGGACAATTGTATATTTGCTCTGTTATATATCTTTCATGCTCAGTTTGAAGGTCACATCCCCACTCAACAGGATACTCAAATTCATGACCTGATTCAATCAATAACTCTACTGCTTTAGTATATGTTATTCTAATAAATTCAGAATTTACTATCTTGTTTAATCTTTCTAATAATCCTTTATCTATAAAACTATTAAAGAATTCCATTTCTTCAGGAGCATTTTCTAAAACATAGCTTATAACATATTTTATCATATCTTCTGCAAGTTCCATGTTATCTTCAAGGTCTGCAAAAACTATCTCTGGCTCTATCATCCAGAATTCTGAAGCATGTCTTCCCGTATAAGAATTTTCTGCTCTAAATGTAGGTCCAAAAGTATAAACATTTCTAAAAGAAAGTGCCATTATTTCAGCATTTAATTGACCACTAACCGTTAAATTAGCTTCTTTTCCAAAAAAATCTTGAGTATAGTCTATTTTGCCATCTTCTGTTTTTGGAATATCATTTAAATCCATAGTTGTTATTCTAAACATTTCTCCTGCACCTTCACAGTCACTACCTGTGATGATTGGAGAATGTGCATATACAAAGTTTCTTTCTTGGAAAAACTTGTGTATTGCATATGCAGCTATTGATCTTACTCTAAATACAGCTGAAAAAGTATTACTTCTTGGTCTTAAATGTGCTATTGTTCTTAAATATTCAAGTGTATGTCTCTTCTTTTGTAGTGGATATGAACTATCTGATTCTCCTTCCACAACTATACTTTTTGCATGTATTTCTACTGGTTGCTTAGCTCCTTCTGTAGATACCAATTCTCCCTCTACAAGTATAGATGAGCTTATTGGTAATTTTCCTACCTCTTTAAAATTTTCTACTTTCTCATCAAATACTATCTGCATATTTTTAAAGAAACTTCCATCATTTAACTCTATAAATCCAAAGTTCTTAGATACTCTAGATGTCCTTATCCATCCAGCTACTTTTACAGTTTTCCCTATGTACTGCTCTTTATCTCTGTACAATTCTTTTACTGTTATAAATTCCTTTTGCATTTTAAATCCTCCTAGTATAATTGTATTATTTTCTTCTAAGTATAATTTCAATAAAAAAAGCCCTTCATCCCTATATAAAGGGACGAAAGACTATTACTTTCGCGGTACCACCCTAGTTGTCATAATGACCTCTTAGTTAAGCAATGCTTAAAGCTTATAACGGTGCCTTCCGTCTAATTCTACTTACTAAATAAGCTTTCGATTAGAAACTCCAAGATGTTCTTCAACATAAACCTCGTATTGAGCTTTCACCATCCTCAACTCGCTAAAACTACATTTTATATCTACTCTTCTCTTCACAGTATTTATCTTCTATTATTTCTGCTAATTAACAAAATTATACCAATTTATAAATTTTTAGTCAATAAGTTTATATAATTGATATTGATTGCCATTTATAATATGAGTATTTATAAAAAAGTAGAGTAGTATCATGTTTCTCAAATTAGATTCAATTATTTAAAAAAACACTACTCTACATAATCACAATAAATACTCATCTTCGTTACTGAATTTTTTTCGTTATTGAATTTTTAAAATTTTATAACTTACTTCCATTATCAACCCAATCTTTTGCTTCTTTAACACCCTTAAGTGAAGGTACTGAAACTTTACTATGAGGTTTTAACTTTTCAACATCAGCCCATGCTGCTGTTGACTCATTTCCAACTAAAAGTGAACTTTTAAGTCTTTTATTATCTTTACCTTTTAATGCTCTTGCTTTTTTATTTTCCAAAACTATCACCTCTATTATTTATTTTGTAATAGTTTTAGCAATTTTTCAAATTAAATTCATAAGTCAAAATTATAATGATTTTTAAATCAATAATATATGTTTTTAAACTTAATTTATATCTATTTGTATACAAAATGTTTATCTCATATACAAATAATATAGAACTGTATTTTTAATTTTCGTATTTATTTCTAATTCTATTTTTTGACTATATAGACTTTATTATAAAATTAAACTATTCATAAAGTATAATTTTATATAATTTTTTATTTATAGAGTATTTGCTATCTGTTGAATTGTATTTTTTAAATTTAAAATTCCATATCCCTGTGATACATTTGGATATGTATATATATCAAGTTTTGTAGCTCCCAATATCAAATACGTTTTTAAAACTTGCGTAAAGAGTGCTAATCTCGGTATATTATCTTGTTTTTCTAAGTATTCCATTAATAAAGCTAAAACGCCAGTTACTATAGAACTACTCACTCCTGTACCTGTACCTGTATTATATGTTCCATTTTTATATGTAGATATTATATCTACACCTGAAGCTACTATATCTGGCTTAATTCCTCTCCCTCTAATTGGTCCTTTTGAAGAACCAATCCACATACTATCAGTCTTATTATTAAATGCACCAACTGTAATTACATCATCACTAGCAGCATACATAGTTATCGTAGCTATTGAATCAGGGTCTAAAAATCTTGTATCTTGAGCTATCAAGTTTTTATTTGGCAAGTATATGTCATATCCTCCTCCGATTACAAGTTCTGAAGTTAATCTTAAAGTCCATACACCAGGCTTTATATCTCTTAATCTCATCTCCAGATTTTCTTTTCCAGAAGTAATATAAGGATAAATAAATCGCATTGCATAAGTAGTATTTTCTAAATTAAATTTTCCTCTATATATATAAAAATCTGGAGAATATCTTATATCATGACTAACTTCACCTGAAGGAGATATTATTTGTGCTCCTATTTTATCTGGGCCATTCGTGTTTAAAGTTATATCAAGTGTATAGTCATCTCCATCTTGTATTATTACATCTTGAACCTCACCTACACGGCTAAAACTTCCAGAATAATGAATATCTGTATTCCCTTGGTTTCCTGCACCACTCACTACTACCACACCAGCACTACTCAATATATTAAATGTATCTAATATTGAGGTAGTTGCTACAGCACCTGACTTAACTCCAATGGTCAAATTTATTATCAGAGGCTTATTTTCTGTTCTTGCTATATTGGTAACATATGTTATAGCTGCTAAAAAATCTGAAACACTGTAATTTATCCTTCCAGCATAATAAGTACCAATATATGATTTTAATTTCACCACTATTAAATCTGATTCTGTAGCAATACCTCTATACTGTGAGTTTACTCTTCCATTTCCAACCAGTATACCGGAAGCTAAAGTTCCAGTACCTATATTATCTTGACTTAAACTTCTATCATTTCTATTTATGGCTGTATTTAACTCACTTCTTGTAAATTCACTTCCAAAAATAAAACCTTCTGGAGGCGAATTTGTATTTGCTTCTTGGTCCCATAAATATAAAACTTTACTGGTTCCATCGGCATTTATAAAGTCAGGATGCAAATAATCTATACCAGAATCTATAACTGCCAATAAAATTCCTCTTCCTGTTATATCATTATATGGATTTTCATAGATATACTCAGTTTCAGCTGCTGTTGTAATAGTTTCTCCATTATCTACATTATTAGTTATATCAATTAGACTGCTCATTGGAGCAGATTCCTCCCACCAAGCAACTTGCAATATATTATTTAAAATAGTTTCATCAAAATCTATAGGTACATATATTACTGCAAGCTGACTATTTAAGACCATATACCTATTTATTCCATTTTCTTGAAGTGCAGTTTCTATATCACCTTGATAAATTATACAATAAGATTTTTCCATAAAACCCTCCTACCTTAAAACATCAAACATGCCTCTAACATCCAAAGCTCCATATCCAGCACTTGTGTTTGGATATACTGTATTCGAATCTTTTTTAGCTCCAGCTTGCAGAAATGTTTTTAGTTTTTGAACATATGCTTGATTTGGATATCTACCGTCAACAAAAGTATATTGAAAATACATTGCTGCTGCACCTGATACATGTGCACTTGCTGCTGCTGTCCCTGTTATGGTTGCATACCTATTTCCAGGGTAAGCTGCTATTATACTAACTCCTGGTGCTACTAAATCTGGCTTCAATCTATCTTCAATAGTTGGACCTCTTGATGAACTTTGCCATAAGCTATTATTAATAGTATTATAGGCCCCTACAGTTATTAAATCATCCTGAACAGCAGGATAATTTATAGTATAAAAAGGATCAACCTGTCTAAATCTAGTTCCACTTTTTAAAAACACTCTGTTTGGCAGGTATAAATTGTATATTCCATTTATAATATAAACTCCAATTAACCTAACTTTCCATGCTCCTCTTTTAGCATTTCTCAAAGTAATATTCGTAAACTGCTGACCTGAAAAAGTAGTTGGATATACATACGTTATAAAATACTCAGTTCCTTCTAAATCAAATAAACCTGTAATCCTATTATAACTTGATACACCAACACTTTTACTTTCCTCACCTGAAGGGGATATTATTATTACATTTGCCTTATCTGGCTTATTTAACCAAAGTTCTAATGATAGTTCTTCTTCATCTTCATTTAACTCCAACTCGATATCAACAAAACCTGTAGGTGGTATCCTACCAGATGTATGTGTTTGAGTATTTCCCTCATTTCCTGCTCCTGCTGTTATGCATAGCCCTCTAGTAAAAAATGCTTTTTCACTATTACTTCTATTAGTTAAACCAACCAAACTACTACTACCCAAAGATACATTTATAACTATTGGTCTTCCAAGTTCAAAAGCTTTTTTATATGCGTACTGAGATGCAGCAAATAACATTGCATTATTATAAAAACCATCTATCTTAGCAAGTTTTATTATTATAAGTTCAGCCTCTTCTGCTATACCTGCATATTCACTATTTACATTTCCAAGCCCTGCACATATACCACTTAACATAGTTCCTTGACCAACTTCATCTTGAGATAGACTAGGGTCATTATTTGCAATAGCTCTATTTATATCTTCTCGTGTATACTCCGTTCCAATATAAAAACCTTCTGGTGGATTTCCATCTTTTGTTTGGTCCCACAAATATACTATTTTTGAAGTTCCATCTGGATAAATAAAATCTCTGTGTAAATAGTCTATTCCTGTATCTACAATTGCTATAATGGTACCTCTACCCGTTATAGTAATATTTGGATTATTTTTAAAGAAATTTACACCTATTTCTTCTGTTGCAACTACACCTCCAAAAGTACCTTGATTAATCTCTCCAAGCAAGGACATTTTTATAGTTGATTCTGACCTTATAATTGATGGAAGTTCTAGTATCCTTTGTATACTATTGTAATCATCAGCATTTATAGGCAATACACCTAGAGAATCACTTAATTTAAAAAAATCAAAACCCATGCCTAGAGCATTTAACTCACTTTCAAATTCAGGAGTATGAATTATATTTATTCCTGCCAAAGTCCCTGTTTGTCTCTTCATATATTCATGATAAAAACTTTCTTGTCTAATTTCATCTTTTGTGTTCGTATTGTAACCATCTATAGCTTTATAATTATTTTCTTCACCTTTAAATAACTTTTTAGTACTTCTATATTCAAGGTCTTCTGCTTCTAAGTCCTGATTTATACTAGATAGAGTGTACAAATCTATATCTGATAAATCTAAAAATCCAAAGCCTGATGAATTATTTGGATAAGATTGATTGCTCAATCTCCTTGCCCCTCTTAAAAGTAATGCTCTTAATTTCTGAGAATACAAAAACAAATCATTTCCATTTACAATTCCCCATTCCATAAACAAAGAGCAAACTCCTGTGACATGAGGAGTAGCCATACTTGTTCCAGTTAATGCTCCACTTGTACCTCCTGGTAAAAAAGATATTATATTTTCACCTGGAGCTAATAAATCTGGTTTAAATACACCTAATTGTGTATCTCCTTCTCCAGAAAATATAGATACTATGTCTGTTCTTGAATTGAAACTACCCACTGTTATAACTCTACTTGCTGTCCCAGGAACTGTTACAGTAAGTTCTTGAGTAGGAATTAGAAACCTTGTATTTCTATTTAATCCTTCAGAAGTTGGTAAGTATATGTTTACATTACCAGTTACTATGTCTATTGGTTCAAATACAATTCTCCATAAACCAGGGGTTATCTGTGTATTTGAACTCAATTGTAAAGTAACTCTTCTTGTAAGAGAATATGGAGCTATAGGATAAAAATAACCTGTTATTCTGGTTTCCCCCAAATTATTTCTTATTTCACCTGAAGTTAGAGAAATTGATTGTGTTTGATTATTTGATGGATTTACTAAATGTACACTAAAATCATCAACAAAATCTGGCCATATGTTTACATTTAATATACGTTCTCCTTCTCCAACTACAAACTCAACTTCTTCTGTAGTATTATTTTGAAGTCTAATCCTTTTATGACCACCTTTATCTGCGTTATTTCCAGCTGCTATAACTATATTATTTTTCCAAAACAAACACATATCATCTATATATTGTTCAAATAAGGATGTTCCTCTATGTGAACCTTCATTACTTCCATAACTTATATTTAATGTAACAGGCATTCTTAATTCTAATGCTCTGTCTAAAATGAATTTAATTGCCCTCATAAATTCTGTACTTCTCGAAAAAACATCTGTCTGTATATTCCCTACTCTTACCACTATTATCCTAGCATCACTTGCAATACTTGAACAAATGCCTGCAACATGTGTACCATGTAAACTAGTTGTTGAAATCGGTATATACATATTTCCAGCTATTGCATTATTTATATCTTCATTAGTATATAATGTACCTTCTCTAAAACCTTCTGGTGGATTTCCTTGAATAGACTGGTCCCAATAATATAATATTTTAGACCTTCCATCACTATCTCTAAATACAGGTAGAGTATAATCTATACCCGAATCGATTATACCAATTATAGTTCCTTTTCCAGTTAAACCAGTTCTATTTTTAAAACCTGTTATTCCTGTACTTGAAAAACTTTGTACATCCTGAGTTTGTAATATAAAAGGTTTTTCTATAAATTCAATTTCTGGATAAGTTAAAAGTGCATTTATATCTTCTTCATTACTTGATGTTATTATTGCATATGATGGATTAAGTATCTCTACTGATACACCTAATTCTTGTTCTAATCTCAATATATCTCCATTATATTTTACAATTAATTCATAATTTATTATAATCACCTCGATTTTTAAAATTATTATTAATGTATATGTTTTCTATAGTTCTAAAATGTATCAGAGTATATAATTTTTAAAGTTCAATCATGCAATTTATAATAGAGATATTTATAATAATACAGTATATTTGTATATCATTACTCTTAAAATTATATACCTAAATAAAATCACCTCTAAAATCTTTAAATTTTATATTTATTTGTCATAATTAAATGAAATGTATATTTTTAAAAACAATGAAAGATAGCTTTTTACTCAAAATTTATATTACAAAAAACTTACTTTAATAAAAAATATCACTTTTTTCAATTTAAGTTATAAGTAAACATAATGTACTTAATTTTTATCATAAATATAAAGCTTTCATGTATTTATAATTTTATATTAATCATACTATATTAATACTGCTTTTTATTGTATAATAAGCTATAAATATTAACTTGAACTTAAATTTAAGTATATCTAAATTTAACAAATATAAGAAAGGTTGTGTCATTTTGCAAGATAAAAAAATTTATTTAAATATTGTATTTACTGTAGTTGTTTCATATATCTTGATTAAGCTTATTGATAACTACAAATATTTCTTTGGGGTGATAAGTCTATTAATGTCACTACTAACACCATTTATAATAGCATTTATACTAGCATATATATTCAATCCATTAGTAAAACTTTTGGAAAGTAAACTAAACTTTAAGAGAATACATTCGTTACTCCTTACTTATGGTGTACTCATAATCATACTAGTATCTTTTATATTATTTACAGTACCATCCATAGTAAACAGTTTGGCTGATTTAGTAACTCAAGTTCCTACATATATAGATAAAACAGAGCAGTTTTTATTTGATTTAGGTAAAAGTTTACAATCAGTAGACCCTAATACATTAAAAGAATACGGTGACAAAATTATGAGCGTAATGCCTAAGTTTAGTAACTTACTTATTGGCTCACTTGGTGGGATATTCAGTACTACTTTTTCTGTCGGAAAATTTATAGTACAATTTCTTTTAGGTTTTATAATTTGTTTTTATATATTGTTAGAAAAAGAAAAGTTCTTACTATTTACAAAGAAAGTAATTTACATTTCTTTAGGTAAAAAATATGGAGACTTTATAATAGAATTGTGCCAGAGTTTGAACTTAAATATTGGTAAGTATTTTACAGGTAAAATTCTAGATTCTTTTATCGTTGGATTACTTTCTGGAATTGGTCTTTACTTTTTGAAATCTGAATATGCACTATTATTTGGTACACTTATGGGTATCATGAATATGGTTCCATATTTTGGTCCAGTAATAGGTATGGCACCAGTTGTAATAATCAATTTATTCTATAATCCAACAACTGCTTTAACTTCTTTGATTTATTTAATAATAATTCAACAAGTTGAAGTTACATTTATAGAACCAAAAATTGTAGGTGGACAACTAGGTCTTAGCCCATTTTTTACAATACTAGCAGTTACTGTTGGTGGAGGATTCTTTGGTATACCTGGTATGATTCTATCCGCTCCTGTAATGGGTGTCATAAAGATATATTTCTGTGAATTTGTAAATCGTAGACATGATAAAATACAAATGGAATAAAAACACAATTTAATTACGATTTTGTAATCAAAGGTTACAGCTGTGTAACTGTAATATTATTCTCTTTAATGGTAATATTTAATTATAGGAAACATACAATGTTATTAAGTAATGAATCTTATATAATTAAAATACGAAAGAGGGTTTTAGTATGAAAAAAGTACTTATATCTTTATTAGTTTTATCTTGTTTGTTATTAACTGCACCAGTAAATGAATCTTCTTATGCCGATTCTCAAAAGAATGTTCCTGTAAACCAAAATACTAAATTGACTCAAGAACAAGCTAAAGAACTTTTAGTAAAATACAACAATAAAGTTGATTACATATATCAAGGAAATGCTAGCGACTTTGAAGCATTAAAAGCTAAAAATCTTAATGGTTATGTATTTTTACCAGATGCAGATGGTGACATTGGTTACTTTATAAATGAAAATACTTCTGAGATATATTACTTCCACCCAAGTGGATATCTTGAATTAGTTAATCAACAACAAAATAATAAATAACTAATAAAAAATGGATGCAAATTTGGTATAAATTTGTCATCCATTTTGTTTTTATTTTAAAGTTGTTTCTTTTTCCACACTTTAACTATTTTTTAATCCTGCGCCTGCTCTTTTATAAGTTTCTTTATATCTACAGCAGGTTCATCTTCCATTTTTATAACTTTACCTTCCCATGTTCTAAGCATAACATAATCTGTTCCTTTTGATACAAGATACTGTGGAAGCAAAGGAGTCTTTCCTCCTCCTTTTGGAGCATTCACTATATATGTTGGTATCGCCATTCCTGATGTATATCCTCTTAAATACTCCATGATTTCAAGACCATCATCCACTGATGTATTGAAATGTTTTGTTCCCTTTACATGTTTACTTTGAAATATATAATAAGGTTTTACTCTTATTTTTAGTAATTCTTGATTCAAGCATCTCATTACAAACTTATCATTATTTATACCATTTAATAATACTGCTTGATTTCCTAATGGAACTCCTGCATTTGCTAGTTTTTCACATGCTTCCTTAGATTCTTTAGTTATTTCCATTGGATGATTAAAATGCGTATTTATATATATAGGATGATATTTTTTTAGCATATTACAAAATTCATCTGTGATTCTTTGTGGCATTGTAACAAGAGTTCTAGTTCCTAATCTAACATAATCAATATGTGGTATTTCTTTAAGTTGACTAAGAATCCATTCTAAATAATCATCTTTTAATGTAAGAGCATCTCCTCCTGTCACTAGCACATCTCTTATTTCTTCATTTTCTCTAATATAGTCTATAGATTCTTGGATAATAGCTTTTGACTTATGAGAATCTTGTTGCCCAATATTTCTTCTTCTTTGACAGTGTCTACAATACATAGCACACTCATTTGTTACATTTATTATTAATCTATCGGGGTATCTTCTAGTTATACATCCAGCTGGATTCGTGTACTCTTCTCCCATGGGGTCTAAGTCATCTTGTTCATCTTCCAGTTCTATATGCGTTGGTATGGACAGTAATTTTATTGGGTCACATATATCTTCTGGGTCTATCAAACTCAAATAATATGGAGATATTGCCCATCTAAATTGAGTACCTACCTCTTTTATATATTCTTTTTCTTTTTTAGTTAGAGTTATAATCTTTGATAAAGTATCTACATCTGTTATTCTATTTGATAATTGCCATTTATAGTTATTCCAATCTTTTTCTGTTCCATTTAATATACTTAATATTTTCTGTTTTCGTTTATTTATCTCTTCTTCTTTTTCAAGACCTCTGTTAATCGTTTTTCTAGCCTGAATATAATCATCAATTTTTGATTTTAGTTCAGCAGCTCTCTCTAAGGATATTCTAGTTTGTTCATTCATAATTTTTTGCTATCAACATTAACTACATATATTATTTGATAGCATCCTCCTTTCTGAAATGTTTATATCATTCTGATAGGCAGATTTAATTTTGCCATATAGATTTTATAACAAATGAAATTGAATTAATTTTTGCATTTTTTTTATTAGTTTGCACATTTATGAAAATTTTTACGCTTTCGTCAATAAATTACAATATATTATGCATTTTTTTTAACAAATGATTAATTTTTTCTATTTTTAAGAATTATTTTATCATAAAACGATTATGTTTTCAAGATTATTCAAGTTAAAACTTTAATAGAAATTAAAGTATTTTATTAAATAATAAAAGCGAAGGTTTATTATAATAAATTTCTCCGCTTTTTTATTTATTTAATTAAATCATAGTGAAATAGCTCTGACTCTTAAGAAGTGACTTTATTATATTCAGCCCTTTTTCCAATTCCTCTACATCTTTTGGAGCTGTTACACAAATACGAACTGCTTTTGGTACAGTAGAATTTCCCACTGAAAAACGTTCGGCACAGTATACTTGAACTCCTAGTTTTTTTGCACATATCTCAAATGACTTTCCATCTAATTCATCAGGAAGAAGTAACCAGCGAAAACTACAATTTTTATCACCAATTAAATTATAGTCTGATAAAATTTTATCAGCAACTTCATTTCTTTCTACAATAGCATCTTTTTTCTCTTCTATAATTTTATCTATAATAGGAGAATACAGTAAACGGTGTACTATTTCTGCAGTAAATGGAGAAACCATTAGATTCATGTTATATAGTGCCTTTTCTAAGTTTTCTATATAGTGTTTTGGAGCAACTACAAATGCTATTCTAAGACCAGCACATAAAAACTTAGATGTACTAAAAATATATACAGTATTGTTGCTAGCTAAAGAAAATATAGGGGTTTGTATATTAGGTCTAAGAATACTATTTATTGCATCTTCAATAATTATTATATTATACTTCTTTGCTATCTCTGCTATTTTTTTGCGAGACAAATTAGACATAGAATGTGTTGTTGGGTTATGATAGTCTGGTATAAGATATATACCTTTTATATTTTCATTTTTACAATAACTTTCAAGAGATTCAATTGACATTTCATTATTTTCCTGAGGAATTGGAATCAATTGAATGCCTATCATTTTAGCTATTGACTTAATTCCAGAAAAACTCAAAGAATCTGTAGCAATCCTATCACCAGCTTTAAATAGTCCCAGTAAAGTTGCACATATAGCATTCTGTCCTCCTGTAGATAGTATTATATTTTCTTCACTAGTATATACATTATTTCTTTCTAACCATTTTGCAATTGATTTTTTTTGCATATATGTACCAGAAGGAGACATGTATTGCAAAAATCTATCCATTTCTGGCTGTTTTAATACATTTTTAATAAAATCAATAATATATGTATTTTGTTCGTATGGAGGGTGTACTGTACCTAGTTCAATTATATCTTTTGATTCTGTTTGATATAACAATGTATTACTTACATTTACATCAGAAGAAATGAAAGTTCCTTTTCCCACTTTTGCACATATTAACCCTTTTTCTTCACAAAGCTTAAATGCACGTGTTATTGTACTTAAATTTAAATCCAAAAAATCTGCTAATTCTCGTTGTGGTGGTAACTTATCTCCAGGATTTAAATTTCCCATTTTAATATCTTCTTCCAATAACATTGCCAAAGTTTTATATATCGGTGGTTTTCGATTATTTAATTTTGGCTTCCATGTCATAGGATAGTTTTTAAATGAATTTATTGGCATATAATTACTCCTTTTAATATAATTGTCCTCCATACAATTTTATTATTGTATGTTTATATTTTAAATGCTATACTTGTATTTGTAAATAGCTATTTCAAAATAAACAGAATAAGAGAGGTATAAATATGAAGACTATAGGCTTAATTGGTGGTATGAGTTGGGAAAGTACCATTACATATTACCAGGTTATTAATACAGTAATAAAAGAAAGATTAGGTGGACTACATTCTTCTAAATGTATACTTTACAGTGTAGATTTTCAAGAAATTGAAGAATGCCAGTCTAGTGGAAATTGGGAAAAAAGTGCTAAAATTCTATCTGATGCTGCAATTAAATTACAAAGTGCAGGGGCAGATTTTATTGTTATATGTACTAATACTATGCATAAGGTAGCAGATAAAATACAAGAAAATATACATATTCCATTACTAAACATAGCAAATGTAACTGCTGAAGTATTGAAAGAAAAAGGAGTAAAAAAAGTAGCTTTATTGGGTACTAAATATACAATGGAACAAGATTTTTATAAAAATATAATTATTAATAATGGGATTGAGGTTTTAATTCCAAATGAAGATGACCGTATAATAGTAAACAATACAATATTTAACGAACTTTGTGTAGGAATTGTATCTGATTCTTCAAAAAAGGCTTTCTTATCTATTATAGATAAGCTTGGCAAGCAAGGTGCAGATGGTGTTATATTAGGATGTACAGAAATAGGTCTTCTAGTTAAACAAAATGACACTTCTATCCCACTGTTTGATACAACCCTAATACATGCAATAGAAGCTGCATTAAAGTCAATTTAAAACGATATTAATAATAAAAAATACTTTTTAAACTGAAAATTTGAAACCCCTATATAAATAAGGATAGTATGATTCTCCTCATACTATCCTCTTTTTTAGGTTTAATTTTCCAATAAATCACAAAATTGATACTCTTAATTTGTGCACAAATCTATCTTACATTTATAACATCACTATTTTGAGAGTTTTTTCCATCCAAATTTGCAACAACATAAATATCTAGATTTAAATCTCCTTCAGGAATACTTATAGTATGCTCATTACCTTGTATATCACTTTGATATAGAGTAAATTCTCCTTCTCCATTAGTATTATTTTTCACATATATACTGTAAGTACAATCCTTATGAGATACACTACTCCAGTTAACTCTAATAACATTATTATCTCTATCAACATTAGCCGATATATTTTCAACTTTCATATCTTGAATATTATTATCATTATTTGAGCTTCCATTTCCATTATTAATATTTATTATATTACTTGGTTTAGTTGTGTCTGAATCCTTTTTACCTACAACATAAATATCAAAATCTACATTTTGATTATCTTTCATATCTACTTCTATAGTAGCATATACCTTTTGTGATTTTCCCAAATCACTTTCATTTATAGTTATAGATTTAAATTTCTTAAATGATTCTCCTGACAATTTGTCTTTAAGATATATATCATAATCAAAGACACCTTTCATATAATCCCACTCAAGTTTAATAATGACTTTATTATTTACTATTTTATGCGAACCAACTAAATTTTGTATATAGTCATTAGTTATAGTTTCTTTGACTACTGTTACTGTTATTATTTTAGATTTATCTCCACAAGTTATCCTTACTCTATCTTTACCTTCTCTAAGTCCTACTACATTTCCATCACTACCTAGACTTATTGCTCTTTCTACAGGTAATTTTGAATCTACTAACTCATAATATATTTTTGGTGGTTCTAAACCAGGTGGAGAAGTTATTATATCTGGTTTTAGTTTTTCATTTTGGTCAACCTCTATTTTTATATCATTCATATTTATTTCAGCAACTCTAGCTTGAATTCTAAAGGTTCTCTCAACTTCTTTATTTCCACACTTAGCATATATTGTGGCCTTCCCAACTCCAACTGCACTTACTTTATTTCCTTTGATTTTTAAAACATTTTCATTACTGCTCTTATAAATTGGTTTATATGATTTTTTAAATTTATCATAATCAACTTCTACTGTGCTTTCTATAGTAGCACTATCACCAACATGTCTTAAATCTCCATTAATCTCCATATCTAGTGACTCTACCTTTGGGTCTACTACTTTTATGGTAGCCTTTTTTAATACTCTTGAATTTTTCATAATACCCACAGAAGAATACCCAACCTTTAATGCTGTCATCTTATTTCCATCTATTTTCAAAGTTCCTGAATTATCCAATACATTAAACCAAATATTTGGCTCTTTAGCATATGAAGGAACCTTAATATATTCACCAGTAGACAAAGTAACTGTTTCATTTAATTTTACTACATATTTATCTATATCTTTAACATATTCCCCATCTACAATTTCGATTTCTACTCCCTTTACCATTGGTCTAAGTATTCCAAATTTAAAAAGGTAGTACTGCGCAACAAGCAATATAGGAATAGATATAATTATGGCAATTTTTCTGTATTTCTTATTTTCTACAAATCTCATCTATCCACTTCCTTTTAGCCTAATATATAATCATTTGTTTTGTAAGCAATCTACCTAAGTTAAATATTGGGATAAACTGGAAAATTATTATATTTCAGAATATCCCTATATTAATTATAAACCATAAATTTAAAATTTAAAACTAAAATTACTGTTAATTTCTTACTATTACAATAGTCTAATTTTAGTGAAATAACATTTGTCTTGTCAGCTGAAAAGTTATATAATTAATTCAAAAGAAATTTATACTTATATTATATGAGGAGGATTTTGAATTGGAAATCAATTACAAAAAAAGAAATTTCAAATTATTTATTAAAAGAAAAAACATTGAAATTTCTGTTCAAAGGTATCTTATTGATGCACTAAGTTATATGGCATTTGGTCTTTTTTCTTCCCTTTTAATTGGAACAATTTTTAATACATTAGGAGATAACTTCAATATTTCTCTTTTTACTGAAGTTATAAGTCCTATTGCTAAACAAGCTACAGGTCCAGCCATAGCAGTGGCTATTGCATATGGACTTCAAGCACCTCCCCTTGTACTATTTTCTTGTGCACTTGTTGGAACAGCTCTTACATTACCTATTAGTAGTGCAGCTATTTGTATGGTGCTAAGTTTGGGTGGTCTTGTGGCACAAGGTCTTGGTACCTCTATGTTACAAGTCCCTAATATAATAAAAAATTGGAAAATTTGGATACCACCGACGGTAGCTTCAATATTACTTGGACCATTATCTACAACAATATTCAAAATGGAAAATATCCCTATTGGTTCTGGTATGGGTACTTGTGGATTGGTTGGACAATTTGGAACAGTGACTGCTATGCAAAGTGCTGGAAAAGGAGGTATATCTATGTGGGTTGGTATATTTTTACTTAACTTTATACTTCCTGCTATTGTAACTTTGTTGATTTCAGAATTTATGAGAAAAAAAGGTTTAATAAAACCAGAAGATTTAAAACTAGATGTATAAATTAAAAACTACTCCTTTTACTTATATAAAAGTAAGGAGTAGTTTTTTTTATGAAAATTCCAACATTTTTTTTAATAACCAATCCATAGAACCTTTGACTTCATTCCAAATCACTATGTTTTCATCATAGTAATATACAGCTTCTGCCTTTTCTTCTTCTGTAACAAATTCTCTACCAAAAGCATTTCGCCAGTCTAATAAATACAATCCAACATACTTATTTTTACTTCTAGCAATCTTAATAGAATCATTTGCCAAAAACATACTTTTATTTTTAAAGTAATAAAGAGCTTTACTGTACATCCATGTAGCAGATTTTTCTTCTTTATAAAGTTCAAATAATTTATTTATTGAAGTCCTATCATTTAATCTAATTAATATATTTAATAATTTATATCTTATTCCTTGCTCATCACTAGGATTAATTTCTATTAAATATTCCAATACTTTTTTGGATTCCTCTAAATTATTAATACTTTCTAATTTCCTAGCAAGAGATTCAAGTGCTATCATATAGGCTCTAGTAGATAAACCTTTCCAAAATCCAAGTTCTTTATCTTCTTTAGTAATCATACTTTTTCCGATATTTACAGCTTCCTCCATATACCTAATTGATTCAATATCACTATTCGCATCTTGTGATAGCTTAATATATCTTTTATATAGTATTTTCTTCTTTTCTAAATCTAAATCTACAGACTTTGATTTGGAATTGGTCTCTTTTACCCAAAATTCTACATTAGAAATAGCTATAGTATCTTGATTTAAAAAGTCAATACTACAAACATCTTTTATTAAAGACGATTTATTATTTATAGTATTTAAAGAAACACCTATTTGTTTTGAAAACTCTTTTTTTGTTATATGTAGTGGATGCTTCTTATTATATAAAAGATTTTGCTCTAAAACTATATTTAGTATAGCTGAAGACCATATATCAGCTCTAGAAGAATGAATTATCTCTTTATTATTATCTAAAAGGTTTTGCAAAATTTTAAAGCTTATATCTTTGTATTCTTGATTTAAATTGGAGTTGCAAAATCTATTTATCTTGTCCTTAATTTCTTCTATCTTGCCTGTCATGACTCCTCCTCCATATTTTACATATATAAAACTAGTGCTACAAACTCAAGATTTTCTTCTCCTATATTTTCTATAGAATGTTTTTCGCCATCAGCTGTATACACTACATCACCCTCATTTACTTCTACAAATTCCCCATTATCAAATACTTTACCTTTTCCCTTTAGTATATAATATACTTCAAAATCTGTTGTATGGTCATGCACACCAATTGAACTTCCTACTGGTAAAGCTATTCTTTTAAATAATCTTCCTTTTCCCTTAAGCTCTTCATTTTTTATTATGTTTTCAAGCTTAACCTTTCCAATACCACCATTTAAATTTTCTTTTACTTCTACTTGTAATTCAGATTTTTTTCTTATCATAGCTCATCTCACCTGCCAAACAATCAATCGAACTGCTAAATTGGCATATCCTTTCCATAATATGTTTGTATTTTAATATAATAATAACATATATTATCATAAAAAAATATTACTGAATACACAAAAATGATACTATTTTTACATATATTTCGACTTAATTAAATTATCTCATAAGTTGACGTCCCTATGAAAAAAACATATACTCATATAGTATGGTAAAATTTTGTTAAATTATTTATCTGGAGGTTCTCGACATATGTCAGTTTTAAAAACTCAAGAAAAACTTAAACAACCTAAAGATTTATATTTCTGCTGTTCAATATTTACTTTTGTGGGACTTGCATA
Organism: Clostridioides sp. ES-S-0108-01; assembly: GCF_020662285.1. NCBI lineage: Bacteria > Bacillati > Bacillota > Clostridia > Peptostreptococcales > Peptostreptococcaceae > Clostridioides > Clostridioides sp. ES-S-0108-01. The sequence goes on along the minus strand of NZ_JADGMN010000001.1, from coordinate 263,524 downwards.
CTATGGTATGAAATTGGTATTATTATTATTTTTAGCTGAACAAGTCTCCAAAGGTGGTTTAGGGTTAACACCAGCAGAATCCGCATCAATGCTTGCATCTTTTTTAGCATGGACTTATTTCTCTCCAGTTATTGGTGGATGGGTCAGTGACAGATTTCTAGGTCCTAAAAACTGTATAATACTTGGAATGATAATGGTTTCAATTGGCTATTTTTTAGGATACATAGCAAATAGTAAGATGGATATAAACATCATGATATTCTTATCTGGATTAGGAATAGGTTTTTATAAAGGAAACTTACATACTATGGTTGGAAATTTATATACCAATGATGACCCAAGAAAAGATGGAGCTTTCTCTATTACATATATGGCTACTAATCTAGGTACTTTATTTGGACCTTTAATATGTGGTTTAGTTGCTAATGAATGGTTAGCTGTAAAAAGTGGAGCCTCTATAAGCATGTATGGGTATAGATATGTATTCTTATTTTCATCAATTACAGTTCTAATAGGTTTATTCTTCTTTGTATTTGGTAACAAAAAGTTTTATAAACCTTTAAATAATGAATCCAGTAATGGGAGAGAATCTATAAAAAAAGCACTGGAATATAAGAAAATGCTCGCTTCAAAGCCATTAACTTTGATTGAAAAAAAAAGAATAATAGTAATATTGGTATTAGCTTTCTTTACAGTATTTTTTTGGATAGCATATAACCAAGCCTCTATGTCTATTGCACTCTATACAAAGGAACACATAAATCTTACTGTTGGCAATTTTCAAATCCCTACTTCATGGATAGATTCATACAATGGTCTCCTTTGTGTCATTCTTGGACCTATATCTGCTCTAGTATGGGTAAAATTATCTCAAACTAAAAAAGGTGATTTAAGTGTACCTAAAAAGATGAGCTTAGGTTTTATACTATTGGCTATAGCATTTTTATTCATGATAGTAGCAGTTATGCAAACAGGAACAGACCCCAATTCAATTCATAAGGCAAGTGTATTTTGGGTAGTTGGATTTTTAACATTCCAAAGTATAGGAGAAATTTGCTTTTCTCCAGTTGGATATGGTATGGTAAATAAACTTTCACCTGAAAAGTATATTTCATTCCTAATGGGTGTTTGGTTTTTAGGTAAATTTGCAGCAAATAAATTATCTGGTTATACACAAGCTATTATAGACCAATTAGGTATGTTACAAGTATTCATAGTTATACCATCATTTTTATTGATATTTGGATTTATACTGCTTATAATGAATAAAAAATTAGTAGAATTATCAAATTAAAATTTTTTCTAAACTTAATAAAAGATATCATAAAAGGGGCTGTCTCAAACTAGCGATAAGCTTCTTTTTCATTGTTGAAATGATAAAAATATATTTTATTTCATACAAAAAAATGTGCCTCATAAACTAAAAAGTTCATTTTGAGACACACTCTTTTTATTATATCCAGTTACAAACTATATAGCTCTAGTATAAACTTTTAACCATTCTCTTTCTTCATCAGTTAAGAAAGGAGATATTTTATCATAAACTAGTTTATGATACCAGTTTAAATAATCTTTTTCATCTTGATTCATTAATTCTGGAACTATACCATCTAAGTCAATAGGAGCTAATGTAACAACTTCAAATTCCATAAATTGACCATAGAAATTCTTTTCAGCTTTTCTAACTACGATTTCATTCTCTGTTCTTATACCATGAGAACCTTCTATATATATACCTGGTTCATTAGTAGTTACCATTCCTTCTTCAAGAACTGCACTATCAAATCTTTCAGGTACTACTCTCCATCTAAATCCATTTGGAGCTTCGTGAACATTTAACACAAATCCTATACCGTGTCCAGTTCCACATTGATAATCAATTCCCATATTCCACATACAACTTCTAGATAATATGTCTAAGTTATATCCTCTACAACCATGCAAAAACTTAACCTTAGAAAGATTTATCATTCCTCTTGCTACAGAAGTAAAGTGTAGTTTTAATTCATCACTTATAGGTCCTAAAACTGTAGTTCTAGTTATATCAGTAGTTCCATCATAATATTGTCCACCTGAATCCACCAAAAATAATCCTTCTGCTTCTAATTTATAATTTGACTCTGGAGTTGCACTATAGTGCATCATTGCAGCATGTTCTTTATACGCAGCAATTGTGTTGAAACTTGGCTCAAAGAAACCTTCTTGCTCTCTTCTTAAGTCCTCTAATTTTTGAGTAGCACTTATCTCAGTGATTTCTATTTTACCTACATTTTTCTTTAACCAGTACATAAATTTAGTGAAAGCTACACCATCTTTTACATGTGAATTTCTTATGTTTTCTAATTCTATCTCATTTTTTTGAGCTTTAAAGAACATTACTGGGTTGAATTCATCAACCTTCTCAACTTCACAAGGTATATTATTGTAAATTGTATAGCTAAGCTTAGTTCCATCCACTAAAACTTTTTCAGCTTTGTCTATATTTTTTACAAACTCATACACATCATTATATGGCTTTATTTGAACATTTTCTTTAGCTAGTTCATTTAATATTTCTTCATTTAATTTGCTTTCATCAACAAACAGATATACTTCTTTTAAAGTTATTACTGCATAAGAAAGTACAACCGGATTATATTTAACATCTCCACCTCTTATGTTAAATAGCCATGCTATATCATCAAGAGTAGTTATTACATGAGTAGAAGTACCTTTTTCACTCATTTTTTCTCTTAATCTAGCTAACTTTGAGCTAAAACTTTCTCCACAGTATTTAACATCCAATAAAAACGCTTTACTATCTGATAAAGCAGGTCTATCTGTCCATATACTATCTATTAAATCATATTGATATTCTATCTTTATACCTTTTTTAGATAATTTTTCAGCTAATGTAGCTCCTTCTCTAGCAGATATAACTCTACCATCAAAGCCTAAAGTTCCACCTTCAGGAATATTTGTATACAAATATTCATCTGTAGTTGGGCAACCTTCTTGCCCCATTTTGAATAATTTTATTGTACTTCCTTCTAGTTGAGACTCTGCCTGTATAAAATATCTTCCATCTGTCCACAATCCAGCTTCATCTTTAGTAACAATAACTGTACCAGCTGAACCATTAAATCCTGATATAAATTCTCTTGATTTGAAGTAATCTCCTACATATTCACTTTGATGATTATCAGAAGATGGAATCATGTAGGCATCTATATTTTTTTCTTCCATAAGTCTTCTTAATCCACTTAATCTATCTTTTATATTCACAACAAGACCTCCTTAAAATAATAAAATAACTAAATATATAAGTATGTAAAACTTATTACATAAATATTTTTCATATAATTTATATAAATCTTATATACTCTAATTTTAATAATTATAATTTTAATTATAATATCTATCTACATAAAGCTTTTTTCATAATTAAATAGGAAATTACATTTTATTTTATATTTAAATGTAATTTCCTTATATTTATACTAATTCAACATGAATTATTCTTCTTTTGTTAGTAAATCCATAGCCATTAATTTTGTTAATATATTTCTTATTCCCAATAATATTAAGCCAAATATTATTAAGATAACTGCTATTCCTCCAAATATCTGTAGAAAACCAAGTGTGGCTGTAAAACCAGCAATCTTTCCTGATAATAAGCTTGCAAAAAAACTTGTTAGATACCATGCTCCCATAGATAATGTAGCATACTTAGCTGGAGCTAATTTATTAAACATCGCAAGTCCTATAGGAGATAAGAATAATTCACCTACTGTTGTAAATATATAAGTCAGCACTATAAACAATATACTAGCCTTTACCATTCCATCTGGACCATTAGCTAATGTAGCAAATACCATAACTATAAAACCAACACCCATTATTATCATTCCTAATCCCATTTTAACTGGAATAGAGAAATCACCTCTTTTTGTATTAGATAATTTAACCCATAGTGCAGCTAATACTGGGCATAAAGCAACACATAATATAGCATTTAGTGATGTAAGCCATGCTACTGGCATTTCAAATCCAAATAGAGTTCTATTTACATTATCCCTTACATAAATCATAAACGAACTTTGTGTTTGATAGTATGCTGTCCAGAATAAGACCACAAATAAAAATAAAACAACCATTGCTATTATCCTATTTTTCTCCAACTTAGTAAGTGGTCCATACTCAATTTTTTCACCTTTATTGCCTTTAGTCACAGGATATTTTCCAACTTCATTTAATAATTTTGGTGCAAAAAGTGTAAATATAACCATACCTAACATCATACCTATACCACAGATTAAAAATGCCATCTTATATCCATAAGATACTATATCTCCACTTGCTCCCCTTACTGCAAATATATTGTCAGAAAGCAATCCACATATTATTGGAGCTATAAATGCACCTACATTTACTGCCATATAGAATAAACTGTATGCTGCATCTTTTCTTGACACATCAGTTTTAGGGTATATATCCCCAACTATATTTGAACAACTTGATTTAAAAAAACCATTTCCTAAAATGATTATTGATAGGCCTACCCAAACCATTGAAATAGATGTAGATGAAGCAAATAGTACGAAGTCACCTATTGCTATTAAAAGTGCACCTATAGAAATACATTTTTGTTGACCTAAAACTTTATCTGCTAACCAACCACCAACTAATGGTGTAAGATATATAAGACCTGTAAATAATCCATACATAGATGTCGCTTCTTGAGTAGAAAGACCTAAACCACCTTGAGCTACACTTGCTGTAAAAAATAATACCAATAAAGCTGTTAAACCATAATAACTAAATCTTTCCCATAAAATTGTCATGCAAATAAGCCAAAAACTCTTCGGATGACCACCTTTTTTAGATACGCTTTCCGTATTTGACATAAAAAAACGCCCCCCTTATTGTTTTTATAATTAAATTTAGTACTAAAATTGCTTTAATCATTTTAGTACATACTTATAATATCATCTTTCTTATGTTTACTCAATAGGTTATCAACAGTATTTTCATTTCTTTATTATATTTTTTAAAATTATGAAAAATATTATTTTTTTAGTATCTTCAGTCAAAAATGTTAATATACATATATTTAAACCATATCTTAAACCTTTAATTCTTTTTTGCTTATTTTTTTAATTTTTATTTAAAGAATTCAAATTTGAAATATTTTTTATTAACGTTTTTTTGCATGTTATTTCTTTATCAATTCATATATATAAATGGATTTTACTACAAAATAATAAAAGCTATTTTAGACTCTCTATTTTGAGAGCAAAAATAGCTTTTATCATATAGCAAATTTTTCTTTTTTTAATAAATTAACTTCATCTATTCTTTAGCTTTCATTTGATATTTATCCGTAATTTTAACATTATACTTTTCTTTTAGATTTTGTATAAGTAGGTTTTGTTTTTCTGATGTTAGACTACTTACTAAATCGGATTTTATCTCTTCAAATGGTTGATATTTTTCATCGGTTTTCTTAATTATATGATATCCATAATCACTTTCTACAAGTTTGTTAGATGTTTCTCCTTTTTTCAATGCAAATGCTGCTTTTTCAAAAGATTCCACCATCTGACCTTTACCAAAGAAACCTAAATCTCCACCTGATTCTGCACTACTATCTTCAGAATATTTTTTGGCTAGAGTAGCAAAATCTTCCCCAGCTTGGGCTTTTTTAAGTATTTCCTCAGCATCTTTCTTAAGTTCAGCTTTTTTACTATCACTAACTTGTTTACCTTTATCATTAACAGTTTTTATTAAGATATGTGAGGCTCTAACTTGTAAATAATTGCTCTTGTTTTTATTATAATAACTCTCTGCTTCTTTATCAGTAACTTTTGCTTTTTCATTTAAATATTTTGATGCTACTAGTTCTTTTTTCATATCATCTTTTATATATTTTTCAGTCAAATCAAACTGTTTTAAAAACTCTTCTTTAGTCATCCCCATTGCAGATTCTATACTAGTCATTAAATTATTATACTGAGCATCCAATTCGTCATCAGTTATACTTATTTTCTCTTTTGCTGCTTCAGAGGATAATATATCAGATGTAATCATAGTCTCAATCATATTTGATTCATATGAACGTATTTCATCATCAGTCATAGTAGTTTTTGCATTTAAATAAAATAATGGCTCCATTCTCTTTCTTAACATTTCACCTGTTATTTTTTTATCCCCAATAGTAGCCACTACTTCATTGCTATTATAGCGTTTTGAAGTAGCAGGCAATTTTCTTCCAGCTTCTTTGCCAAAAATATAACCTCCACCTAAACATATAGCTCCTACTGCAACAATTGCTATAACTGCTTTAAGTGTTTTGTTATTTAGTTTTACCTCTCTTTTTTTAATTTTGTTATCAGTATTCTTTTCATCTGACACATCATCTTTTTTAGAACTTACATTATCTGATTTTTTAATTTCATCTAATGGATTTTCTTTTGGATTTTTTTCTTCAGACATTAATATCCTCCTTAATTTTGATTGTACAATACTTCACTTTTATTATTTTACATTAAAATAATATTAAATGTGTGAATCAGAAATGAAACTCTCATGAATTTAAAATGAAATTAAATATTTCTCAAACTATATCTTATAAAATTTCTTCCTACTTTTGTATCTCCATACTTTAACATCTGTATAACTTCATTTTTTTCTTTTTGTAAATAAATAGAACATTCTTCTAAAGACTTAAATATCTCTAATACTTCACCTTTTTTATTTACTAGTTCAATCTTTTTCTTTCCACCTCTTTTGATTATAGACTTATATTTTTTAAAATATTCATCATATTCTACGTCAATACATTCAAATTTATAATTCATTTTTAATGCTTCAATTTTATCATTGGTCAAAATTTCATTTCTCTTTTTATCAGAAAGTCTTGTACTAAATATTTTATCATTGAGAATATTAAATATCTCAGATGGAGATTTATTATTTTCTAAATAGCTCCATTCATTTTTACAGTACTCTTCCACATTTAACACTTTACTTAAATAGTTTATTGCATCTCCAAAGTAATCCATATATCCATATTTTAAATTTTCTCTTATATATCCTAATGGTATTTTAAGGGTTTTACTACACTGTATATGAGTATCGAAAATCTGCTCTTCTTTAGTATACAAGTTTATTGCCTTTATACTTTTCCCCCTTTTTATTTTTATTTCTTTTATATAATCTAAATCTTCTTCTGTTAAGTATTCACTCGTTTCTTTTATCTGTTTTTCTTCAAATTTTTTTAAATCTGCTTCTTTATTTTCAATCGACACTTCTTTTTTATGTATACTCATCTTTTCTTCAGTAATAAATATTTCTTTTTCATCTAATTCTATAGTTTCTTCATTAATTAATAAATCTTTATCTATTATTTCTTCTACTATATCTCCATCATATATGTATTTATCAATCATTACTGTTTCCATTTTATTCAACGTTTTATTATCAGTATTAATATTTATTTCTTTTATATATGAATTCTCGCTTTTATTACAACATGCTATATCTTTATTAACTAGCATTTTGTCATCTTCATTATATAGAAATGTTTCTTGTTCTAAAACTTTATCTTCTTTATTTACAATTCCTTTTTTATCAATTAATATCTTTTCTTCTTCGATAAACTCTTCTTTATATAATCCTTCTCCATTTTTTAATATTATTTCACCTTCTTCTTTTGCTTCATCAACTTTTTGTCTTTTTTTCATAATACCAAATAACTTTTTTAACACTCAATGTTCCTCCTAATACTTTCTATACTCTTTATATTGCCATATAAAATATTACTTTGTCAAAACTCTTATTTAGTATATAGCTACTTAATATTATTTTCTTGATAGTTTTTTGCTAAATCAGTTTTCCACATAATGTAATCTATGGCTATTCCAAGTGCAAGCATTATTCTTCTTATTGATAAATTTTCTATGTCAAAATCTTCATCAATAACTTTTCCACAATCAACTTTTGGCATAATAGCTTCCATAATCTTGTTTAAAACCATGTCTTTTGCTTCATCACATTCCTTCGAAAAATGTTCTTCATTATCACATAATGATTGTGCTAAAATAACTAATAATTTTCCTACAATTAAAAAACCATGTTTTAAACTAAAGTTTTCATTATTATTAATTTCATCATAAATCTTATTTATAAAATTATCTACTATATTAGTAACAATTTTGTTGTCTTCTTCATTTATCTTTTTTATTTGTTCTAAAATAGTTTCTTCTTGTATATTTGTATTACACATATTTATTCACCATTCCTTTATTTAAAATTTTATTTATAGCATAAAAGTAAATATCTTATAACTTATTAATTGTTGTTTGCGACTGTTTGATGTTATATAATAATAATCAAGTACATGTAAAAATTATATAAAATATATAAGCCAAAATTCATAGTGTAGATTCAATTATATTATTCAAATACATAATGTAAATTATTTATCATGTAAATTGTCTATTAATAACTCTATCAGAATTTATAAAAATAATATTTAAAAGGAGAAAACATATGAAATATTCGACAATGGGTATGAAAGCGGTAAATACAAAAGAAAATGACAATAAATTTTCTAGTGGCATATTTTTAGAGCTGTACACGTTAAATTTAATGATAAAAAAAGACGGTTGTGTTTATGGAAAGGAAGTTACAGATTATATAGGTAGTTTTAATTTATCTTGGAAACCTAGCAATGGAACTATGTATCCAATAATAGAAAAAATGCTTACAAAAGGTCTTATTGAAGTTGCAACTAAAAAAGAACGTAAAAAACTCTATAAGATAACTGAAAAAGGAAGAATCTACTACAATGAAAGGTCTACAGACTTTAAACAGATGCTAATAGAATCAGCAAATTTTTATAATACTATTGCAAATGAATTAGAATAATCCTCAATAAGACCACTCTTCAAGTTGTTAGAGTGGTCTAAATTTCATAGCAGTAATAATTCTCATTCACTTAAGCAATTAATCAATCTAACAGCTTTTTTCAATTTAGATTTTGCACAAGCTCTTTTTTTATTTATTGTACCTCTGCAAAACCCAAACATCTCTGCTATTTCTGAATCAGTATTATCCTTCATATACCACATTACTAGTATCCGTCTTTCAAATATTGTAAGATTTTTAAATATATTAGAGCATGTAATTCCATTAATCCAATTATTATTTAAAAATTCATCATCATATATATTTATAACCATATCTTTTTCAATTATTGCAATCGACAACTGTAGATTATAAAAAAGCTCGACATAATCGAGCACTTCGTCTATTTCTTTTTGTGCATTTTTATCACAAATAGTTTCTTCTATAGGTAATTGTTGGTCAGAATCATATATCTTGCATATTTTTTTCTGATAATATAGACCTCTTGCTATAGGGTCTTTAGATAATTTTTCTAAATGTCTAAAAACATAATAATGAAAATTTCTCTTGATATAATTGTGAAAAGACGGCTTTGTATCTTTATATTTATGGCACATCGATAAAAAAATAGCACATATCTCCTGTTGTATGTCTTCTTTATCATTATTTGAAAATATACCAACTATTTTTGCAACAGTCTTATCTGCAACCCTTTGACCATGACCATTAACAAAATATGAATTTAATTTCAATCGTTCATTTTCTTCTTCTACAAATAATTTAATAAAACTTCTTATTGAGTAATCTTCTATAGAATATTGTCCATACACTATTAAAGAAATATACTTATTTAACATTGTTCTAAACGAATTAATTAGCTCTTGTGCTGCATCTTTTGAACCAGCTTGTAATTCATATACCAAATCATGTATTTTTTGATATTCACTCATTCCATACTTTTGCAAATTATTTTTATAAGTTATTTTTTTCTTCATATTATATACCTTCTTAGCATTATATTATTACTTCTTATCTATTAAGATTATAAAACTATACATTTATATAAGAAAATATTTACTTAAATAAACATTTTCTTTCATTAAGTAGACCAGGAACTGATTTATCTGCTAGTTTATCTATGTATTCAAAGCATTTTGGATGTATATGCCACTTAAATTCTCTCTTTCTTTTATATTCATCTATAGAAAAGTGTTCTGGCATTATTGGCTTATTACATATTTGACATATCATTATCTCTCCTTTTTCTGGTGGCTTTGGGACGCTATTTTCTCTTGTGACATAATTATCTATATCTTTATAAATAGTAAAATTCATATTAATCCTCCCATGAATTTAATAAAATTATATATAAATTTCCGTAATATCTTTATGTATATTCTCTTTTGATTTTAATATCATATTTTTTATATCATAGTTCAATTTTAATTCTATTTTTTTAGTTTCACAGTCTCTTATTAAATCTGTTAATACATAACTTTTTATAACGACTGTCTTCGTAATTGAATTGTAGAGCTTTATATTAAATAACAAGTTTTTATTATGTAAATCAAATTTCAAGAAATAATATCTTAACTCATCTTTATTTATATTGTATATCAATACGTTATTAATAAATAATTTTAACTCATCAATGATTTTAAAAATAATATTTACAATTTTAGTTACTGTTTTAATTTCACTTTTATTTTTGTATAATAAATGCATAGTTTTCACCTCCTAATTTTTCAATATCACTCTACCCACTATTTCAATAATAAATCTAAGCATAAGAGTATATAGGTCACTTGTCACAATCGACAATTAAGAAACAAAAAAAAGTCTTTTATAAAGACAAAATTTAAAAATATTTTATTATAAATCTCACACTAATACTATCAAAAGTACCACCTCCAAATTTGTACTACTAATTATATCATATGCAAAATATTAAATATAGTCATTCAAACTTAAAAATACTACTAGTCTTCGCCACAATAAGTATAATTTATATCTATACTTTTTATATTTATTTCACTATAAGTTTCTCCTATTCTACATTTAAACATCAAATTTTTTGCAGGAGGTTTAAATGGAAAAGTATCTACTATTTTATGGTAATATTCTCCTTTATCTTCATAATATACATCAAATATGAAGTCTTCGGAATACTTTCCACTATCACTGCTATTATTAAAGTGCGGAGTTATACCTGTAATCATTACATCTCTCTTCTCATCAATATTACATTTAAAACTAAATGTAGAAGCTTTGTAATTATTATAATAATTTATATACGCTCCTAAAGATTTTATACCGTAAATAAAAGTTCTTAGATTTGTTTCACATTCTTCATAATTATAACTTCTTAAAACTATCTTTATTTGATTAACCTTTTTATTAGGAAAGTTTATTCTGAAAGCTCTAACTGAATTTAAAAATTCATTTGTTGAATTATTTCGTGTTATTGCTGAATGATATTCAATTCCCTCTATTTCTTCCCAATAACTAGAATCACCAAATCTTATGTATACATTTTTTACACTACATAAAAATGGATGTATATATATTTCATTCATTTCTGATGTGGTCATAATATCTTCTGGAAGATTAATCTCATACTCTGTATCCAAAAAATCTACAGAATTACTTGTAACTACTCTTTTTGTCCAATATAAATTATTATCTTTAGAAAAAGGAGCATATACATCATTGTCTTGTTCTGATATAACACCAAAACTAGTAGTTTTTGTCTTAACTACAAGACTTTTTGGAATAAACATGGAATTTGATACGTCATCAAAAACAGCTAATTTTGAAATCTTTTTTGAGGGTCTTATAGTTATATCTGATGTCATGTTATTTATTATAGCTCCAAATGCACTCTCATCAGACTTACAATCTTGGGGTAGTATTATTTTTTTTCTTAATTTATTAGATTTTTGTATATCAATATACTTATTTAACAACTGATTATACTTTTGTATTAAGTTTGAGTTTACAGCTTCCAACTGAGCATTTTCAAGTTTTATTAAATTTATATTATTATTTAACATACGTTCTATCTCATTAGTTTTATTAAATAAATCTAGTATATCATTTAGCATATTGTTTTGATTATCATTATGCATTGAACTTGTATTTATTGCTTTATATCCAAAATCATTTCTATTTGCTACTGGCAAATTATTAATAACAACTCTATCCATCTAATCCCCCCTTACATCATACAATATGTCTATTTCTTCTTGTATATTGCCAATTATATCTATAAAGCTTCCATAACTATAACTTGAATCTATAAGCACTTCTTCTTTCATTACATCTAATCTATCTATCTTGTCACTTAATTTTCTTATATTATAATACACTTGATGATACATTGAACTTATCTTACAACTTTCTTGTGGACCTCTATACCTATTATTAAACTTGACAGCATTTGGAATTTCATCTAATACCCTATTTGAAGTTTCACCTGCTTTACCATCTACATGAAAAATCTTAGTTTCTACTTTAGATTTATTATCTGAATAATCAGTTGTATAAATCCTAAACATATAATATCCTTTTTGTAAAGGTTGTGTCATAATTGTTTCTCTTTGAGTTTTATTGTATATAATAGATGGATTATTTAAAATAATTGGATTAATATCACTTTCTACAGGATGTAAACACCAATTGTAATCTTTGATACCTGTAGTAACGATTGTTGTAGCTACATTTGATTCAGTTACTACCTTTGTACTTAAATCTATTCCTTCTACATAATATTGGTATATACTTCCTGTATCCATAGAAGTATACTCCAAAATGACTTTCCTATCTTCAATAGTATACTGATTTGTTATACTTGGCTTAATTGGAATAGACGTGTCTCCAGGCTTGTCTTCAATAGACATATTTTCAGTCAATTGTTTCATTCTAAAAATAGTATTTGCCAATATTTTCTTCTCACATTCCTCAATATCTTCAATATCATTTATATTGTGTCCTATTTGAATCATAGCAGTATTGTTCCATGTCGTAAGATAATATGAGGATGCATTTTCTTGTGAAACAGACCAATTTGAGTTCCCTTCTGTTTTTTGTGGTATTATATTAAACCATATATCTCCATATGCAAAGTTCGATGTAGTATGAGTGTATGATATTTTTATCTTTTCTTCATTATTTCCTATATTCCAAGGATATAATGTAACTGAATCTGATTTATTTATAACTACTTCATTCCCCCATACAGCACTTGTAAATCCATGACCTTCATCAAAAAATACATTATCTTCCTTCCATTTTCCAACTTTTACATTAAAAAATTCTCTTAATCTATTTAAGCTTTCATCTTCTCTAAATATAGATGAAATTAAATCATGACTTGCAATAACACTTCTATTTGTGTTCATAAATTCAAATATAGCATCTAATGCCATTTTGTTTAATTTATTTTCATTTGTATAATCTTCACCACTAGAAAACCCTATAACTATTACATCATAAACATACATCCCATTGCTGTCTCTCAACAAACTATCTGGATTTTCACAAAATTCTCTATTTGATACAGGAGTTACATTTATTTTACCAAGACCATATCCTCTTGTATCCTCTTTGCAAGGCTCTTCCATCCATTTTTTTAAAGAAGCTGACTTCTTAATACTCCATGTAATACCCCTATAACATTTAAAACTAATTTCTTCTCCTATATTTGGATGTATATTTAATACCTTTATGTCACTTTCTAATTTTTCTAGTTCACATACAGAAATAGGCTGAAATACTTCATCAACAGAATTGCCAAAATCATCTCCTATTTTTTTTCTAAATACTCTGTACAAATATGGTGAACTTGATGTATTCTCCCATCTTAAACTAACTTTATTTTCTTTATCAGATGATTTCGTATATAATGTTATAGACATTATTCGGCCACCACCTTTATATTATTGATTACAGGAGTGACAGATATATCTGAAGTAGACAATTTAGCCATTACTCTACATCTTATTAAACTATTACCATCCATAGATTTTAACTTTTTAATTGTTGATGGTAACATATATTTATATTTTACAAATATTCTAAAATATTCAGCTGTATTAATTTTTATGTCTGGTCTTTGATATTGAGGAATCTTTTTTTCTTTTGATTCAATATTCACAGGGTCATTTGGACTAATCATATAATTGGGGTCAAATTTTACAACTATACCGTCTATATTATCTGTAGATTTTATTGCATAATATTTAAGAGAATGAGCACTTATATCTTTCACTAAAGAATTATATGTTACTCTTTCCATCTTTGAACCAGCAAATATAGAATCACTATTAGACATTAAATTAAAATTATGCTTGATGGTTTTTACTGGTTCTGATAAATCTAATTTACCAAGTAAAAACATTATTTGAACTTTGTTTTCTCCTTTTTTTAACTTAAATGCATATGTATTATCCTTTTTAAATACTTGTCTTCCATTCACAAGTACAATTACATCAAACACTTCCTTGTCCTTTTCAAAGCTAAAATATTTATTTTCTATTACAGTCTCTTCAAGACAATTAACATATTGACTCATTACTATATAATTCCATACACTTTTGCACATTATCTCCATAGTATTTGCATCCATTGGTGCTATTCCAGTGACTCTATGTTTTGCATAATCATTTATAGATACCTTTAAGGAACTTGGATATTCTTGATTATATTTATCACTTACATCTAACCTTTCAATCATCCATTGAGAATGTCCAGTTCTCATTTCAATAGAATTTAAGTTTACATACTCTGGAAGTTGTTGTACATAAAACAAAAAATTTTTTAACTCTATATCAAAATCACGCTTTCCAAATAAATCAGATGTATAGTAATTAAGTAGCTTTTCTTCTTTATATAAGAGATTTAAGTCTAAAGCTATACCTGGCTTTATACTCTTCCATTCTACACTATTATTCTTATCTTCTATACCTACAAAATACGATATGTTTGTCATCGGTGGTATTTTATTTTTTGGATTTAATGTTATATTTGATATAGGTTCATCAATATTGATTTTATTGCTTGTATACACACTAGTTTTAGAATATTTGTCATTATAAAGTGAAATATTATTTAATACAAATAATGAACCTAAGTTATCTATTTCTTCTTGGTCAATTTCGTATTTTTCAATTATAAATTTAATTGATAAAACATCTTCCTTGTTAAATCTCCATATATTATTTTTTTCTCCATTGCATTTAAACTTCTCTTTAAAGTTCTTGTTGTCAGAAGAAAGTAATAATGTTATAACGGTATCCTGTAGTGAATAACCACTAAGTTCAATTCTAGATATTGTTTTGATATCATCCAATTCTAAGTCTATAGTAATTATTTGAACTTCATTTTTAATTGGCGTTATATTCAATGATATACTTTCATTAAGAGCCTCGTTTAATATCAAATTTGTATTTGTACTTATCTCTTGCCCATTTGATAATATTTTCAAATTTGACTTACTCAAATCTATTTTGTCATCCGGAATTGAATGAAGTTCATTTCTAAGAGTAGATGTATTGTAATCTATTTCACAAGTTGACTTAGGTATATTATTTTTTACTAAGTTTATAGTGTTTGTATCTTCAAGTGTATTAAAAGTTATAACATAAGGATAATACGACTTTTTTTTGCTTGAAAACTCATTTGCTATTTCTGAATAAGCAATAATCTTATTTGCTTCATTATATATGTTTATCATTTCTAAATCATACTTACTTACAGTTTCTATAGAAGAGTCTACTTGATGGTTATGTACTTCATAAATAGATTTCAAATCATATTCTATATTTTCAAACATAGTATTAAATTGTTCTTTATCCGAATTTTGATATGGTAATAATGTAATTGGCTTAAAATAAGGTAATCCAATTATTTTTTTTTCAAAAAACTCACTTATAAACTTATTCACTTCATAAAAAGTTACTAAATCTCCATTATTCAAAAGTCTTTTTATTATCTCTTCTTCTTTAATTTTTAATTGATACTCTTGAATGTTCATCATATAATTTCCTCCGAACCTACATCTATACTGTAACTATATACTATAGGTGACTCATCAATTATTTCCTCTGGTCTATATAACTCTATTTTCAATCTAAATTCATTAACATCATTAAGCATATCAACATATGTAAGATTTTTATTTCTATTTATAGTTGATATATTACTGTTTATGGCTATTGTACAAGAACCATATTCAGTCCTATGTCTTGGTCTTATTCTAGTCCATACTGAACCATCATCAAAACTTATATAGTATTTAATATAATCATCAATTTTTTTGTTTTGGTCCAAATATTCCACAAATCTTTTAGGTATGTAATCTTTAGAATTTAAAGTAATTGACCTTATACTTTCAGTTGATAAAAATTTCTGTGATAGATATACTCCATATTTATCATAAACTTTATATTTAAGTTCAATATTTTTTATACCTATAACATATCTCTTTGCACTTACTCCTTCATATTGGAATTTATAATTATCTTCACTTATCTTTTTATAAAATAATTGAGATTTTATATACTCTCTTGTTAAAAAATTATTAGTTGATTTTGTAGATGGATAAATTATATTTTTATCATCATGATTATATTTAAGTCCTATCATCTCTATACTTTTTTGAGGCTTATCAAATTGTACATAATCTTTCTCATTATCATAAAAAAAATATGGAATCCTAGTTGGATTTATATTTAAAAAATACTCTCTACATACTTTAGTAAAATTGCTGTCTTCTTGTTCTAATTCAACTATAATTTCTTTAACTATACTTGATTTAAAGGTTATTGTATTTTCTTCATCTAGGTATTGATTTAGATATAATATTTGAACATTTTCATACTTAT
Source organism: Clostridioides sp. ES-S-0108-01 (assembly GCF_020662285.1). Taxonomy (NCBI): domain Bacteria; kingdom Bacillati; phylum Bacillota; class Clostridia; order Peptostreptococcales; family Peptostreptococcaceae; genus Clostridioides; species Clostridioides sp. ES-S-0108-01. The sequence continues at coordinate 246,752 of NZ_JADGMN010000001.1, read as the reverse complement.
CTCTTACAATTATCCTTTTTATTATAGGATTATGTAGGTTAACATTTGGTTTTAATATGCCATAAATTTTAAACCAATTTATATTGACAGGTATATCCAAAGAAATCTTCAAATGTAATTTTAAAATACTATCATCATTTATCCAACTTATACCTTCTTTATACTTAAATCCAACCATTGCAGTTTTTATTTTTACATCGTCTTCTAAATTATACATTTCAAACTCAAACCAAGTGTCATTATTTCCATCTAACATATCTGATAAATATATGTGAGAATCATCTTCTCCAATGTATTTTATTTTATTATAAGATGGATATATTTCATGTGTATTTCCAGGGAAACCATTTGATGTATCTAAAACTTGTACATTTATATTGTCATTTACACATTTACTTGATACTGTTGCTAGTGTTAGTGCTCCACTTAACACATTACAAGAAGCATTATTTAAGTTATTTCTATTACTAATTTTTATAAAATCATCTGAATAAATTATATTACTGACAGTTTTCAACGAGTCCACTTTTTTATCTAGTTCATTTATCTCTATTTCTATATGGTTTAGTTTGTTCATTAATATACCAGTCTCTTCTTTAACATCTTTAAAATATATTTGTAAGTTATTTTCTATTTCCTCATAGCTACATATTAAGATATGCATATCATATTTAGCTTTTTTTAACATATCACTATAGTCTGAAAATGATGGTATATATACTGCCCTATTGAATTTAAATGATGGTTTTCCAAGTTTATTGTAAAAATCGATAATCATATTTTTAAATTCGTAAAGATATTCTGTTTTCGTCTTTATTTTCCCAGAACCAAAATTTTTATTTAAATCCTCTATTAGAATTTTAATTCTTTCTTCAAACAATATACTTGGCTTTTTATATTTATAATTATTCATATTATCACCTTTAAAATGTATCTATCATATATTTTATTTCTTTTAAAGCAGGTGTTAGCCATACGTCTTTAACTGTGTTTCTTCTAAATAGTGCTTTTATTTTTATTTTTGATACTAAATGCTTATATGATATATCTATAATATATTTACTTTCTATCTCTTTATTAAAATAAATTGAATTCTCAAATATATAAAATTGGAGTTTGTCATCTAAATTATTAAAATTCTTATAACTATTACCCTTTTCTGATATATCTGTTACGTTTAAAGTTTCTATTTCACAGTTAATATTATTAGTTGATATATCTACAACCTTTACATCACAATAATCAACAGTAGATTCTGTGAATGGTCTATATTTAAGTTCAAAGATTGATGTATTTTTTCCATTAAAAGATTCTATAGTTGTTTCTAACTTTGATGAAAAATCCACAGAATCACTACCAGCAACAGGCTTATAACTTATACTATATACTGCATTATAATCATAGTTAAATATTTGAATACAGTAAAAAAATCCAGTTTTTGGATTCTTATGTATATAAAACTCTTCACTATTTAAAGGTATCTCTTCTCCATCTTTCATTACTTTATAAATAGTTTCTGCCTCAAATCTAAAGTAAGCTCTAGTACTCCCTGTGATAAATAGAAGTTCGGATTCTATAATATCCTTATTCATTGGAAATATAGGAATCCAATCTTTAGTATCTGGATTATCAGATGCAGTAATATAATACTCTATATCAGTAACAGTTTTACCAAATGAATTTTTAGGATGTAGTTCGTCAGTTACTATATGTATACTTTTTATATTTGAATTTAGATTTACGGGTTTACTTATATAAATACCTGTTCTATCAAAATGATTATTATAACATCCTATATCATACAAACCATAGTTGTATTCATACTTTAATACCTTATGATTCAACTTGTCATTTCCAACTATTATAGACAGTAACTCATCATAAGAATAGGATAATATTCTATCATTCATTTGTTGCCATAGAGAATTAGCCAATTCTCTATCATAATACACTGGTTTAAATACAGCTTTAGTCACTTTTTCTTTTCTGTCATTTTTATTATTAAACCAAAGTAAACTTTTACTTATTTCAGTTGGATTATATACATATGTTTCTCTTATATAATGTTTCTGTGTAAATAATATGTATATTCTCTTACATATTATATCTGGAAACCTAAATGTAACTTTATCTCTAGTAAAAACACTTTTTAATGTTTTATCCTTATTATCTGGTGTTACTAATTCTATCAACGCCTCATCTTCATCATCTGTCATTTTATATCTTATAGCTACTATGTCAATAGGATATTTTGTAAATGGAACAAGATTTATCTCGTTTATTTTATTGATAGATTCAAAGTTAAGTTCAAGGTCGCAAACTGCACCAGAGTCTATTCCATAAAAATAATTATCTCTTACATATATAACCTGTGGTTTGCTATTTTCAAACGAAACACTTAATGGAGCATCTGACAGTATTGTATCACTCCAAAATGATGTTGGATTTCCATCTATAGCATTTTCAAGAGATGTTTTATTATTGTAAGATTGCATAAATCCTTCACCAAGCTGAAAGCTATAATTTAAACATGCTGTAGATACTCTATTGTCATACCTCAACATGTTATCCCGTTTTAAAAATGGTAATGTTAATGTATTTTCCTTTTCATCAAAATTAACATAACACTTTTCTAGTATCCATTGACCATATCTATCTTTTTGAAGATTTCTACTTTTATCAAAATTATTTGAATTTCTAAACCTTTCTATTATAAATTTAGACATCTGTTTAAATGAAGTAGAGTATCTACAACTCTCCAATTTATCTTTTATTTGATTTATTTTTGTTTTTATACTATTTATATATGATATGCTCATACTATCATGTTTTGATATCAACTCAGTCATTGAGTTAACTACACTAAAACTGGTCAGTAAATCTATGTATAGTTCATTCATAGTCTTGTTAATTGATTGAGAGTTAATATTTGTCTCATGTTCATCTAAACTTGTTATTAACGTATTATTCTTAATTTTTGTCTTAAATTCATTTTCTAAAATAAATCGTTCCTCATCAGTTGAACAGTTTGATACTATTTCACTTACAACTTTTTCTATAATCTCATCTTTTACTTTACTTATATTCAACGTAGTATCTAGCATATTATATTCCAACCTTTAATTTATACTTTTTATAACATTTATTAAGTATATTGGTTAACTCATTCATAGCCATTTGTACATCTTCTTTAGTTTTCATTATTTCAAATTCTATTCTAGTACCATTCCACTCTGATTTGTTCCATTTAATTGGTCTAATTCCTTCCTTTATCAGTTTAATCCACAAAGATAACTTATAAACTTCATACATATTTTCATCCATTAATTCTAATTCTCTAGTTAATTTTTTTCCTATAATAACACCACTCTCCATAGTATATCCTTCCAAACTTTCTTTTGAAATAGTGTACTTCTCTTCTTCAAAATCTTGCATAAAGTTTCCTCCTCTGCTTATTTTGTGGTTTTATGTTCCTTCAGTATTTTTATCTTCTCTTATTTGACCATTTATAACTATTAAATCTTTATTAGTTATTATCACTTTATTTTCCTCAAATGATATTCCTTTTTTTAATAAAAACTCTTCCAATAAATCTTGAATTTGAGCTAGTATTAAATCTTCTTTAACTCTTTGTATAACCTCATCTATAATTTGCTCTTTAGAACCTAATACTTTTTTGCCATCATATTCAAAATATCTCTGAATTACATTTATTAGATATGCATCAACCTTGTCTAGACCTTTCACATAAATGTTGTCTTTTTTCTGTTGTATTCTCATATTTCACCAACTCACCATATTGTCTGTATACATTACTATTTTTTCTTGCTTATAACCTGCATTAAGACTTTTTCAACTTCTTTATCACTATTTTCATAATCATCATATATAAGATAAATGTCCTCTTTTTTATCTCCTGATACTGTCTCATAAATATTTATTGTATCTAAATTTCCTTCTTCACTATAATTAAGTAGTACATCTTCATTAGCACTGCTTACTTTTATTAGCTTATCATCATTTTTAGAATCTCTTAATATAGTTGTTACATCATTTAAATCTGGATATTCAGTATTTGGAAGTCTTCCTAAATCAGGATTAATTAAACCCATTTGAGCCTCTGTAAAATCATCATTATAGAGAAGGGCTATTGCATTAATTTTAGGTGATTCTCCTGCCAGATTTGACCATATCTTAGCTCTTATTTTTACGGTTTTAGGTATATCTTCCTCTTTTTGTATCGTATACGGTACGGTATTATTTGCTCTTATCTGAAATGTTTGTTCTTTATCAGTTATTAGATAATATATTACTTCTGACCCTTTTGGTATATCTTGGTCTACAAGCAGAAAAAAATTATTCAAAGATGAACTTTTATGTTCATGCGTATAAATATCAACTGAATTGTATTCTCCAAAACTGTCACCCTCGCTTAAATATATACAAGCTTTATCAAAATCAAACTTTATATTTGTGTTATTTAGGACATCAGAATATTCCTTATTTTTAAATTCATTTATAAATAAGGAATTTGCATATCTATTATTATCAAAATTAAATAAAATTCTATCAAAAAACAAATTATCTGAATAATAAGATATATCCTTTTCAGATGAACTTTTAATTATCTCTTCATCAGTATATATTTTATCTATTATATTTTTTCTTGAAATCTTAGTAAATTTTTCACTCATAACTCACCTATAATAAAGAGTGTTGCCCTGTCAAGTATTGTTTCTTAAAAACAGGTATTACACTGTACTCACATTTATTTAAAGTTTTATGCACGTATTTTATCCTATCAACCTGATACTGTATCTCAATAAAATCTGTAGGAGATAGCTCTACATGAATATATAAAATTTTAAACTTAGAATTAAATGTATAACTATTTCTACTTAACTCTACACTATTTACACTAACTCTTATAGATTTACTTACTATCTCACTTATCTCCTTAGATACATCCCACTTTTGATTTGAATTGTACTCTAGCACCTTACTTTCATTTAATAGAACTTCAACCTTTGGATTTGGTATTTCAGCTAATAAATAACTTTGCCACTTTTCTCCTATTTTTTCATTTACATATAATTTGTAACTTATACATTTTAAACTCTTTATTCTTGAAAAAGTTATTGTATTTTCTGTATATATTTTTGTAGGACTATTGATATTATCATACATATGTACACCTATAATACAGCCACTACTGGGTCTGATATATTTCCTTTCTCATCATATAAATATATAGTGTAGTTGTACTTATTTGAGTACAAGCAGTAGTCTTTTATTGATAAAAGTGGATATCTAGAATTTAATACAACTATCTCAACTGTCTCATTATCTTCTATATTATTTATGTATTCATTATAGTATTTGCCACCTTGCCTTATGTATGTTTTAAATATTGTAGCATTTTCATCTGCTATATCGACTGCTTTTTTCTGCTCATCTGTACTTAAATTTGTTACATCTTTTCTATAAATAATCATTTTATCAATTAATATTTCAAATTTACCTTGAAACACTATCGGTTTACAATAGTCTGTTGATATAGTTTTGTATATATTTTTCATTCTAAAAACTCTAGGTTTTCTATAAAATAATTCTCTTTTATCCTTATGCCATATATTTGGTACTTTTACATACCTTATTCCATCAGTTATTAGAGTGGAATCATCTGAATGTATTTCTTGGCTAGCTATAGTATTTATTACTTTACTATATAAATCATCTTTATTGATATTTATATCTTTTGAGACTTTTTCTCTCTTTATCTCTTTCCACTTGGTTATTTTAATGTCATCTTCTTTTACTTCTAATACTTGAATTATTTCGTCTGGACTTTCAGATAATTCACAAACTCCTACATTTGATAGTTCTGTTATATATCCATCTGGAAATTTACTTATTACTCTATACTCATATTTATTTTTTTGTCTTTCCTTTTTCTGATAAAATAATGTGTAATTTTTGCCTTCTATTGTAGACACCACTGGGTCAAATACTCCATGTGCATGTATATCTATATGTGTAACTATATCTATAGAAAAATCTAATGTGACTTTATTGTATTCCACATTACATTTTTTTATTAGAAATCCATTATTATTTCTAATCTTTATTATATCGTCAATCTCATATTGTTCTGTTATAGTCCTATATATTTCATATTCATTATAATCAGTTCTTTTCTTAAATAAAATTCTTGCTATAGTTTGATATGAACTTAATTGTATTTCTATTTTTTCTTGAGGTGCTGATGATAAATCATTTTTTAAATTTACAATTAATTTTTTAAAAGGAATTACTATTTCAAACGGTAGCGTAAATTCAGTATATCCATTATATCCTTTTGGAAAATCATTTCTACTAAGTAAAAAATCTTTGATGTTAGTCGATTCTATATCAGCATTTTCTTCTAGTATTTCTATAATTGGGTCTTGATTATTTATGTACTCTTCAATTTCTGTTTCTGATGAAATATTTTTAAATCTATAAATATAGTGCAGTAAGTTTCCTTCTATAGATTTGCATATATTTATCTTGGGATGTTCCAAATAAGCTCACCTCTTTTCTATTTTATTCTTGTAAAATTACTTTCACTCTTAATATACCTTGCTTATACTCGAATTTGTTCAACATTTTTTATTATATTATCAATTTTTTATACAAATAAATCTTGCAATTTAAGTTTGCCACAAATAATATATACGATTACTATAAAAGAGATTGTTTCAATTTTAATTAAAACAATCCCTTTACCCTAGTATACTTACTATTTTTTTTGTGCTATTGGAGTCCATTCTGCTAGATATTTACCACCACCAGTTGTCTTACCATCACTTTTAGTACAAACGTAAAGACCTATAGGGTATTTAGCATTCTCCTTATCTTTATCTTCTGTTGTTGTATCCAATATATGTTTTATCCATATATCACCTACTTTAGGTTTTTTAAACGGACTATAATCTCCAGGGGGACAAAAAGATAGTATAAATCTAGGACCTGGTAGACCAGTTCCATCGCCAAAACGAATAGAATTATTGAAAAACCACACACATCCACCATTTCCATCTTGAGGTCTATATGATAATATTCGTCTACCCTTCCTCTTATTACCATCATGACCTGTATACTCAATAGCTTCATCATATAAACAAAAATGATCAATCTCTCCATCACTATCAGGATATTTAGTATCCTTAACGTCTCCACGTAATGATATTTTTCTATCTCCTTCATCAGTTATAACTATCTTAGAATTTTGAATCATGGTTAAATCTCCATACATAGAATCCCCTCGTCTTTTGACATAATCTTTTTTAATATTTTTAATTTCATTTTCTATATCCATTATGTCTCTTTTTATATCATCAATATCATCTCTTAGTTCATCTAACTGTTCTTGAACATTAGCTCTCACTTCTTTAAGTTGGGCAAGTTCTCTAGTTGTAACTGAACTTTCACTAATACACTTATTTGTATCACTAACTAAAACTCTTGAACCATTTCTCCTATAATCAGTATGTCTTTCCATATTATCATTTGAGCAAAAAACATTTCCATTATCATCTGTCATAAGAATTTTTCTAGCATTATCACTTCCTTGAGCTATTACAACATAATAATCAAAAGTATCCCAAATTTCTTCTACCTCATTATCAATCTTGTCCAATCTAGACTCATAATCATAATGTCTATGCCTAATATGAGAGTATCTATTATCATAAATTGACTTTGGTTTTATAAAATGATTTGTTTCAGGAAGTCCAGATATTGTAACTGGATTTTGATACTGATGAACTATACAAGAACTAGACATATATGGTTGTATATGTACTTCCGTTTTTTCATCTATAGCTAAGTATAATTCAAACTTATGAGTAACTATTTCCACACCATCAACTGTAGTAGAATCTGACTTCACATGATACAGTCTCAATACATCTATATCTCTTTGATAACTATCTCCTTCATGTTTATATGGTGGAAATTGTTCTGCTTTATAGTCATTTTTACTAGGGTCTGGAGGAGTCTTATAACCACTTAAATCAAGAGGTCTTTCATGCGCATGATTTTCACTTGGTGGTGTTATACTTGAATACGTTGAAATACTTTCTTCTATATTTAACTTTTCTATAGGGTCTTTTTCTTTATCTTCTGTATTGTTGTTTAAATGACTATTTACAACATTATTTTCTTGTGTTCTTAATCTATCTTCTTTTATTAAAGTTTCTTCATAGGATAAATCCTCATTTAGAAATGGTAATTTTTCATCATGTGATGATACATAAAAAAACTTACTCGTACAAGTCCATCCATCTTTATTTTTGTTTGTAGGGTCTTCAAACAAACCAATATGAATATCCATAGTAGTTGGACTATTCTCTTTAAGAAAAGTTATAGAACCTCTAAATAGTGAGTTATAAATCCCTTCTGTCATCATATCAGTATGGTCAAATTTCCCTATATTAGGCTTTGTGTAATCTATGTAATCAGATGTAGATTTAACAAATTCATCAATATAATCTTCATTCTTCATTTTAGCCACTATACTATTTGCAAATATACCTTGATATGGAAGCTTACCATCTGTAGAAAAATCAGGTGCATTTCCAACTCTTCTTGGAGTAAATGTGGCTATTTTAATATATCTTTTATTAGAAACCATTACAGCATGTTTAAAATGGTTGTATCCTAGTCTGTCTTTAAAATCAACAGCATGATATCCATCTAGGCAATCTGCATTTAATCCACTATTAGGACCTTGATTTAATTCACTCCAAACTTTTTTATCATTTAAAGTTAGTTCACTTGTTATAATATTTAATCTTGGTTTATCTATCCACCAATCAAATTTAATATCACTTGCTCTAAAATTCATTTTTGCATATGAATATCCATCATTTAAATCAGCATCTCCAAACGTAACGGATAATTTAACACCTTTAAAATCATGTAATTTCAATTCATTTGTAAGTAGTGTTGCTGAAGGTAAAACACCCAATAAAATCACCTCATTTAATCTAGTAATACATTTTTAAAGTTATATTTACTAACCTTTTAATTTAATTATTTTTTAACGAGTTTTATTTAAATATATTTTTTATGAATATTAAAATATGTTATATATTGTAGTTCACATTTTCTATCCATATACTTGGTCTAACATGCTTTTGATTATCTATGTTTTTACTGACTTCTATGCTAGTCTGAGGTAACTCCTCATCCCCTATTACATCTACAAATTCAATGATAGGATAACTACCATAGGCAACCCATTTCTGAACAGCATTTTTAATATCTTCTTCAGAAAATCTTCCCCCATTTTTATAAAGTAGTTTATTATCTATTCTTACTATAATTACAGAATTTTCTTGATATGGTTTACCATCAAGTGTACCAATATCTAAATAATAATCACTTTCAGGCTCTAAATCTCTACGAAGTCTATCTTCCATTTCTTTGATAATACCTCCACCTCTTAATCTAGTATCTATTAGATTTGTAGACTTTAATGAGGTATGATGTCTTACAAAAATTCTACCTATATGTAAATCAAATGGTTCTAAGGCTTCTTGATTATCAAACTTATGGTATACACAAAAATAGTTGTCTTTTAGAATATCACCTGTACCCCTATCTATTATTCTCATTGGTTTTAAAAAGAAATGAATTGTTCGATTGAATAAATCATATGAATTTCTCATTTCATTTAGCTCATTTGAAGTATCTGTATAAAAACTATACATATTTGGATTTAAATTTAAATCTATAATTTTACTGTCTTTATCTTGATTTTTATAATAACCTCTATAATGAAGATTTTTTTCTTCATAAGTATAATCTACTAGTATTTTATCATTATCACTTACTGAATCATTAATTTCTATAAATCCATACTTGAAATTAAATCCTTTGATTTCAAGTTCTTTTTTACTTTTATCACTTAATATTTTATAAACTCTTAAGTTAGTTGGTCTCCAGCTACTATCAACTTTTATATACATTGGAGTATTTTTTACTTTAATAGTATTGTTTCCAACAAAACTTCCTTTTTCTTCAGATATATCAATGTATGGTTTTCCATATTTTCCAAATATCTGTAAATCGTATTCTGGTATAGAATATATAAGTTCTATTGTTTTATCAATTCTTTCATATTTTTTACTGAAATAAGCATATTTAACAGTTGGAAACCATCCTTTTAAAGGCTCTTTTTCTAGAGGCGTTCCTACAATAATTTGATTTATGTTTCTACATACTACTGAGTATCCCTTATAAACTTTTCCATTAGCTGACTTATATATCGAATCTTTATCTAAGGTTCTAGTATTTTTATTATTTCCAATTATACTTGAATCTTGCTCAGGAAATCCAGTATCTTCATATGTTCTCCCATATATAAATCCATTTCCATCTGATGCTGTATATATCAAAGTTTTATCCTTTGAATACATAGTATCTAAATTTTGAATATTGTATTTAACTCTAAAAGTTGAGTTTGCATTTATTTTGTCTCTATCTTCATCAGATGAATACTTCATAAATATATCTCTTGCTGTCATATATCCATTTGTATCCTTTTCAGATATAATCATATCTTCATTCTTAAAACTATCGAGTTCTGAATATAATGCATACTTTTTATTTATTATTTCCTTTGTAATAGGTTCTATTTCTAAATTGTCAGCCATTATAATATATTCAATTTTTATTTTGGCTCTTTTATCCTCTAATATTTCATATTCAAACACTTCTATAGAAGACTTATTGGTTATACCTTGAAGCCTATTTACTTTATACGACTCTAAATCACAACATTGAACTGGACTTATTTTTTCAAGTATACCTGCTTTAATTTCTAAAGGATTTACACTATCTTTTCCATAGGCTTCTTCTGTCAATCCATCATACATAACATATATGGGATTTTCTATAGTTGGAATAAATGATGTATATATATATGCATCATATATATTTTCATATTTAGTTTTTTCTACAAAGACCTTATACTTAAATTTATTTTCATCTATTGGATAATTATTTCCTGAAATAAGGCTTATATTTTCTGAATTATACACACCATTTACGTCTAATCCAACATTATCATAAATTTTGTACTTTAACTTATACTTGTAATACAAGGGAACATTGTCCTTAAATTTATTTGTTATATAAAACAAATCGTCATCTACCAAATATTCTCCATCAATTCTATGCAAAAGACCACTTTCATCTGGATACATTATTATTTCTCTTGCCTGTTCTGGATATAAATTTGATATCTCATCTTTTTTATTTACAACACCGCTGTATTTAGCTGACCCATTATATAATACCTTTAATTTTCTAACCAAACCTTCATATCGTGTATATGCGTTATAAGTTTTAGGATTATAATCAATCAATTCATTATCAGTTTCCACAAAATTTACAGCTTCGAATATAGAATTTGTCAAATTTAAAACACCATATTTATCACCATCATTGTATATCTTATCTATAGGCACTCTTTTTGCTAATAGTCCTTTAAATTCCTCATGTTGAACTTTATGTTCTGGCTTGAAATCAGTGACAGTAGATTCATCCCACATAACAAAATCTCTGTATAAAATCCCCCAATATCCTTCTACTTCCGTACCTTTTTCACCATCAAATTCAATAGTCTCTGGAAAATAATCTTCGTTTTTAGTAGCTAAATTTCTTTTGTGAATCCAATCCTCAACAAAATGCAATGTTACATTATTTGTATTGGTTTCTATTACAGAAACAGTATCATCTAGTGATGCCGTTGTATTATAATAATAGGCTAAATTTACTGCTCCATTTGGAACACTTCTTCCAAGTTTGATAGATTTATTACCTTTATTATCAAATTCCTTATGTACTTTTGTATTGGAAAATAAATCTCCAGATATATATTCTTCTTTTTCCAAAACAGGTTCATATTTTGGTGCTTGTGGATAATCTATAATAGGTAATTTAAAATCAGGCGTACTTACATCAGGTCTTTGATTTACTACAATATCATCTTTGGGATTATATTCAGTTGTGATTGTTCTTGCATGCCAAACTATATAAACTATTTCTCTTGTAGGTGAATCGATATTATATTCCCTATTTACAAAGTTTTTAAATATAATTTTTCCATATTCATCCCCTAAAAACTTCTTGTTCTTTATAAATGATATATTTGCATTATCAATTACTTTTATACTTGCCCCATTATTTACTGTATCATTCTTAACCTTAGTCACTATCTCAACCTTACAATCATATAAAGGGTATGGTATTTCACTAAAATTATTTATAGCATCATTAGTTTCAACACATTTATCAATGTTAAATTCTTTATCTGTTGAACTATAGACTACTGTGGTTGGTAACTCTATAGATTGGTCAACATTGCTTGATATATTTATATTTACTCTATCATCTTGTTCATTATCAAAATATATTTCTATAAATCTTTCTTTTGCATTTATAGGTACTATCTTTTGCTCAATTAAAATATCTACTGTTTGAATGTATGTAATTCCATTTTCTAATTTCACAATAAAGTCAAAAGAGTCTTCTCCTATGTATAAATCATTTGCATAATAATTAAAATAAATTATACTGTTTGAAATACTAAAAGTAACATCCCCAGCTAATTTTAAAAAAGTCTCTTCTTCAATAGAACCTTTTTTATATGCATCTCCTAAAGAATTTATTTGCCCCTCTTTTATTAAAATAGCTCCTTGAAGATTAGACCCATTTGTAATCTTATAATTTAATGTTTTCAGTTTATTAATATCCATAAAACATTCCCCTTTTGTAACTTATCTATATTTTTCTATTCACTATATTGATTTCATCTTTAGCATTTTCATTGGCAATTGCTTTTATAACGTCTACACAATCGCCTGTCCAACTCGTATAAATACATGCAATTATTCCATTAATATCAGTTCTATCATTTACTTTTTCTATTGTACCAAGAGCAGATTCTACGTTTACAGAAGCACCTTCAATTGGATTATTATACTTATCTGTTACTGATATTAAGATGCTTATATCATCTTTTCCATTGGCAAATATAAAGTTGGTTTCTGAGTATATTTTTAAAAAGTAAGGTTCTAAGGTATAATCTGATATGTATATATATCCATTGTATAGGGTGTTGTAGATTGGATTTAATGATATATGCTTTAATTCTTTTAGTGAAGATGTTTTATGAGTTTCAAAATAGACCTTCACCTTAGTTGGGTATTTTTCTTCAAATTTATGTAGCTTTATTTCAACTTCATCTTTTTCATAGTCATATAAAGCTATAAAAGAGTTCTTAATTTTGTATCTAACATTTATTATACTTCCCTTAGGTACTTCTTTTTCAAAAACTATAACATTATTTTTAATAGTATAGTCCTTCATTAATACATCATTTACTGTAATAGATATTGTTGTCTCATCTATATCTATGTTTTGTAAGTATAAAGTTTTAAATCCAAGAGATTCAAATTTTTCTTCATTTTCAAGTGAATATTCTCCTGTTTTACTTATAAAAAATACTTGAGTATATGGTTCTTCTATTCCAATTTCATAGATAATAATAGGTGAATATTGTTGTGGTATAGGAGACATTCTTATAGTTTTAGTATAGGGAACCTTAAATATTATTCCATCTTGATCTAATTCTGATATAAAATCATTTTGAGATAAATATAATGATTGTGCATTTAATGGTTTTTTAGTTATTTTATCTCCGCCATCATATAAAATATTATATTCTTCAGAATATACATCTACTTTGGTAAATTTTATACTTTTTATATTTTCTATTTTAAAATCATTTGCTTTTGCAACTACCTCTGCATATTCCTCAATATTTTTTATAATTGTATGTGATTGAGTGTCATATGGTAGATTATATGATGTTATATTTTCATATTTAGAGGAGTATTCTGTAGGATTATAAGTGGCTTTAACTCGTATATCCCCTATTGCAGGTACAAACATTTCTAAATTCATTCCTGTATACTCATATCTCCCAACTTTTAGGTTTAAACTGTATAGCTTTGCTCTCTCTTTTAAAACAATTTTAAACCTCACAAATCTCTTAGCCTCAATCTTAGTATTATTTTCTACTTGAATCCATTTGTCTGAATTTAGTTTTCCCTCTAAATTAGTAAGTACATTATCATCCTGTATATAAAATTCTACACTTCCATCAAATTTCATTGATGGCATTACATATTTTAAATTCTCTGTTTTTTCTACTGTATCTCCTAAATCCATTATATTAGTTATAGATACTGAAATAGAATTATTTGATAATGGCATCAATACTTCTTCTCTATAATAAAAATTAAAACTCAGGAAAGAATCAATAAAATTTCTCCAATCAGATTCACATTCATAAATTAGTTCTCGATGTTGTAGTTTAGGCATTTTGGATGGTTTAAGTACAAATCTTAATTTAAATACTTTGCATAGTATTAAATTTTGAGGAAGGGGTTCTCCATAAATCAATTTAACAGGTTGCATCCATTCTCCATAAATATCATTATGACCTACATAATATACATCTACAGTACTAAATAGACTGGATTTTTGTATCCATGATATTTCCTGAATGGATGTAGGTTTTTTGTCAAATAAAAAAGGTGTTGTTTCATAAATATATTCATCAAGAAAATCATAATAATAATCGTTATAATATTTTATTGGTTTTGCCCACAACATATTATCTTTATAGAAAAATTTTGAACTATCAAGTAACAAGTCTTTTTTATTAACTTTTCTAATATCATATTTTTCAATTTTTCCTGTTGGTTCTGATACACTCAAAGTAATCTTTATTAATATCCTAAACTTATTAAAGCTATCCTGTAATATTTTCTCTTGACCATTCATATTGCATTTATTATATAAATAATACTCATCTTGATTATAATAGTAATATCCATTATGTATGCTTGGACACCAACGTGCTAAAGCATTTTGCAATGTTCTTAAAGATACAATTATAATATCATCAATATGCCCATACCTTATAGTAAGCACCTTTGGATAATCTAAAATCACCACATCACTTATACTTGCTTCTACTACAAGCTCAAACCTCTTATACTCATTCGAATTTAAACTAAATTCTGTAAGACCATATACATAAGTATGTTTTCTATTATCATCAATTATGAATTCCCCTCTATCAACTTGCCCCAAAAACTCTTTGTATTCAGTCGAATCTGCAATTATAGAATCTGAATAAAATTTTATTTTATCTCCATTGATTAGAGTATAATCCTCTTCGTCTACTTGATTTTCAAATTCATATAAAACACATGCTTCTTCTGGGCTAAATTTTTCTATTATACAATAATATTTTCTATCATAAACATCAGTAGAAGCTTCAAAAGCTGGAGCTGTATCTATCATATCCTTTTTCCCATTTTCTGATACCTGAAAATCTCCATTTATAGCTCCAACAAGTGAATCATATTCTAGTGGGGGAAATATCTCAATATATTCTTTTTGCCTTGTAACCTCTATAGCTTTTATGCATACCTTATGGTCAAAATAACCATACTCAGTAAATTCAACCTTATCATCAGTTTCATTATCTTCTAAAAAATCCCTATATCCATGTGTATATGAATATATTCTTACTGGCCCTTTTATATCATAAATTTCTATATCAAATTTATATCTCTTTGAATAATCTTTATTTTTTAACTCTGGTATCAAACTATATAAGTAAATATCTGCCACTTGAGTATACTCATCAAATAGATAGTCTAAAGCTAGTTCAGATGTATAGGTTGGTCCAAATGGCTCTCCTTCAATTTTTTCCCTAATTGGAGATACTTCTCTTGCACTTACTATAATACTTACTTTAGAATCATAAGTTATATAATTAGTTTTTGCTTCCATCTTATATCTATAATAAAATTTTATAGTGTTGTATTTCACTTTGTTACTTGCTCTTATTCCGTATATTTTATTTAATAGTTTAAATGTCTTTTTATATGTAGTATCTTCTGATTTATATAACTTACAATCATTATAATCTCCTATTCCAGACTGAAATGCTTTCATTCTACTTGCTATGTTAGTATTTAGATATGGAACTATTTCTACTCTTTCTGGCAATTTAAAATTAGTATAACTCAGCATTTCATTTTCTTGCATAATTATATTTTTACCTTCTTCCATTTTTTCACCTCCAATCTACTTTTTATAATATCCATATTTTGAAAATCCTTTTATACTGGCATCAAGAAAGGTTGGTAAAAATGAAAAACTATTATTATAATCTTCGTCTTCCTTTACCCAGGTATCTTCATCATACCTAAAATCATTCCAGAAAGTTGAAGTATCCTCTTTTATTTTTGTTACATAATCAATTAATAGATTGGTTGGGGTTGCATCTGAATTATATAATTCTATATTTAATTTTTTATTGTTTATATCTACTAGTTGATACATTTCAAGACTCTTTATAAAGGAAATAACTACTGATTTATTTTTTTTATCAGGATTTCCCTTTAAAAGAATTTCTCCTCTAGAAGTGATATATACATCATCTAAATCTATTAGATTGTTGTCTATTGATATAGTATTTATCAAAACCATCTTTTCAGATATAATAAAATCTTCACTCATATCCTTCCATTCTTTTACTTCTCTAATCCCAAGCTCTCTTGCAATTCCATTAGCAAGACCTCTTTTTGTCGAACTAGCTGGATTTTTAAAAACATCAAGAATTCTAAGCTTATAATCATGATTCTTTTCTCCTTTAAGTCTAGAACATCCTACCAAAGAACCAAATTCATCAAAAAAATTCCATACATGATGTAAACTCAACTCAAATAAAAATTCTTTATTAATACACTTTATTTTTATTTTCCCAAAAGGTAAATCTCCTTCTTTATCATATGGCTCTCTAACATAAATTACTTTTTTCTTTTCATCAATAAAATAATAATCTGGCTGTCTTATGTTATTTTCTAAATTTTTTTTATTTTTCTTTATTCCAAAAAAAGTATACAGGTCCCAACTTCTTTCAAGTATAAGTTGATTTGTATACACCATAGAAATATTATTTATGTTAAAGTTGCTTGGTAATAAAACTTTATATACCAAATCAATAAATTCCTCATCTGCTGACTCAATATACATTTGCTTTGAAGCATAAACCAGCATTTCTTCTATTTCATCCAACTCCATGCCAAATATATTTAAAAACTCAATCCCAATAGATTTGTTGGATTTTTTCTTCATTTCAAACCAAAAGGGAAGCATTGACCTTATTTTTTCTGTATATCTTGCAAAATCACTTTCTTTCATTTAGATAATCACTCCTCTAAACCTAAGCCCTACTAAATCTCCATTTAAATTATTCAATGTTTTATTTGCATCAAACATAATATCATTCATTACAAATAGAAATGTGTCAAATACTGTTATAGACTTAGTGTATATATCTGGATAAAAGGCAGATACACAAATTTCTTGAATCCTAGCAACTATTTCATGCTGCCTATCTGAATTCCAATGATTATACTTATCCATTACTATATCAAGTACATTTACTTCTTCTTGTGAATAGCAATTATTATCTTTATAAAAACTTTTCAAATCAGCAATAATATTATTTAATGTATAAACACTCTCTGTATATAATTCATCTGTATCTACTATCTTTCCATAATCTACCTTTTTACATAATTTTAAAGCATGAACCTTAAATATATTCATATGATTAATCAGTATTTCTTTAAAAACAGCCTCTTTTCCCTTATTTTCAAGTGTAAAATGTATTTTTATAATATTTTTATTTAGTTCTATTTTTTTAAATATGGGATGTGAATACAGCATTAATTTATTATTTGTAGCTCTATACTGTTCTTTATTCTTTATCTTATATTTTTTTCTACCTAAGTAAGCTCCAACTACAGTGATAATTGCAGTTGTAATTGCTACAACACTCTTTATTAATTCCAAATATACGTTTTCAGTCATTATGTCACCTATATAATTACTACAGAATCCTCATCTGGAGAAACAATAAATTTCTCATCCCATCTGCAATCATGATTAATTAACAAACAATTTTTATTGTTTATCTTAATACTGTTATAAGAATACGTTAGTATAGAATCACTAACTTGCATGATTCTTTGAGTCAATTCATTTATAAATAGTGATTCTCCTATGTTTATTGAATTTATATAGCTTATCATTTCTTCTCTTACAGATACTCTTATAGATTGTTTCTCTATTTCATCTATATAGGAAGAAAATACCAAACCTATATTTAACTTTACATATTTAAAATTAGGTAACTTTACTATGACCTTTTCTCCAAATGATGTTATATCCAATAATGCTTCTCTTACATTCAAAAGTAAATCTTCATCATTTATATTTTCAGTTATTGGTATGATAGTCATACTACCTGGTCCATGAGAGTATCTTTTTAATATTACATCCTTTATACCTTCTATGCTTAAAACAGCTAATCTTATGGAAGTTTCATTTGCCTTAGCCAAGGTTAATGTCTGATGAGTAATTCTTTTTCTATAATCCTCATCCGATTCTTCAAACAATCTTTTACATCCAACTAATATACCTATAGCATTTAAAAATCTACCTGTAGCAGTAGTTACAAAAGCTTGAATATGGCTCATTGTAAGTACATCATAAAATTCTGATATATTTTTATTTATTATATCAGAAAAAAGTTTAGCTATAGAGCCAGGGCTTGTGTCAAATCCAATTTTATTTAGTTCCACTTCCGTTTCCTTGACCAGAGATTCAAAATTTTTATTGTGTATTAATATCATACTTAATTTTCACCCCACTAACTACATCAATTTCCATGTTAATAACAATTGGATTGTTACTTCTTCTTTCTTTTATAAAAATTAATAATTCTAGCTTATCGCTGTATATTTTAGGTATAAAAAACAAACTATTTTTTTCAACTAACTCATCATAAAATAAGGCATTTTCAATATATTCTATAATTAAATCTAAGGTGTTTTTATTATTTAATGTCCCTAAAAACTTTTCTATATCTGAACCTATATAGTCCACATTAAACCAATCTTTTGTTACAGATTTTATTCTACAAATACATTTTTGTCTAAGTAAATCATCTGAATTTAAGTATAGCAAATTATTGGAATTATTATCATATATAAGTTCTCCACTATCTGTTATACAAAAATCAAACATTTTTATCTACTCCATTTATCTTTATCTTTTTTGTATCAATAACTATCTCACTTCCAGATAAAATAATCTTATCCTCAGCACATATATTTATATTATTTGATATTACCGACCAGTTTTCCGATTTAGCAGAAAAATCTCCAAAAATTTCTATAGTTTTATTTTCAGCATTTATCCTTAGCCCAACATTAGTTGCTGTAAATATATCTATACTGCTGTCATCTCTCAATTTTACAATAGAAGATTTTTTAGGATGATATACACCAACTTCTTTACCTCCAAAAAATCCTTTTTTTTCTATTTTTTCTACAACACTATCAATAGGATTTTTATCCATAAAATCTTTATATTTTAATTTATCTTTATTGTTGTAATCTAGCCAGGTCTCGCTCATTTTCTTAGTTATTTCTCTTGAGTCTCTCTTTATATTTGATAAAAGGCATCCTTTTCTAATGTGATTTCGTCTTTTTTTTGATAGACATTTATATGATTCATCCACCATTCCTGTTATCTTAGGTTGAAACACAGAATCATTATTAAATTGTATATAGACTTTATCACCTTTTTCTAGTGGTGATAGTTGAACTCCTTCCCCTATATTTTGAATAGGTACATTGGAAAAGGTTGCACTATTCCCTTTTAAGTTCTCTACATATATATCTGCTGTATTTTTACATATATTAAAATCTATTACTTTACCTATAGAAGTTGTAAATATTGTTTTTGAATATGGATCTACTATGTTATCTATTAATTTATCTTTAAGCTTCATATGATTCCCTCCTACTTTAGATTAAGCTTCATATATGAATTTTTATATAATGGATATATGATTATAGAGTTTTTATAATTAAACATTTCATATTGTGCAGTAAGCATATTGTTTAGTGTCTCATAATTATCTAATCTTGTTAGTTTAGAAATATTAGTTGTATTATCTGAATTTACTAACCTTTCATTATTTAATATGTTTGATATAGAAAACAATATTTTATTACATGATTTTAGTACATTACTCATACCACTATATTTTAATGAATTTGCAGTCAATAAACCTGGTGTAACTGATGTTGTAAATCCAGTTTTCATATTTAAAGAATGTGTTACTTTCTTTGCTAAACATACACCTGATACTTCTCCAAGTAAATCATTAATTGCTATTAAATCATATACATTTACTTGTGGTTTTCCTGTAATAATCAAATCTCCATCATAAGCTTCTTTCCACGAGTTTTGAATTTCTGATATACAGTTTCTTATTGACATATGTCTGTTGTTTGCATATAATTCTCTGTATTTTAAATTTTCATCCTCTAAATTAGAAAATATATTAAAATTTTGTATCCTTGAATTATCTAATACTTTGAGCTTCTGATTTGACCATTTTATATTACAATCACTTATTATAAAAGGTGTGGATTCTAGATTTCCTAATACATTATAAATGCCTCTTGCATTTGTTAACAAATTGTTATTATCTATAATTATATTATTATTTATAATTGAGTCATAAAAATCTACTATATGCATTTGTGAAAAAGCTTTAGAATACTCATATACATCACTTTTTATCTTATTTGTATTAAATTTATACATCCAAACAGGCAAGCCAAAAAACAATCTATGTTCAAATAAGAATGGTCTTGGATATACCACAAATTCAGGCATAGATTTTTCACTCATTTTACATATATCCCATATCTTTTTACCTATTGGTAAAAACTCATAAATTGATTCACTTATATAATCAATACTCTGAATATCATCGAGATATATTCCTTTATAATTACTTAGATATATATTTTTAGATATGTCACTTTGAATTGCTCCATAAGTTTCTATAGAATTAAAATCATACATACCAAAATGCTCTACACCATACCTACTCTTAAAATTTTTTTCATTGTATTCAATATTTTGATATTTTGTTTTAAAGTTTCTCTTACTAATTAAATCTAATATTATATTACTTGCATCTTTCTTTAAATCTATATTGTCACCTAGAAAATTCATTTTTTCATCGAGATATTTATCTGTAAGCTCTAAGCCATCTGACTTTGCCTCTATTAAAATAGTGTCTTTTAAAATATTTATTTCAACTATAGTTCCATTAAACACAATTGGATATTTTGAAGGATTTGAACCATAGCCCATGCGAATATGTACTCTAGTTCCTTCTTTTAAAACTTCTTGACTATCTAATTTATTTCTATCTTCTACTATTTTTAAATTAATTTCATATTTTGACTCTTCTTTATATCCTTTTAAAAATTCTGCTGTTACAAACTGATTTTTATTGAATATATTTAGAGTATCATTTTTTGCACAAACACTATTATCATCTAAATTTTTTTCATTACTACTATTAGAAATAACTATTTTTGCACTTGATATAGGAGAATCAACATCTTGTGATACTTTTATCTCCATAACAGATTTATATATGTAGTAATTTGTCCAACTTTTTTGACCATCAAAACAATCTGTAGCCTCATCACATAACATAAATATAAAATTTGGAAATGCTTTAATGAGGGTCCCTTTTTGTGAATATAAAAATTCATCAATTAACATATTTTCTACAACTGTATTTGGATTATTTTCAGGAAGCTCTTTAAAAGATTGTTTTGGTTTTACTCGTTTAATATTAAATGTTCCAATATCATTACCATGTATTTTATTAAAATTTTCATTTTTAAATATTAAGTGTTCATTACAAAATAGCTCTTCTTTAAATTCATTGCCTAATGTACTTATACTTTGTGGTTCGTATCCATATTTATATTCTGGTTCTACAACTATGTCAGGTTTAATGGCTTCTAGCTGTGTATTAATTTTATTACATTCAAATTTAACAGGGTATATAATATAAAAATCTGGCTCAACAAAACCATTATATTTTTCATTTCCCCCTATTTCATACATAACAATATCTGTTCTAGGATATTTTATGAGAGACGTTTGTTTAACTCCATTTTTAAATCTAAAATCTCTTATCTTTTGTATAGCATTGTCTATTTCGTCGTACTTTGGTAAGCTGAGATTTGGATACATTTCTAAATACATAAGTTTATTGTTAGCACAAACATCTTGCATAGTTTTATTATCTATACCTTTAGATGTATAATCTATAAAGTCTTCTTCTGTACCTAGCCTCCCCTCAGGAATTTCATTATATTCATATGTTTCCTTAATTTCATTGAATGGTCTAAACCCTATTGGTTTCATCTTTTGGATTTTATCTATATCATAACTTCTACATTTAATGGTTATATTATACAGTCCAGGAAATCCAAAAACAGTATCTATTTGAACATCTTTTATAGTCATGTACTCTGTCCCAGTCAGATTTACAAGTTCATTTTCTACTTTTATAATATCTGTATTTTTACTATTTAATTTATTGAATTTTTTTATTATACTCTCATCACTAGTTTTAAATTCAAAGATAAAGTCAATTTTATTAAATCCCATGTATTGTTTTGTTGGTGTTTCACCATTATTCAGTTTTATATTAGAAAATATGTTATTTAAATTAAAATTGATATATGTAAGATATACATTTTCTTCATTACTCAATATTTCATCAAAGTAAATTTCATCCATTATAGTAGTTTTGCTCTTTATTTTACTAAAATCGATATTTTTTAAGTGTAATTTTTTAAATTTAAATTTACCAGTGAAGTTTACCGACTTTATCTTTTTAAGATTTGATAAGTTAGAATTTTTAAGATTTTTTTGAGTGTAAAATCTGTACAAATCCCAATCTATATGATTATCCAATGAAACATCATTTCTATTAAAATAAGGCTTAACATTAAATTCTTCCATAATTATTTTAACTCTTAGACTCTCTGAAAAACCTTCTACAGTTTCAACGGACATGCTTTTTAAAGCTACATTGTTTATATTATTTGCATCATTTACAACTTTACACTCAATTGGAACAAATGGAGTGTATTTAAACTGACAAATTAAATTTCTTAATCCATCTACATAATATTTGAAGTCAAATGGTGATTCAACTTGATACCCATTAACTTGATTTATACCATTTATCATTAAGTCTACAAATATTTCTTTTCTTATATTCTGTTTTTTAGATTGCTCTATATTTGACAATCTATCCTCATCTAAACTCTCACTATCATTAATAGAAGTTATACTTATATACTCTGGAGGTATTTCAAAACAACAATCTCCTATTCTAAAAATATTGTCAATATTATCTTTATATTTAAGCCTATGTTCATATTGAATATATTCGTAATAGCTTAAAGGTTTATACTTACCATCTAAGTTTCTAAGTGTTGATTCTCTATATAGTATATTGACTATTTCTTGACTATCCCTATCAGTTATTTCCTGAGCAACAGCCCCATAATACGATTGATTTGAACTCTTATTAGACTCATTATTCATAAATTCACCCTCTTTAGTTCATAAGTACTTTTATAAATTCACAAAATTATCTTAGATATTACATTTTCAATTTCCTCATTTGTTATATCTTTTCTATCATCTTGTATTGTAGTTCTTATATTTAAATTTTTTATATTTTTAAATAAATTTTTTATAATTTTTTCACCATAATCTATATCAATATCTAAAGGAGATTGAGCAGAAATTTTCATGTTTAATGCTTCATTGTTATTTATCAAAATATCATCTTCTATTGTGTTATCTTTACTTTCTAAGTTATCATATTCTTCATTTACTTTAGATTTAATATTATTAAAAGTTGCCTTAGCTTTTATTCTTCTCCCTAATAAAAAATTTTTATATTCTTCATAAAATTTTTCTTCAATATTATGTACATTATTCATCTATAATATCTCCAATCATTTTTAGCATCTTCATTTTAAATTTTTCAAGTCTATTTTCATAAAAATTCAAATCTATATTAGAATCTTTTCCACCTAAAATATAATTTATGTCAATATTTTTATATCCTGCTCTATTTAAAATACTTCTTATTTCTAAATGAATTTTTGATATGTTATTATTATAGTCTTTCAAATTTTCATTAATACGAAAATTGCTTATTTTAGAATTTCTTATATTATTACTATTTATAATATCATCTTTATTTTTCGTAGAATTTCTATTTTTATCTTTTATATACCTTGAATTGATAACATTATCTTTATCATTTTTATTCCCTATTTTTATAAAATCACAGCTTATACGCTCAGTTTCCATATTCAACTTCTGTATATTTTTATTCTCCAATACTTTTAGTTTTTCTGGTCTATCCCATCTTGTATTTGTAAGGCTATTGGAATCTAAATGATAATCTTTAGATTTTATATTATTATTACTATTAATATATTCTTTATTAGATTTATTATTTAGATAATCTTTGTCATATTCAAGATTTACATCTACACCTCTCAGTTTAAGAATATATTCAGACTTAGCTGTCATTTCCATAAGCTTCTCATAATCCCAATCTCGTATTTCTTTAAGAGAAATCTCTGGAAATGCTGCTTTTACAAATAATTTACTCTGTTCTAAAAAAGTATTAAGTTTGCTTCTACTTTCCTCAAAATAATCTATTATTGAACTTTCATCTAAAATGTGAGATTCATGAATTATTCTTTTAGAAATTTCATCTGTTAATCCTGCTATTGGACTTTTTGAAAAAACGAATTCTTTAGGATATATTAATGCAGATTGACATATAAAATCATTAAATTCTTCATATGTATCAAAAACAAGGTTAGCTTTTATATATGTATTAAGATTAATTAATTTAAATATATATTCATGTGTACCAAATTTAATATGAATTAATTTTTTATAACCAGTTTTTTCTTTTATATTCATAATATCTTCTATTAAAAGCATACTATATTACCTCTATTATAAAATCTTTTGTAAAGCCTGATTTTTCCATAATTACTTCAGAATATGAAGTTGGTAAACCTGCATTAGTAGTATCTTTCCAATCATACTCTTCTGGCCATAATGTCACAGTTTTGCATATAATTTCTTCACGTTGTAAAGTGTCAATATTTTGAAGAGATAATAATTGCTTATATTCAAATCTGTTAATAGTTCTAAATATAAATCTCTTTTTTAAAATATCAATCATATATATATCATAACCAGACCATTTCTTTTTCCATGCTTGTACTTGAATTGTTCCTGGACCATTTTCAAATAAAGGAATATCTTCTAATCCTAAATTTTTCAGTTCTTCACTTTTACTCTCATCACTAAAAACATCTGCGTATAAATCAATTTCATCTATATTTTTTCCATATTGAGATTCTAAGTCCAACTTAGCTTGTTTTGCCAATAATTCTATTTCTTTTTCATCATAATTCATTTAATCCCCTCCAGACCTTATTTAGCTGTTAATTTCAATTACATCTTTTGCTATGAATTCATATATATCATACACAGGATTTCCTGTTGTATCTATTTCTTGGATTACTGATATAGGCGTTACTCCAATAATTTTTCGATATTTTTCTTTTTTTTCTCCATATATAAGACTTATAGAAAAATTACTTTTCCTAAGTGTATTTATATTATTAGGATTAAAAGAAAGTTGGTAGTCTGAATTTTCTAAGTCTGATTTCTGACTATCTTCTCCGTAATTACAATCATATATTAAACTATCTATTAAGTTATAATCGCATTCTAGTTCATCACAAATAAAAGAATTTATAGCTTTTAAATTACAATCTGATTTATACTGATTTTCTTCTTGTTTATCTTTAATGCAGATTTCTTTTTCATTATTCTTCAAAATGATAATATTATAATTAGAATATAATTTTTTAAATATTAAATTCCAAGTTTTTTCACATAACCTTCCTGTCGGTATAATCTTATTTTCTTTTTGAAAAGCTTTAACCATATCAAATGTACACACACAATAATAACCGTATTTTAATTCACTAAAGCTTCGTTCTTCATACATATACCCCATATATACCAAAGCTGTTTGTACAGAATGTATTCTAATATCATATTTACTTCCAAAATCAACATAAAATAGAGACTTATCATAAAGAAATGAAACATCATTATCATCTATATTACATTGATTTTTATATAAGATATTGTTATCTTCTCTACATATATATTTATCATTTAGACCTCTTAAATCATATCCATATATCCAATCTGGTATAGATATTTTTTCTTCTTTATTTAAAATAGACTTATCACAAGTATTTATATCTTGTTCTAAGCAATTAGATATATTTTTTAAAGCATTGCTCACAGGAACTTTTATATAACCTGATACTATCCTATTTCCCACAGCTATATCATCAAATGTATTAGATGTATATCCATAAATAGGTTTACTTTGTTCTTTTACATAAAATTTTATTGCAGCTATTTGTTTATTATGTTTTCCATTTATATAAATCAATACATCAGAGCTACCATAAAATTCTTCTTTATATGTACTATAATCTCTCTTTTTAGTTTCTTTTTTATTTGCACTATTAAAGTTTAAATTTGTCATAACTAACGCCTTTCAAATTACTTTTTTTAGAGTGTTCATATCCTTCAATAGTAAAATCATAAGAAAATATTGAATTTGAGAATATATTTGAATTACTTACAGTATTTTGTACTGTTTTATTACTTGGTAAATCTGCAAAATCATTCAAATCTGTTGCTACAAAGTAAATTTTATTTTTTATAAAAACATCATTAATAGAAATAATTTGGCTATCATTAGTAATATCTATGCCATATATCATCATCTGTGTGACGTATTTATATTCATTTAAGGATACTATCATTACATCAAATAAGGGCAATTCATCTGAGCTAATCTTCTTTTTATTAGATAAAACTGAAACCTTACTTGTCAATTCACTTATTAGATTCTGATTTATTAAAACAAATTCCATTTTTCCAGAAATCATCTTAGGTCCTCGAGTATATCCAGATACCTGTGTACTTCCTATTGATGCTACTGGCTTTTTATTTCTTTGAATTGAGTATGATATACTTGTCAAACTACCTAAAAGAATTGGTTTAGATTCTGGAAATAAAACAAATGCAAGAGAATCTGTACTTGAAAATGCCTTGTAAAAAGTATTGTCTAAATCCATTTTACTCTACCTCTCTTTTTATTTATATTTTGAAAAACCCCATGTAGTTTTTGAATAAGCAAAATATACTTGCAAACATTTAACTACATGAGACCTTTTAATTTTCCTCTTTTATCTATTTACATATTTGACTTTATCACTTATTTTAGCTTTTCTTCTTTTGAATATACACCTTGTATAAGTGGTGATATTTTTCTAGCTCTATAATTTAATTTTTTCTCTAAAACGATTGTATCAATAGACACCTCACTAGATTCGTCTATTATATCAACATCATATATCTTTTGAAATGCACATTGACCTTGTTCATTTCCAAAAGTCATTGTTATATCAAATGGCGGTAAAGAATCTAAATAAACTATTCTACTATCTCTTATTGGACTAAATCCATTAGGTATTTTAAATTCTTCATCACTTACTTTAGAATTATTTTCATTATACTTAGACTTACTATTTATATTCCTACTTAAATTTATAGAATCTTGTGCCGTCACATTCCACTTCAACATTTCTACTGCATTTATAAAGTTTTCCTCTTCAGTTATAGCTAAATTCCCTGACGTTGTAAATCTTGTAGATTCTGATGATTTTAAAATGCTTTTCATAGATTTAATTAGAGAATCTTGGTCGAACATAGCAAATACTAATGACCCTTTAATCTCTCTTTTACCCCTTGCAAAGCTTCGTGCATCGGGACTTCCTAATGTGTATACTGGTTTTTTTTCACGTTCTATACCCCATGATATTTTTTGTAATTCTCCAATAACTTGATTTGCAAAGCTTACAACTAAATCAGCTCCAGAAAATGATGTTAGTGTGTTTATATTCGTACTTGCCATAACAGTATCTCCTAACTATTAAATCTAAATGGATGTTCTCCTCCATTTTTATTTTTTTAACCCTACTATAGTGGTTATTTTTCTAAGTTCTTGTGGTGCTACTATACCAACTTCTAACTTAGCCTGTCCTAATATTAAATCTTGTTGTGTTGCTATTAGATTAAAACTGTAATCTAATATAGCCCCTTGTAATAGTAGTGTATCTAATCTCTTTGCAATTGTTGCACTTAATGCATTTCTTTGTTCTATTGTATTTGCTTCCCCTATAAATGGGTCTGCCACTTCTCTTATATTATCAGTTACTGCTCTCATAACCTTTAATGTAGATAATTTTGAATATACACTATCTTTCTTTGCAGATGTTGGAGCATCTACTACAAAAACTTTATTTAAACAAGTTCTACCATTTAACTTTTTAGAATTGAATGAAACAAATTTGTTTCCTGTTATATCATTTAATTGTGCATTTGAAAAAGAGTACTTTAATGATTTTACACCACTTAATACCTTATTTGTTGGAGATGAGTGTGGCAAAATACTTGTATTGAGAGCAGCATAAAGTACTGCTGGATTTCCTTCTCTAAGTGAGCTCACCTTATGTTCAACTATAGGTGTAGGCCCTGCAACTACTGATATAAATTTTCCAAGGTCTATACAGTTTCCTTGTCCATCAGTAATTATAGAGCCTTTATCATCCTTCATTAAAAACTCATTATTATATTGTGTTAAATATTTAGAGTGTGATTGAACACCTGACAAAGATGTGTCTTTTAATGGATTCATTGATATTACGCCATATGTAGATTTATTTCTATAAGATAACACTGCACAAAATAAAGCAAGTTCATATGCAAAGTCTTGATGTCTGTCAAATAATTTATCATCAGCATAAATACCTAAAGGTACTATCCAATCTACATTATAATTTTCAAGCAACTGATAAGCACCTTGTTTTACTATGTATCCATTTCTATCTCTTTCTCCTGACAATGCCTTAAACATATCTTCCTTACTCATATCTAAACCATTAGAACCACCTATAAAATACGTAGCTGATTTTATCAGGTCTTTTGTAAGTACTTCTGGTGTATCCGTTTCTGCAAAATATGTTGTTTGTAAATTATTTATTGCATCTACTAACTCTCCAAAAGTTAAACAGTCGAGAGTTGATAATATCAAAGGTTCTTCTCCAATACTCATTTTAGACTCTGGCTTAATAATTTTCACATATTTTCCTATATAATTGCCAAAAGTGTCTCTCAAATCTTCTACTTTCACTTGACCTAAATTATATATATCGCCAGCAAACCTAGACTTTAATCTTATTTTTCTTTCTATATTCTCTTTAACTGGCATATAATAGCTTACTGATACTACTTGTCCCATTTGAAAATATTCTTTTTTAAGAGTTATAGTCTTTGATTTCTTATCTACTGAAAAAGAATTCAAATCCAATACCTTACTTCCACCAACATACAATATAAGTGTTCCATCTACTGGAGTATTACTTAAAAGTAGTTTTTGACTTGATGTAGCAGTCATAAAAGCATTTCCGTCTGTTTGAGTTTCTATTTCTTCTCCAACAACTTCTATTCTATAACCTACAGCTACCTTTTCTCCTTCCTCTAAAGATGGTATTGTTATGACATTATCATTCATTTCCATATTATCATTTATAGGTTTACCATCATAAGTAGCCACTATAGCAGCTCCATTTGGGATATTAGATAAAAAAATCTTTTTATCTTTATTCAAAGTTAAGTATTCTGGCTTCTGTTCAACCCAATATCTATAGCTATAAGCTACTGAAATAGGTACCCCTGCATCACAAGCATTTTTTTCTATTGATATACTCTTAATAGATTCATTATATGCAAATCCAGATAATAGTTCTGTTCCTTTTACATACACTCTAATAGAACTTGCAACAATCCCTTTTCCACTTAGTTTTATATCAGTTTTCTCACATCCATGAACAATGGATAAATCCTCATCTATTTTCTTATTTTTTTCAATAACTTGTGATGGTGCACTTATACTTGATGTTGCACATGTACCAGATACCCTCATCACCCTTATATCTTGACATCCAGCATCTCTAGCTTGCTTATATGCGTGAACTAACGTTGAACCATTTGGGATTCCATTTAAATTAATATCTGAACCAAAGAGCAATTCTATAGAAGAATCATCTATAGCTACTGGCTCCATTACTGGTCCATCAACTGCTGTACCAAGCAACAGCATACTATCAGTATTGTATTCATCTGAGCCAAATCTAAGTGCAGAACCACCATCCTTAAATTCAACTAACATTCCTGGAAGATTAGGATACATATTTCCTAAGTTTGCCATAAAGGTTTTCCCCCTTTAAATCTTGTAGATGTTATAGATTTTATACCAAGCAAAATTTACGTTATTCCTGGTTAAATTCTATCCTTTACAGAAAATTTCATTTCTATATTTTTTAATTTATTCACATTCAAAGTCTTTACTTTTTCTAATCGTATAAAATATTCAGATATTTTGACTGAAACATTTTTATCAAAACCTATACTATCTTTAGTTGCTATCTCTTTTAAAAAGAAAATCTCCCCAAGACCTTTTTTCTTGAGAAATCCTGTATAAGACACTATTATATCTTCAAAATCCTCCATAAGTCTTCTACATTCTCTTTGTGTTTTAGCTAGAAATCTAAATTCTAGTATACAATCAAAACTTTGTCTATATACTTTAATTACCTTACCTGTTTTTTCTTTATTTTCATCTAATTCATCAACTACATCAGTTAATATTGGTTTATGACTTTTTCCTTTAGATATTTCTCTTAATTTTACACTATAATTTATCTGTGGCAGTACAATTTTATCTGTTTCATCTTTTTTTATTGTATCAAAAGAAATTACTCCCCAATCATCCTCTAATTCTATTTTCAAAATATATTCTAACATTCTTTCTATTTTTTCAAAGTTGTCAATGTGTTCTTCATTTATAAGTATATTTTTATTATTTGCCATAAATTCTGTATCCATTTTTTCACCTACCTATACTCAATCCACTATAGGTTCTAACATACTCTAACATATATATAGTCTTTAAACTCAAATCTAAAAATAATTCTCCGGACTTATGTTTAGACAGTTCATTTATTATATATTCACTTATAATTTCTTTATCTCTTAATTCATCTAACAATTGTATTAAGTTTTCTTTCAAATATCCAGATGATAACAAAGCATCTATATTTTCACCTATATGAGAATATAGCATTTTTTTTATATAGCACATAGTCAGCTGAATCATTCTTACATTACATAAATACTTATATTCAGTATGTTCACTCATTGTGATTCCATTTGATACGACTACTCTTCTGATTAGCTGACTAAATCTAAACGATACATATCCAAGCTCAGTCATTTTTTTTATTGTTGAAATATCAAACGTATTAAATAGTGAAAATGATTCTGGAATTTCCTTATTTGTGGTAGTTTCTATGATATCTAAACTTGCTATAAGAGGAGCATATACAATACTTGAATTTACAATATTAGTACCATATGTGGTATATACATCCCCAACCACTACACTTACCAATTGTTCATAATTTTTATTAAATTTTGATACTTCATTAACTTTTTTGAAACATTTCAGTACACCAATATACTCTTTCTCATCTATCCAAATCTCATTAGTTAAATTAAGTCCAATGACACCATGAGTTATAATACCTGTTTTCATTTGAATCCTACAGAAATTCAGTAATTGTTCATAAAAAGTTAAGTATCTTTCTCCATTCTTAATGGTTAGATATTCCCTAGTTAGGTCATAATATTTATCTATTTTTTCTCTGTCATCTGTAAATGTATCATCATAATACACTCCTAAAGGCATAATAATATCTATATCAAGTCCTTCCAAAACAGTGTATGTACTGTCTAAGTTATTGTACATTATGTTTTTATCTAGGTCTAATCCACTATATCCTCCACTAAGTTTATGCATACCTTGATTTACTTCACTTATAGATTCCTTTGTTTTCATATAAGAATCGCAATAAACACTACAAATTATCATACCTTTTAGTTTTTGAGAATCTTTATTTATAGCTTCTGATAAATCATACAAAGTAGGATAATTTTCATATGGATATTTTAGTATATAATCTCCCAAACTTTTTGGATAAATTACCTGTAAGCCATCTTGATTTACTATTATTTCTATATCATTATATATTTCATTTGCATGCTTTGATTTAATATGTATGCAATTTTTTACTACTTCACCATTAGCACATTTTACATCTAAATAAATTTCTGCATGTGCTCCTGTAACTTTACATAGATAAACTTTACAGTCTAATTTAGATTCTTTTATAATTTTATATGCTTCAACTAAAGAACCTTTTTTGCCAAAATTTGAATTCATGTGAGAAATTGAGTTTATTTTTATTGGAGTGTTTACTGGTCCAAATTCTGAAGTTCCTAATAGATAAATATTTTTACCATAAAATTCTTGTTCATTAAATAGCTTTTTTGATGTGTCCATGGTTATTTCTTCCCTTTTAATCATCTTTATTTGTTATGATTCTTTAAGATTAGTTAAATACACTATGTATCTTGACATTATTTAATATACTGTTACTTATATTTATTTTGTACATTTTAGTTTAAATTTTATTTATTATCCATAATAATTATTTTCTCATTTAAAATTTCATTCATTTTTATGTTGATAACTTCTTATATAAATGCCAATCCATAAGACGTTAAATCAGAATCTTTATCTAATAAAAATTTTAACTTAGTATTTTGATTTAAGCTGACATACTCTTCAAGATTTATCTCAATGTAATTATTATTATTTAAGTGTAATATAACATAATTATTTTTAATATTAGCAGAGATAATCATTCTGCCTTTATTATATTTATTTTCAATTATAGTAGATGTTATCGAATTATTAAAAATAAATAACTTATCTTCAATAGGGAATGAACTTATTTTTATAGATGTGTAAATGTTGTTTTCATCAGTTAAAGTAACCTCTAGTACATTTGTCTTATTTAATATAAAATCATTCTTATCAAACACGTACTCTACACTTAAAGAACCATTTACAACATCTATTAATTCAGTAGAAATTAAAGTATGTAAATTATTTGTATTCGTTATTTTAACTATGACTTTAGGTATTTTTATTGAAATATCTAAATTTATATTTGTTATATTAAAACGATTACCAAATTTTCCAAATTGGTTTATTTCAAATGATGGAGAAGCATATAGATGTTTAATAATAAGTACTGGTCTGAAACCAAAAGTAGGACCTTTATTGTTGAAAGTATTATTCGTTGAATAGTTTGTAACACTAGAATAGCCTCTAGTTATTATTTTATAATTATCAGATGCTGATATAGAACTTGTGATACTACAAATATCCCAATTCCAGATAGTTTTATCTCCTGGTGTTATTAGACCATTTAAATCTGAACTTACAATATATTTATCATATTCAGATAGTCCATTATTATTAACACCTCCAGTTAGCGAACGTACGATTAATACATCATTTTTGTAAGGCTGATTATCTAATTCATTACCATATATAAATCCTTTTTGATTTATTTCATCAAAAGATAAATTAGGAAAAACTTTATCAGATATCAAAAACGATTCTATATCTGTATGATTTACACAAATAAAATTCATATCTGTCCCACTATAAAAATCTGTGAAACCATTATTGTAAGTGTAATTACATGGAATGTATTCTCCAACTTTTATTTTATTAATAATTCTATTTTTTTCTAAAGGTAAATCAATAATATATCCATCTTCATTTATATCTATACAGTCAATAGTTGCAAGACCCTCTTTAACTGGAGATATTATAACATCATGTATAGAATTGTCTAAATTAACTACATCAATGAGAAGTATTTGACCACTTGTTTGTCCATATGTATTACAAATGTGTTCAACTCCATCTATTATTAATTTAGTATTATCTTGAGGTCTATTTGTATTTCTATCTGATATAAGTCTAAATTTATTTCCATAAAATTTAAATTTGTAGCTACTGTCAACACTTTTAAGCCAAATACTGGAGCCTCCATAAAAAGCATTCTGAACTTCTTTTCCCCAAAAAGAACCTTTTATTATAGCTCGTATATTTGATTCATCATATCTTTTCCAGCCTACTTCTGGTTCTGGTAATCTTTCGCCTATAATAGCCATTATATATCACCACCTATAACTAACATTGGTCTAAATCCTACATTAGAAGCCGTATAGGCATTATTTATTATGCCAAACCTTTTAGGACTACTATCATTTACGTATTTATCATTATATCCTCTAACAGCAACTGAGGTTCCATCTGGTCTTGTTCCAGTTACATCTACAACTGATAAAATCGCAATGTTATTGGTTAAAGATGCAACATATTTATAATTCCATATGTTATTGTCACCAGACTCTACCTTTCCATTCAAATTACTTTTCCATATATATGTATCCCAATCATTAACGGTTGGCCAACCACCTTGGTTTTTGTTAACTGAACTTGAAGGAGAGTCTTTGTATTTATAATCTTTAAGTATTTCTAAATTACCTATAGCCACATAAGAATCTACTCTTGTAAAATTAAATTTGTAGTGTAAATATTCAACTTCCGAATTAAAGTAATGATACGAAGTTGCTTTATTGGTTGATGGGAGATTTTGAGTTTCATATATCTTTTTGAAAGTTGTATTATCATTACTTCCATATACAGTACAAGAGGCTGGAGGTTGGATGAGCCAGGGCAATTTCTATTGGTTAATATGAATCCACAAGCTGATATTTTTTCTTTTTTTGATGATACTTTAATATATGGATTAGCTTCAGAATTACTATGCCAACAGTCATCAGAATCTATGTTTGTTTTGTTGAAAACTAAATACGCAAGAAATCCTGTGCTGTATGTTGAACTTTGTTCTAAAATATAGTCATCATCTTCATTTGATGTTAAAGCTTTTTTAGGGAAAGATACAGTTATATCATCATTGTAAGCTACTCCACCATTTGGCAAACACAGAGAGCATTTTTTATAAAAGAAATCAAGTTTTTTTATAGCCACACTTCCAGTTGTAGAACTTGAATTTGTTATTTTTATTCTATAATGATTATAAAAATTTTCATTTTTAAAAATATAATTATTTACTTGATTGTAAATTGGAACAGTACTTTCTTTAACTTTGTGCAGAATTATCCATGTCAATTCATCATTACTAGCTTCTATAGTCCACTCTGTTGCAGGTTGTGGTAATTGAGCGTCATTCCTAAAATGAAGTCTATATGAATTTATTCTTCGTGGATTTTTTTTAAAAGTAATTTGCAATATATGTGGATAATTATATAATTCACTATGCCAAACCAAATCTCCATTTTGAAAAGCATGGAAAGCATAATACTTATCATATATACTACTTGCTTTTAAAATATATTCCTCTGTCTCATCACTTTCACAATCTTTTATAGGAAACACTTTTTCTCTATAGAAAAAGTCAATATCAGATTTATTAATTTCGTTCCATGAGATATTGTTTTGTATGTTTCTATCAGCTATTAGTTTATTATCATCTACCTTAACAAAAAAGAATTTCCCATCTGGAGTTGGGCTAGAAACATTTCTAGGAATTTCTTCACAAGTACAAATTCCAAGTTCTGAAAATTCTCCTAATTTTCCAGAAGTGGTAGCAGTATATCTACAAGATACTATATCTCCTATCTCCATATCTTCTATTAATGTTCTCTGTGTCAATATAGATTCTATTGGCGACAATATATGTCCACCTTCATCTATATCTATACAGTCAAAGAAAAAATAAACAACAACACTATTTTTATTTATTGATATTTTAATATTATGTAGTTTATCATCTAGGTCTAATTTTTCATATACTATTTTAGAAAAATTCCAAGTGTTACCAATTCTTGTGCTAAATTGTTCAACTTTACCATCAAGATTAATATCAATTAAATCAGACCTATCGCTACATACGTCACACATTATTCTTACTTTTGAACCAATAAAACTAAAATTAATATCTGTTTCATCATAAGGAACATTTTTAACATATGTACCCGTTCCACCATAACATGAACTCATAGGAACTCTTTTATACAATTCAGAGTAGAATATATTTATACAATCATCATTGTACCTCTTCCAGCCTTCCTCTGGTTGAGGAAGGGCGTCTCCAACACTAGCCATACTATTCACCTTCTCTTTCTACTGTATCAAGCTTGGCATCTATATAATAATTAGATGTATAGTTAGCTGAAAGATTTAATTCTTTATCATATTTTAGTTGAATTTTTAAATTAGATATATTTAGATTTTTATTTATTAAATCGAGTTTTGGATTGACAGTTTCGTTTATTATTTTTACTACCTCTTCTTTATCTATCGATCCAGAATTTCCTTCATCATATGGAGGTAGTGGCTTTAATTCAATATTATCAAAATTAATGATTTCAATATCTTCACAAATTAGCTTATATGCATTTAAAATAGTATCTTTGTCCATTAATAGTAACAAATTAATATTATTAGAATTTATGTTAAAAATAGAATTTATGTCAAAAACGTTGTAATTAATATTATCTATAGTATAAATTCCAATAATTGCACCTGTAGATTTTAATTTAACTTTCATATTTTTATATGATTTATCAAATGATATATTATCAGTTAAAATTATTTTATGATATTGAATAAGACCTTTATTGTGTTTAAAGACTTTTATAGTCTTAGGATTTGAGACATAATTATTTTCATCTTCTATAATGATTTCTAGTATATTCAGCCCATTTAACAAGTCAACATTACTTATATCTAAATTTAGATTGCCTTCATTTACATCTAATGAATCTGTCTGTAATATTTCTATATCATTTTTATTTGTTATTTTCACCTTCACTTTTGGTGTTTCTATTGTTTTATCTAGTAATATATTTGTTAGACTTATAATTCCATTCCATTCTCCAAAAGTATAATCAATATCAAACTCTGGATATAAGTATATGCTATTGACAATTAAAACTGGTCTAAACCCACTTGTATTATTTTTAGTAGATGTACTTACTACATTATATGAATTTGAGCTTGTACCACCTCTAATTGTTACTTTAGTATTATCTGAATCAGAAAAAGTATCAGTTATGGATGCTAAATTATGATGCCATATATCTTTATCTCCAGCAATAATTAAATCATTTAAAGTGGCATTTAAAATATATTTATCATATTCTGAATGTAAGTAACTGTCATTATATGGGCTATTTGTAATTGACTTTATAATACAAAAATAAGTTTTAGAAGATTGATTTTCTAATATATTACCATAAATAAATCCTTTTTGATTTATTTCATCAAAACTTAAATTCGGAATTACTGTATCTGATATTAATATATTTTGTTTTAAACTGTGTTCAACACAAATAAAATTTAATGTTTCTCCTGCTCCAAAGTTTGAAAAACCATCCTCATAAGTGTAATCACAAGATATATACTCTCCAATTTGAATATTTTCGATTGAGTTATTTTGTTCTAATTGTAGTGAAGTATTTCCTACACTAGCCATACTATTCCCCTCCCTCTGTAATTAACATAGGTCTGAAACCTATATTTTTAGCAACAGATGAAGATAAACATATATTAAATCTTTTTGATGACAAATCATCAATATCTTCAATTCTCCCACGAATTGGTATCAATATATTTCCACTTGGAACTCCTAGGTTTTCATTATTAATATCTTTTAATCCCGTAATAACGTTCTCTTTACATAAAGAAACTATATTGTGATAGTTCCAGATGTCATTATCACCTGCTATTATCTTTTCTTTTAAATCACTATTTCTTATGTATTTATCCCAATCATTTTCTATTGGCCAGCCACCTTTATTTTTATTAATTAAACTTAAAGATGTATTTTTATATTCATATTCTTTAAAAAGTTCTAATTCACCTATAGCTACTGAAGTTCCTACACCTATAAAACTAAACTTATAACATAAGTACTCGACTTGTGAATCAAAATAATGATACGAAGTTGCTCTATTAGTTGTTGGAAAGCTTGATGCCTCATGTATTTTTTCAAATTCTTTATTATCATTGCTTCCATATACAGTGCAAGTAGCTGGAGGCATAATAGATGAAGGACAATTTCTATTCGTTAATCTAAAACCACTTGAAATTATTTTATCTTTTTTTGATGATATCATAATATATGGATTATTATCCATAGGACTATGCCAACAATCATCTTCATTTACAGTTGTTTTATTAAATGCTAAGTATCCAAAATATTTTGCATTTAATACTCCACTTTCTTTTATAATGTAGTCATAATCTTCATTTGACTTTAAAGCTTTCTTTGGAAAAGATATTGTTATATCATCATTATACGCTACACCTCCATTTGGAATAGTATAATAATAGTCATTAATATAATCATATTCTTTTACACAATTACTAATAGTTGCGTTATTTTTAGTTGGTGATAAATCATAAAGTTTGTCTCCAATTGCATAAGTAGATTTAAATAGGCAAATTAGGTTTTCTTCATTACCAGTTAGATTTTCTTCTATAGTTACTGGGTCTATTGCTTTATCCCATATTGCAAACTCTGATATTTTTGCATTTAATCGATAACCTTCGTCTACAGAAAACCCTCTTCCTGGTTCACTACCTAATACAAGATGATCTGTACTTCCATATATAATAGCTCCGTTTAGATTTTTATCCAATTTTAAAATTGCTCCATCATATATTTTAACTGATTCTCCATTATATGATATGTAAAAAGTTTTCCATCCATTATTAGATAAATCAATATTAAATCCAGTAATAAAATATAAAGTTGAATAATCTGAAGAATTTGTAGCAATCTCTAGTCTAAGGTATCTATCTTTTGGTACATAACAAAATGCATAACCTCCACCTTCTGTACAGCTAAAAAATCTATCTTCTGTTCCTACTGTCCAGTCTTCTTTATATACTTTTATCTTTATTGCTATTTCATTAATTGTTTTAATTTTTGCTATAGGTATACTTACATACGATAAATTTCCATTAAATCCATTAAATACTAAAGCATTTGGAGAAAACATTTTACAAGTTAATTTACTTTTATTTAATTCATTCCATGAAATAGATGATTGAATATTTCTATCAGCGATAAACTTATTACCATCAACCTTTATAAAATAAAACTTTCCATCTGGTGTATCTGATGAAGTATCTACATCTATTCCTTCACAATTACAAATTCCAAGTTCTGAAAAATATCCTACCTTTCCAGGAATAGGAGCTGTATATCTGCAAGAAATTATATCTCCTATTTGCATAGATTCTAATGTAGATTTTTTCGTTAATTTGGTTTCAATTTGTTCCACCATGTATCCATCTATATCTATATCTATACAATCAAAATCAAACCTAACACTATCATTGCTTTCAATCCTTACTATATGAGTTTTCTTTTCTAAATTTATTTTTTCAAAAGCAAGATATTGCCTTATAGTTTCTCCATGAATAGAATAAAGTTCATATTTAATATCATCTATAGTACATTTCATATTAGAGGAATGACTGGGATATCTAGAATGAAAAATTCTTATTTTTGAGCCATAAAAAGCAAATTTGATATAGCTTGAATTTACTTCTTCTACAGTAGCATTTTCTGGTATGAACATTCCTGTGTTATTATAAAGACCTGTACTTGTGTCTTTTTTCCATAATCCTATATATTTAAAACTATTGTTAATATTATCAATTCTTTTCCATCCTTCTTCTGGTTGTAGTAATGATTCGCCAACTGTAGCCATTTATCCACCTTCTTTTTTATTTGACATTGTCACTATCAACATATAATTTACAATCTATTAATTGTTTTATATACCTATCATCAATAAGAGTGTCAGTTAATCGATTACATTTTAAATCAGAATTCTTATGATACTCATCTACATCAAATTCAATATCATACACTTTATCTTCTACTGAAATAATTCTATCATTTACATATTTTATATATTTTTGTTCTTCTATTATTTTATTGTTTAAAATATCAAAATTACTCTTTATAACATCAAATAATTCTTTACTAAGCCCTCCACCACCAGTTACTGGAAATTTATCTATATTATTTGGTGGAGGCAAAACTTCATTAAAGTTAATGTTAGTTGTATCAATACAATCCTTTAGATAAATTTTATAAGCTTCAATTACAGCATCTGAATCCATTAGAAACATTAATCTTATGTTATTTGAATTTATTTGTGTAAAACTATTAATATCGCAGTATGTAAATTCATTATCATTTGTTGAATATAAAACATTAACACTACCATGACTTAAAAATAAAGGTTTAAAGTGAGTATATGTTTTATCAAATAAAATCTTCTTTACCTCAAAATATTTACTTGTAAGTATTAGACTTTCTTTATCTTTATAAATTTTAAATCTT
Organism: Clostridioides sp. ES-S-0108-01; assembly: GCF_020662285.1. Taxonomy (NCBI): domain Bacteria; kingdom Bacillati; phylum Bacillota; class Clostridia; order Peptostreptococcales; family Peptostreptococcaceae; genus Clostridioides; species Clostridioides sp. ES-S-0108-01. The sequence continues at coordinate 206,076 of NZ_JADGMN010000001.1, read as the reverse complement.
TTTATAATACGCTTAATATTGTTAAATGTCATTAATAATTCAAATTCATTAAAACCATCATTATAATCGTCTAACAATAAATTGAAAGAAATGTTATTGAAATTATCTACTATAGTTTCTTTTAATGTTCCATTTACAAAAATTTCCAGCTTATTCATTACATTTGATTTATCATTTACTGATAATATCAATTGACTTTCAGATACTTGATTTGCTTTTAATATAGGCTCATAACAATAAAGAGTGCTTGGTAATATAAAATCTTCATTGTGTCTATTTATATTAGAAATCATAAACATGCTTAATTCATGTGTAAAAAAATTATTGACTCCATCACATCTTTTTGACATATATATATTGTTACTTGGATGTTCTTGTGATAATTCAGATAAAGTATCTACTTTTTTAAGTTTACCATTATGATAAAGTTTAGTATATTTATAATCTTTAACTTCAAAAGCAAAATGATGATAAATATTTTTATCAAAACTTGAATAATCTATAAAAGAACTCAATGATATATTATCTATTTGAAATTTTAACTTATTAGATTCTGTATAAATTACATATCCTTTATTATGAGAAGAGTTTCTTGTATCAAATAATACATCTAATGTATTATTTGTATTAAACTTCAAATAAAACTCTACTGAGAAATTTCTAAAATGAGGATTAAAATTTTGTATTTGTAAATATCCAGATTTCATATTATAGAATTTATCAAATTTACCACCATCAGACATTGTCACTCCATTGTTATTTATAACTTTTGGATTATAACTACTATCAACTACTTCTGTTCCATTTAAAAAGAATACTGTATTTTCATCAATCCCTTGTCTGTGATGATATACTTTTTCTTCCACACTTTTAGTATCATTGTATTCAATAACAAATTTTATTTCATTTTCTCCAATTAGATATTTTTCATCATATATAATATCAAATATTAAATTTTCAAAAATATCAATGTATTCTTTTTCTATTTTATTGTTTATATATACTTTAACTTTATTTACAGTAGTTGTATTTGCTAAAACATTAAAGCTTATATGATGCTCTGTTTGCTCTATTATATTAATATTAGGTGAATAATCATATGGTTCTATTGGTAGTTCAAAATCATTTATCCACCTTGCCACATCAGAAATTCTAATATTAGATATATTTGCATTAACTTTGTTTGTCCAAGCGTCGAAAAATAAAAGTTTACTACCACAGCAAATAGATAATTCTTGTTGTAATTTCTTTTCATATGTTTTTATGCCGTTCTCAAAACAATATAAAGTAAGATTTTCTTTTGAATAACAAAAAGCTTTATGTATCCATTTATTAAAAATTTTTCCTCCACAAGTTTCTTGACGAATTATATCCCAAGAACTTCCATTACTACTACAATAAAGAGTTGAAACATCTCCTTCATAATATCCTAAAAGTAGTCCATATTTTAGTCTTTCATTAGTACTAAATATAGCTGCATCATAAACTGATATTAAATTCTCAAACCATTCTATTGTAAAACTTGTACTTCCATTCAAGCCTATCTCTTCAGATGGAATTTGAATTAATCCAGTATTAGATTTAAATGATTTTCCAAATAAATCATCTTCAACAATCAATACATCTATAGCAGTTACTGTTTTGGGATTTAAGCTTAAATCATTAAAAGAATCACCTTTTAAATATAACAAAGTATGTTCATCTATTCCTTGTATATTATATACTTCTTGCATATCATTTATTATACAGGTATCAGAATCTAAGTTTTCAGTATATCCACTTAAAAGAACTTCAAATACATTAATCCAACTACCAGTACTACTACATTCTATACTTATATTATTATAATTAGCAGTTGTGACATCAATATCAACAGTAGTTAGATTAATCTGTACTACTGACGTTTTTTGACCTATTATTTTTGTACCACACTTAATTACATAATTATTTTGTGATACTGGAGATGCACCTACTTTCATTTGTATTTTATTTATATTTGTAGCTTCTTTGAATTCTAGTCCTAAAATTGCTCCATAATTTGAAGACATCCATTCTGTATTTATATTTCCATCTATTGCTTTATCTGGAGTATTATCACGGTAAACACTACTAGCTGTAGCCACAACTCCTGAAGGCATATAACCATCATTATTCTTAATCAGTGTTATCTTTACATTAAATTTTTTATATACTTTTATTTTTATAGTTTTTAGTATTTCATTTATTTCACTTTCATTATGTTCTTCTATATAAACAACCTTATCTTTGCTACTTACTCTGTTATTGCCTATCTCATATTCTGTCATTACATCATAATTTACACCTAAATGTTCTATTTTTAATCCACATTTACCACTGAATTTTGCACATGCATTCGGAAATATAATTTTATCTTCTTCTACCTTTTTATCACCTAAACTAATTTCTTCTTTTTTATATTTGAAACTAAAATCCACCCTTGCTTCATTTATATATACATCTCTAATATCAGACCAACCTCCAGCAAAGGCAATTGTTTTAAAAAATAAATGTTTATATCCATTTTTAGGAATGGGTATAATAATATTTTTATTTACACTACTGTCACTACCATCTGTCTCAACCAATTTAACAAGTGTTCCAGTTTCATCTTCTCCCCATATCTCTAAAAACTCATCTTGTAGATATACTGTAACAGACTCAATAAATTTATTTTCTCCAAAAATCACATCAACGCCCTGATTGTTAGATGTAGCTTGCCAATAAGTACCTTCACTACTATCTAAAACATTACCTTCAACGTTTTTTTCATAACTTTCCTGTTCAGCTTTAGTAGTTATTCCTTCTAGTACAAATGACAAGTAAAGAGAAGCGTTGAAATCATCAGTTGCTTTTATTTTTAAAGTTCTTAAAACATCCTGCAGCTTAGTCACATCTTCTTCTGTTATTATATAAATATTATTTGTAAGTTTTTTATTTATTTTTTTATTACCTGAAATATATTCAAGTTCAAATTCATTTTTAAATCCATTATTTATTTCTATAACAGAGCTTACCTTTCCAGTCTTGTTGGCATTTATGGTTATATTTGGAAAAGATATCTCATTTCCTTCTACATTCTTATATCCTAAATCAATTCCTTGCATATTATCACCTCACTTTACCTTACATTGTCATTATTTATATCAATCTTACAACCAATTAGATTTTGTATATAGTCATCATTTATCAAAGCATCAGTAAAACTATTTTTATTCAAATTGGTATTTTTATGATACTCATCTACAATAAGTTTTGTTTTTATAAGCTCATCTTCTAAGCGATTTACTTCATTCAATACATTAACCACGAACTCTTTTAATTCTAAATTATTATTTAATATAACTACATTTATATATTTTTATTCTTCTATTATTTTATTGTTTAAAATATCAAAATTACTCTTTATAACATCAAATAATTCTTTACTAAGCCCTCCACCACCAGTTACTGGAAATTTATCTATGTTATTTGGTGGAGGCAAAACTTCATTAAAGTTAATGTTAGTTGTATCAATACAATCCTTTAAATAAATTTTATAAGCTTCAATTACAGCATCTGAATCCATTAAAAATATTAATCTTATGTTATTTGAATTTATTTGTGTAAAACTATTAATATCGCAGTATGTAAATTCATTATCATTTGTTGAATATAAAACATTAACACTACCATGACTTAAAAATAAAGGTTTAAAGTGAGTATATGTTTTATCAAATAAAATCTTCTTTACCTCAAAATATTTACTTGTAAGTATTAGACTTTCTTTATCTTTATAAATTTTAAATCTTTTTATAATACGCTTAATATTGTTAAATGTCATTAATAACTCAAATTCATTAAAACCATCATTATAATCGTTTAACAATAAATTGAAAGAAATGTTATTGAAATTATCTACTATAGTTTCTTTTAATGTTCCATTTACAAAAATTTCAAGCTTATTCATTACATTCGATTTATCATTTATTGATAATATTAATTGATTTTCAGATGCTTGGTTTGCCTTCAATATAGGTTCGTAACAATATAGAATATTTGTTGGTGTAAAATTTTCATTGTATATATTCACTTTAGAAATTCTAAACATGCTTAATTCATTAGTAAAACGATAATTACCTCCATCACATCTTTTTGACATATATATGTTGTTGCTTGCATGTTCTTGTGGTATCTCAGATAAAGTATCTATTTTTTTAAGTATACCATTATGATAAATCTTTATATATTTGTAGTCTTTAATTTCAAAAGCGAAATGATGGTAAACACTTTTATCGAAGTTTGAATAATCTATAGAAGAATATGAAGAGGAACTAAGGTAGAATGTTAATTTTTTAGATTCTGTATAAATTAAATATCCTTTGTTAAAAGAAGAAACTCTAGTATCAAATAATATATCTTGTGTACTATTATCATTAAACTTCAAATAAAACTCTATTGAAAAATTTCTAAAATGAGGATTAAAATTTTGTATTTGTAAATATCCAGATTTCATATTATAGAATTTATCAAATTTACCACCATCAGACATTGTCACTCCATTATTATTTATAACTTTTGGATTATAACTACTATCAACTACTTCTGTTCCATTTAAAAAGAATACTGTATTTTCATCAATCCCTTGTCTGTGATGATATACTTTTTCTTCTACACTTTTAGTATCATTGTATTCAATAACAAATTTTATTTCATTTTCTCCAATTAGATATTTTTCATCATATATAATATCAAATATTAAATTTTCAAAAATATCAATGTATTCTTTTTCTATTTTATTGTTTATATATACTTTAACTTTATTTACAGTAGTTGTATTTGCTAAAACATTAAAACTTATATGATGTTCTGTTTGCTCCACTACATCAATATTAGGGGAATAATCATACGGTTCTGTTGGTAATTTAAAATCTTCTGTCCATCTTGCTACATTAGAAATTCTAAATTCATCTATTCTATGGTTTGAATACCTAGTGAAATCAGTTTCCCATCCTCCACCTAAGATTAAATCTCTACCTGTACCATTTATATCTGTTTCATAATCAATAAAAGAACATGCGAATTTTCCATCAATATAAATGCTTAAATTATAATTTTTGTACATAAAACATACATGTTGCCAAGTATTAACCTTTATAGCTTGAGTTGAAGTATTTAATTGTTTTCTTACTGTTGAGTTATTGGTTAAGATAATACTAATTAAACCATTATTTTCTATTCTAATAACAAATCCATTATTAACTCCACCTTGATAGTATCCTTTACCTAGAATATCAAAGGTCGTAGGAGTACTCAGTGAATTCATATATAATCTAAAATCTATAGTCCATTCATCATTTAATTTATATGAACCATCTGGAACTCTCAATCGTTGATTTACATTTGTGAAGTTAAAACATTTTCCAAAACAACCATCATCTATAATTTGAGCACCTCCAGAAGTTATCTCTATATTATTAAAACTGCTGTCAGTAAAATCTTCTGCTTTTAAGTACACTAAAGTGTATTTATCAATTCCTTGCATATTATCACCTCACTTTACCTTACATTGTCATTATTTATATCAATCTTACAATCAATTAAATTTTGTATATAGTCATCATTTATCAAAGTATCAGTAAAACTATTTTTATTCAAATTGGTATTTTTATGATACTCATCTACAATAAGTTTTGTTTTTATAAGCTCATCTTCTAAGCGATTTACTTCATTCAATACATTAACCACGAACTCTTTTAATTCTAAATTATTATTATTTAATATAACTACATTTTGCTCTAATACTTTTACTCTTTCAACTAGTGGAGTTATATCAGCTCCACCACCAGAACCTCCACCACCGATTTCTCCATTTTCTATCATCTTATTAATAATATCTATATCATTTCTGTTACTTCTTATATTATCTATATTAATGCTTATATTGTTCTCTATATCATCTAATTTTTTATTCAATCCAGTAATAGCTTTTATTGGATGTTGATTTTCTATATCCGTATTCTTTAATTGATTATGGTCATTTAAATATTCTGTTTTTCCATATCTTTTTATTCTTACACCCATCTCACCTACCACCTTACATGAATATAATATTAAAACTATATTTGTCATCAATTGTTATACAACTAGAATCCTTTATTATCTTAATTAGAAACTTAGTTGTAGTTCCAGACAATAAACTAATCTCTAGCTCTTTAGACAATTCAGAGCTTCCACTTGAATCCCCATATGGCATCAAATAAGCCATACTATCGCCCTTATCATAACTAGAAACTCCAACTATTTTTAAAATTCCAGTTTTAGTAAAATTACCTTCATTTACTACCTGTAACTCATAAACTCTCTCTTTACCTTGTACTAGACCTAAATCAAAATCACCATTATCCATATTAGCTTCATCGACAATAAACCTAATTTCTGGTTCAAATGAATACACATCTCCACCGTATAACTTGTCTATAGTTATAGTGTCAGATAATCTACCTCCACTTTCAACTTCTATCCTTACATTATTTATTGGAAAAAGTTTTGATGATAAATCAATAACAACAGAATCTTCAGTATATTTCATATCTACATTTGTAACTATTTCTTTATTATTTTCATCATATATTTTAATACTTTGTGTTTTGTCAATTCCTATAATGGTTATAAAATTACTCTTATACATTTCGCAATTAAATATTTCTAATGCATTTTTATTGTCATTTAGATAATATCCTATAGAATTAGAATCAAGTAATTTTGTACTTCCAAAATCTTCCCAATTTAATCCATCTTTTGATGCTCTAAGATTTAATACAAAGTTATCAGAATACATTACTTTTAAATATGAATAATATATTGGTTCGATTTCTGCTGATAATTCACATTCTATGTAATTTTCAGTAATAGACTTAACTATACAGCCACCATTATTAGATTCTTTTGGTTCATATCTTATATATGTTTGAAATACGTATCCAGAATCTTTTGGAGATGGTATCAATAATTCTGTTTTATCAGTATTTTCAAGTATTTTAATAGAATCACCTGTAAAGGTGATTCTATTATTATCACTTGGAAATATATCCCACAGAGGATTCATTGTACCATTAAATTCCTCACTAAATATATGTCCTGTAGATATTTTATTCAATTTTTTTTTACTCTGCATGAACTTCAACCCTTATACTAGTTACTTTACATATCTGAAAATTTTCATACCCGTATTTTTTCACTAGTGATTTAGTAGTTGCTATTGCTGATTGTAAAGTTGGCATGTCACATACCACTCTCCAAAATTCATTTGCTTCATTTGGTGGTCCAGATAATTCATTTTGATTTACTTTTTCTTTATATTGAATTTGATAATTTACCATAAGATTTCTTCCCTTCATTTATTTTGATAGTTATTTAGTAATTTTTATTTGTTATTTCTTAATTACCCTTCGCTTCCCTTTTTCTTTATTATCATGATGCTTAAACATGTAATCCTTAAATGTATCAAGTGCATATGCAACTTGTACTGAATTTTGAATTCCTAATTTAACTTGTGTATCTTCTATCGACTCACCTGCAATGGTTAGCATATCTATCAAATACTCTACAGTTTTATTTGTTTTGCCAAGCTTTCCAAGATACTTTATATTAACTGATTTATTAAACATATCTTTTATTTTAAAAACTGCTATATCTATAAAAGATTCCTCATTATCATAAAAAAACAAAATTTCTACTTCCTTAACTTCTTTTGGAATTTTTAAATCTATATTATGAGATGGTTTTTCATCTCCTAAAAATGTATAAATATCTTCCCCTATATGTATCTCTAGCACACCACTATTTTCCATATAGGCTTTAAATTTTAGCTGTAAATCAAATTCTTGATTAACTTTAAATTTTAGCTTAGAATTTACACCTTTTTCTTTACTTGATAAAACAAAATCATCCGTCAATTCTAAGTTATCAATATATAATATATTTTTTTCTAAATTTCCTAATGTTTTATTAGAATAATCAATCTCACAATCTTCTCTTATATATACAACTTCATACTCTGAATTGCACAATATACTCATTTCTGAATACCATAGGAAAAGTTTTAAGGTTCTTTCAAGATGTGGTATTTTACATCTATCCCAATAGTATTTTTCACCTATATATTTCATTGTTGAATCTAATAAATCTTTTATGGCTTTTTCAGGTTCTATCCCAGCATATCTGTAAATATTATGCCTCCATTGATTGTATAGTGTATCAAGAACATACTTCATAACAGAAACATCAATATTTATAACATCTATTGCTATATTTGCAAAATAATCAACTGGATTTTCTATAGGCAATTCAATTATTTGATTTCCTGCCTGTGTGTATTTTTTTACATACTTGTCCTTATCTATTATTATGAGGTTATCACCAAATATCTTATCTTTATATATGTTATAATCAAAACCATTTTTGGGAAGAATCAATTCGTCTTCACTTCCGTCTATTACTACGAATTCAGGAAAATATTCTGTCGCAACTCCAAAATAACCATCATCATTTTTATATGTAGGTAACTTTGAAAGTTTTAATTCAATTGACGATTCATTAGATGATACACCCTTGATTTTTTTTATTATTCCAAATTGAATTTGATACATATTATAAAGATTACTATTGTATTTATATAGCTCATCTATATGACATGAAACATTTAACAAATTCCCCTCTTTATAAAAATTTATCAGATTATAATCATAATCTATTTTAAAGTCATTTTTTTGTATTGTTCCTTTTTCAAATTCTTTATTTATTAAGAGTCGATATTTGCCACTTTCTAATAGTTTATATACATAGTTTTCAGATACATATAATGACGGCTTTAAAAGATAATCTGGATATATAGTTAAGTCAGTAGTAGATAAATTACCCTCATTATATTCTCCAGATAACTTATGTTCAGTTATAGAGGTTTCCTTATTATTAGACTTTGACATTAATAAGTTATATTCATCATTTTTAAAATCAAACTTTGGGTTGTAGTATTTTGAAAATAAGTCTATACTAGAAATATAAATTTTTCGGTTGTCAGCCATTTCTATACTTACATCTAAATTATATAAGTTAAATGTAGGTTTCCCCTTTACAAAATCATAACTATCAAGTATCTCATATATTTGAATATTTGAACCTTCATGTGTAAAATTTTTAATATTATCTATAATATGAAGACTACCATCTATATTTTTTTCAATATTATCTAGTAAATAATATAACTCCATATAATCTTCACCTTTATATAAATTATATTTAGATTCTAAAAATGTTTGTATTTTACCTGAATATCCCTTTGATAAATATTTTTTATCTTCTATAAGTATTTTATTATTAAAACTATTTCGTAGTTTTATGTTATCATTTATTAAAACCTCTGGTACGTTTGTTATATCAATAAAATAAGGCAAATTAATATATGCATTAGCTGAAGAATTTGATGTAGACGTTTTATTTTCTTCCACAGAAATCTTTCTCAAATCTCCATCCTTTATAAGATTTTGTAAATCTATGGATAAGTTCTTAATATAGCCTTCAACTAATTTAGGCTTTTCTACAAATATTTTATTATTTATTGAACTCTCAACGTTTATAAAATCATTTACATTTACTTTTTTATCTAAATCTCTTACATTTTTTTCAAAATCAAATATATATGTATCATTTTCCGTGTCACTTATGTTTATAGCTATAGTATCTCCAAAAACTTGTTTACTTGGTGTATTTATCATATCTCCATAGTCATAATTTTTTAGGTATTTATCAACATTGCTTACTTCAGCTGTATTATCTTGGAAAAATAAGGTATTTTGATTAGTCTGAAGCGTATTATAATCTTTGTTTATTTGTATTTTATCTCTAGTGTTTTTATATTCTACAAATATCATATGATCTATAATTGATTTATCTAAATATTGATCTTCTCTACTTAGATACTTTAATGTATTATTAGAATTTCTAAACCTCTTACAATCTTTATAGCTACTTATATATTCACTAATATTTCTATCATATAGCTTTTCATATATTTTATTTATATAGATACTAACAACTGATGGTTGTTGTAAAGACTTCTTACTTTTTATAAAAGTTTTCTGTTTTTTACTAATACACATTGACTTTCCGTCATTCTTTAACATCAACAAAGTATTATCTATACTACTTTTTGTATGTTCACATTCTACCTTATAAAATAAACCTATAGCATTTTCATCACCAGAAAGATTATATTTAAAATTAGCACTGACGAAAACGCCAGTGCTAAACTTAAAAGTTGCAATCATCTATTCTTCAATCATAGCTAATATCTTAGCTGAATATATCTTAGAAGCCTTAACTTCTTCTGAAGTTTCTTCTCCTGATAAAACAGTGATTTTAGCTTCAATTTTTAAATTAAAACTAAAGTCACCAGTGCTAGAACTAGGTCTCACTATTGTGGCTTTATAAGAAAGAGACTGACTATCAAGCTCTAATTTTATATTTGCTGATGTTAAATCTTCACCTTCATTATCAAGTGCCGAAAAAGTCAATAACATGTTTTCAACTTTAGCAGGCAATGTAAAGTTATCACTAAGTTCTGTTAATGATTTATTTGGTGCAATATATGAAGCAAAGTCAAAAGTTTTTACAAAATCATCTACTTTTTCTTGATTAGTAGGGTCTTGCTTAAGTATTCTAATATTAGTTATAGTTTTTGTAGATGTAAGTTCGCCTTTAGTAAGTGTTGCTGTAACAGATACAATACTATCACCATCTTTATATGCAGGTCTAGTAACTACTCCCTTATCACTCAAACAAGTAGAATTGCTTGTAGTCCATGTTATCGCTATTTCATTTCCTATTGTAGTTGGAAGTATTAAGTCAGTTGTAACCTTATTTATATCAGTATTTTTATTTCTAATAAGTTCCCAAGTTATTGCATTGGCTGCAGATTCAACTTCACCTTCTTGGGTCCATGCTGGTACTGTAACTTTAAAGTCTTTACTTCTACTTACACTTCCCTTTGACACAATGACGTTTATAGTAACCTTTGCATCTTGTTCACCAAATACGGGTCTTGTTACTTTTCCTGATTGACCTATTATATTTGGACTAGAAGACGACCATACTATAGTTGAACCACAACTACCTTTTTGTATAAATGTCAGATTTTCTGTAACTATATTTGGTATAGATATGTTTCCTATATCCTCTAGCACACTTTGTAAATCAGTTCGCTTCGATGCTTTTACAAGCACCTTAAATTTTTTAGTTTTAGAGACTTCTCCAGATTTTACATTAGCAGATAAATATATTTCCTTATCTCCTTCATAGAAATCTGGTCTATTAATTATACCTAACATTAATATTCATCCTTTCTATTCCTCATCATATTTTATATAACAAATTCTTCTTGTGAATCTGATTCTTCCAATTCATCTGTAGAATTTACATTTACTTCAGTTTGAAGTTTTCTACTTTTATATCTAACAGTTATAACGGCTCTACCTATTTTTATCCCAGCTAATTCTCCCTTTTGAGAAACAGTAACTATACTTTCATTTGATGAAGTCCAAACTACTTTATCATCTGCTACTATTTCTTCTCCTTCAAGCAAGGAAAGAGATTTTTTTTCTCCAACTGATAAAGTTGGATTTTCAGGAGTTATTTTTAATTCTATTGTAGGTTCTTCAACATCTGCTCCTTTAGAAAAACTCACTATATTCGTATCAGAAGAATCCCATGTTATCTCTAATCCATTATTCGTTTTATCAGCAAAATAAACTGATTCTTCATTATTTGTACAAGAATAAATATCTTTATACATATCTTGTATTTCTCTTAATGCAGCTTCACACTTAGAATCATCATTACTTTCATTGTATTTAAGTTCTTTTAATATTCCCACACCGTATCTTTCATTTGGAGAATTTGCAAAAGGAGTATAAGGAGTAGTTAGTGGAAGGTATATGTATGTTTCTTCTGGTTTATCTTCGTACTTCTCAAAAGTTTTATTTACTATTAATTCATCAAATGGGAAAAGTGATTCAGCATCTATCACTATCATACCTGATAAAGCTCCGCGAACACCTTCTGCACTATGCACAATTTTTATTCTATCTGCAAAGTATTCGTTTGTATAAACTGATTTACCATACATATGTTTTTTCATGAATTGCTCTGTTGATGAGAACATAAAATAGTGACTTTGGAAATAGTCAGCAGAGTCTGTTTTATACATTGCAAAATCTGTTGTTCCATTTGCTGTATGTACACCATAAGTTTGATGGTATTTTATATCTATGAGATTTCCATACTTATCTCTATTTGAACCACCTTCTTGGGTAGTTCTTTCTTCTACTTCATCAAAACCTAGATAAAAATAAATTGGTCTTTCAACCATTCCATCTTGTGAACCATAGATATAGTAGCTTAAGTCATTTAAAAGACCTTTTCCATCATTTTGTGCTACATATTTTCTAATATAGTTGTATAGGTCTTGTTCATTATAAGTTACCTGAACTTCTACTGTCATATCTTTTACTATTGGTTTATCTATAGTTATTGGCAATTCAGATGGAAAAGTAACTCTTTCCCTTGATATAGATGTTCTTGCATTAGTTGTAATATAATATGTTCCATATCCGTTATAATATTTTACGTTTGGATTCATTAATCCAAACTCAGATACAAATTCATTGTTTACAGAAGCACCTATTGTAATTTGTAAACTAGGTTCATATATAGTCGTTTTACCACCTGCAATATTTGCTTCAAAATCTCTTGGTACATCTCTCCTATTATAGGTATATTTTATTACAGTATCTACTGGTCTAGTACTAAGTAGTGAATTATTTAACCAAGGGAATGTACCTATATTTACCCATGCTGACTTAGACCCTGCATTTGATATAACACTCTTTCCTGATGTTTTGCCACCATCAGTTCCAAGTATATTAACTCCATTAAAAGGCTCACTATATTTGATATTAAACTTTGGTATAGAAGGTACAGATGAAGAAGTTGTAAATATACCAAAATTTCCAGCTATGTCCTTTTTAGCAAAATCAAAGCTGTCAATAGAACCTATATATGCTTGACCAACCAAATATCTATTGTCCTCATAATCTACATTTGGATTACCTGTCACATTTATAAGTACTCTATTTGGATGTATATTAGCAAGTACTCTTATTTTAGTTTTATTATTTAAAGAAGATGTAATAGGTATTCTTAAAAGAGCATCTGAACCAGTTATACCAAGTTCTGATTTAAATTTTTCATCAAAATCTGTAAACCAAGATAGTTTACACCATTCAGATGAAGCAGAATTAAATTCAGATATATCACCAGTTACCATATCTATAACATTTTCTGCTGGTCCAGAATAATCCTTATTTGGATTATCAAAAATTCTCATATAGCAGTTGTGATAGTTTCTAGCTTGTGCATCTTTTACACCAGTTTTTAGATTTACAACTTTTGGTACAGTTTTTCCATCTCGTTGTTGAGTGGGGTCATCCAATTCTGTATCACATAAATATTTTGGAAAGTACACTTCCAGATACATAACTGTATTTTCTTCTATATCATTATCCAGAATCCCATATTTTGAAATTTCATCAGAACCAACTTTCGTTGTTTGCTGAGTAATTCTATCAGATGGTCTCGTAACAGCTCTTACAACAACAGAATCAGTTATTTTAGAAATTTGGTCCTTAGTTATTATTTCATATTCGCCTGCATTTATCTCATCAAAAGAAGAAACTTCTCTATCTTTTATAAGTTTAAAGTTTGGATTTGGATACACTATATTCCAACAATCCTCTTTTGAAGGCAAAGATTTTCTCATTAAATTTCCAGATATATCTTTTACTTCTTTAGTATAATTCCCTAAAGCTAAAACATTTGCTAAATCTTTTACAAAACTATCTGCATCTGTTTTAAACTCATGGAAGACAAAATCCTTTATTTCATTACTTAACATATTTAATTTTCCTTTCTATCTTTAAATTGGTTCTGGGTCTTTTAACATTCTTATACCAAACCATAATTTCTTAGAAGTACCACTATCATTATGAAATTTTAAAACTACTCTTGAATCTGGAGGTGCTGCATATACATATGTAGATGAACCTAAGAAAAGACCTTCTTTTACTTCCCCCAAGTACCAATCCTTAAACCACAATTGTCCATTAAAATATAAATTATAGTGGTCATTTTCTCCATATCCACTACATGTAACAGATATAGCAAGAATCTCAACTTCAGATGGAGGTAAAACTATCTCTTCTTCAAATACCCCTCTAAGTGCTGGAACTTCTATCAATCTCATATAATTATATGGCTGTGTTTTTGATGCAAACCCTCTTATACTTCCTATCTCTTTTATTTCATTGACTATATTAACTTCATTGAGGTTATCTATATTAGAAACAGACTCAAGCTTTTCTACATTTTTCACTTGCTCTAAGTTTTCAATATTTTTAAGAATCTCTATGTTTTCTATTTCAGATAAACTATCTATCTTATCTATACTCTCTATATTATTTATTTCTTCTATATTTCCAACTTTTTTTATTCTATCTAAGTTACCACCAGCACTATAAGCGACATTAAAGTTACCCATAATTTCACCTCTATTATTTATTAAACTTCTTCTTTAGATGTTGGTTCTACTTCTATATTCTTGTCCTCAACACCAGTTAATACAGGAGGTATATTATCTATTACAGATACTAGTCTGACTGCCACAGTTTCATTTGATGATTTATCAGATACTTTATAAGTAACTTGATACTCTTTTACGACAGATGTATCAACTAAATCCCCACCTTCAACAGTTATCAAATCTGTTAAATCTCCATCAACTTCATCTACAGCTGTTACACCCTCTAGAGCATCAAAGTCATCATTTAAGTTTAATGTTAAATCATCTATACCTGAAAATACTGGTTTAACAGTATCAACAACAGTGACTTTTCTTACAGCACTTGCTTCATTATTTGCAACATCTGAAACTTTGTATGTTAATATTTGTTCTCCTAAAACAGAAGTATTAACCACGCCTTCTATTACTATCTTAGAAGTTAAATCTCCATCTATATTATCATTGGCAGTAACTCCAGCTTTTGAATCAAATGTTGATCCATATTCTACAGTACAATCTTCAACACCAGATAATATAGGTGCTATGTTGTCAACAACTGTTATTACCCTATTTACTGTACTTTTATTTTTAGATTTATCTTCTACAGCATAGACAATGTTATTGTCTCCAGGTATGGTATTATCAACTACACCCTCTATAACTATAGAATCAGTTAAATCTCCATCTATATCATCTATTGCTGTAACTCCATCCCTTAAGTCTAGTTCTTCCAATAAATTTATAGTCTTATTATCAGCACCACTTATTATAGGAGCACCTGTATCTACAACTGTTATTATTCTATTTGCTGTCGTTACATTTCCAGATTTATCTGGGGCTGAGTATTTCAAAGTATATTGCCCAATTACATTCACATTGACTTCACCTTCTACTGTGACAAGTTCTGTCACATCACCGTCTATATTATCTATAGATCTAACTCCTTGCATTGGGTCAAAAGAACTCCCTCTTGGTATCTTCAAATCATTAAAAATCATAATACTATCTCCCTTGTTTTTTATTTTTGTTATAAATATTTTTGAAAAGTTTTTTAGAACGTAAATATGTTAGCTAATTAAGAAAATCTATTACTTATCATCTAAATACCACTTATTTTCTGTAGAATTGTCATTCAATATTCCAAGTGCTGTGAGTAATGCTAAAAAGCAATTTACTATATCAGAATAATTTTTCGGTAATATATTAACATCTCCAAAAGATTGTATTGTAAGTACCAACATTGCTGATAGAGAAACCCAAAATCCTCTGTTTCTCAATCTCTTTTTTAAATAATTCTTCATGTGTTTTCTCCTTTGACTAACGTTTTATTTTTTTACGTTGTTTTTTAGGAATATTTGGAGTTAATGTACAATAAGTTATATAACCTAGACTTTCACTAGACTCTTTTCTTGCTTGATATAAACAATCTTCTTTTTTAATACAATAACAACATTTTATTCTTACTGCTTTTGAATAAAGCTCTTCTTTATCTTTCTTTTTAATATTTTTTTGCTTAACAGCCATATATTCACCCTCCTTATTAATACTTTTCATTTTCTGAATATACCAACTATCTTTCTCTATTGTAAATTATTTAGTAAAAAATTCTCTTATTTTTGATTTATTCCATAGTGAATTACAAATATCTTTTTTATAAATTACAGATAACATACAAGAATTTATTAGTTCATCAATTCTAATTTCTATGTAATTTAGATTATCTTCCTTTATTTCATTAATTAAATTAAAATCATCCTTTAAAGCACTTAAATTCATAAAATTATTTATAAATGTATTTATATCATGCTTGGCTAAAAATATATTGTGCAAAGAAGCATCTATATTTCCATGAACACTTTTATCATTAAATAAATCATTTTTCATAGTTTTATTTACGAGATTAAACTTTTTACTTAAAATAATATGAGTTTCTGAATTTATTGGCTTTTCATTTTTGTTATTCTCAATCATATATAATTCTTTAACTATTTTTTCTATATCATTACAGTATTCTAATAAAATAAATACAATTTGAATATCATAATATAAAGAAAAATAATTTATATTATGATTACTTTTTTCATATTCATATTGATTTACTTTATCAATAAACGAATAATCTACCTCATCAAATAAATAGTCATTCTTTTTAGTTGTATACATCCCCATTACGAAAACTTTCCTTATATTCAATAATTCATTTTTTATATTTAAAATTTCTAAGTAACTTTCAAACTTAGAGTCACCATATAAATTATTAAAATTTTCAATTTTTAATATATTTTGTTCCTCTTCTGTCATGGAAATACAATACTGTTTCATAATTTTATCTTGGTATGCACCATTTTCTATCAAACTCAAATAGGATTCTGATAATGATATAATTTTATTTAATTTTGATACTACGCTTGAGGGATGGTACTTTTCAAATGATTTCAAAATATTGGTTTTATAATCCCTAACTGTTATAGGTTCATTTGTGTACTTTATTGATTTATATTCAAAATTATCAAATCTTCCTACTTCTAGATTAGGTCTATAGCTTAATACATCTTCTTCCTTTATACTTTTATTCATACTCTTTAAACCTTTCTTGTTTAAAATATCTTAGATTAGTATACTTAAGCTTGTTAGCATTATTTAAATGCTAACAAGCTTATTTGGGATTATTAGATTTGTTGGTATTGCGTGGATTTTTGATGGGATATATTTTTCATTCACTAGCTAATATACCTTATATAATATATACTTTGTTAAATTAAAAAGCATATTTGTTACTTTATATAAAATTTTTCTTTAATTTATTTTCAATATCTGCTAAAGTATTTCCATATGTAAAATCAGTTATGCTCATATCCTTTGCTACATTATGATTCAAATTTTCATCATAAGCTAACTTATAATACTTAAGTTTATTTTGAAAGTTATTTTTTGTATTTACTATTAACTCTCTATGATTTTCATCTACTTTTACAACTACACCCAAATACTTATATCCTTTTTCCATAGCATGTTTAAAACAGCTCTCTAAATTGATTTTTTTTGACATCTTTTCCCCCTATTATATTTAACTTTTTATATTTATTTATATACATGTATACAATGATTAATTTTCGTATCATAAAAATTAATATTGTATAAAAAATATTCTACCTATTACACTATTTAATTTATTAAAATTTACATTATTAAATATAATTTTAAAATTACAATAGTAAAATACTTAGTTTTTGCCAAACGTCAAAGAATATTTATCATCTATATATATACCTATACAGTTCTCCATTTTGTAACAAAAAACAAAATTTATATTACGCTTTTTATAGAATATATGTATTTAACATAAAATATTATCTTTATAATTATATACTCTTTTAAATATTTCAAATTAATTTTCATAATATAAGAAATTATACAATATCTTATACAAATACAGAGAATAAAAAATGGATTTAATTAATCATATAATTTCTTGAAATCTAATATGAATAAAATTAAATCCATTGCAATCAATTTTAAATTATGCATTTGATTTTTTTACTATAAAAGGAATAGTTATAATTGTACCTATCAAAGCATCTACCATATCAATCATAGTATCTTCTAGTCCACCAGCTTGTGTAGTAGTGCCAATAAAAGTATCCATTAAAAATTCACCTATTTCCCACAAACTAGCTACTCCCATACTAAACATAAATACAAATATAACTAAGAATATTTTGCTCATTTTGCTTATATCTTTTTGTATATAAAAATATCTAATCATAGAAAATGCTACAATACTAGATATTACACCTGACCATAAATGTAAAAAATCATCGTAATAATTTATATCATAAAAATTAAAACAAGTCCCTAACAATGATGAAAACATTATAAATAAGGCAAGAACTAGATATAGTTCTTTACCTAAAAGTCTTTCATTATGCTTATTTAAAAATCTAAGTATAAAAGTACCAATTAAGCTGATTGCTACTAATCCTACACTTCCAAATTCTCTATTCATAATAAAAAATATAGCACAGAAAACATATACTATATATAATAATATAGTTATTGGTTTTAAAAGTTTATTCATACACACTTTACCTTTCTAAAACAATTCTATAATAACTTAGGATTAACATCATTATCACCATGTCCATAAAGCTTTAACGGCTTAAGAGCTGGTCCTTCAAGTATATTTCCCTTATAATCGAATCTTGAACCATGACATGGACAATCCCATGTTTTTTCTTCACTATTAAAATTAAGTTCACATCCTAAATGAGTACATGTGGTATCTACAATATAAAAATTTCCACTATCATCCTTATATGCACCATATCTTTTTCCATCAATATTAACAATCTTTCCTTCTCCATTGTTCTTAGGCATATCTCCACTACCTATTTTTAATTTTCCACTTACATAATTTATTGCTACATTTGCATTTTCCTTTATAAAATCTTTTGAAAAGTAACTACCTAATCTTGATGGATTAAAAGTATCTTTATAATCAGAATTATTATTTACTATCAAATCTTTTATTATTATTCCTGCAGCAGTTCCATTAGTAATTCCCCATTTAGAGAACCCTGTAGCTACATAAATATTGTCTTCTCTTTTATTGATATAACCTATATAAGGAACATTATCAAAACTCATATTATCTTGAGCTGACCATTTGCACTTAAAATCTTTTACCTTAAAAACCTTTTTTCCATAATGCTTCAAGTCATTAAATATTTCTTTCTCAGTTCCTCCTTGACCAACTTTATGGTCTCCTCCTCCAAAAATTAGTAAGTTCTCATTTCCATCATTATATTGTCTAAAAGTTATGGATGGGTCATCTATACTTATAAACATACCATCTGGTAATTTATTTTCTAAAACTGCTGCCATTAAGTAAGCACGTTCTGCATATTCTTTTGCAAAATAAAAATTCAACCCATCATACCATGGACTATGAGATGAAATTATAACATTTTCAGCTTCTATTATATTATTTTCTCTTGTCTTAACTCTACATATTTTTCCTTTTTCTAAATCTACTACTGGTGTCTCTTCATATATTTTTACACCTAAATGTACTGCTATTTCTGCTAATCCATCAATATACTTCTTTGGATTAAATTGACCTTGATTAGTGAAACTAATAGCTCCCTTTATGTCTAATGGAATATCTGATATAGTTTCATGATACTCACAATCTACTCCTATTTTCTTGCATGTACGATATTCATCCTTTATGTCTTTTATAGTTTCTTCTTTTTCTGTAAATACAAAAGATGGTTCTCTTTTAAAATCACATTTGATATTATTCTCTTTTATTATTTGCTCAATTAAGTTTAGAGCTTCATTATTTGCATTATAATATGATTTTGCTTTATCTAATCCATATTTTTTCTCTATCTTAGAATAAAATATGTCATGTTGACAAGTTACCTTACCAGTATTTCTTCCTGAAGTTCCATATCCTATTTTATCAGCTTCAACGAGTGCTACTTTTTTACCCTCTTTTGCTAATAAATATGCAGTTGTCAATCCAGTTATTCCTCCACCTACTATAAGACACTCTACTTTTATATTTTCGCCTAACTTTTTATATTCCTTTGGATTTGAATTTAAAAACCAATATGATTCGTTCATTTAAAATACTCCTTTACATATTAAATAATAATAGTTTTCCCATCATATGGTTTATTTATTATAAATAATGTAAAAATAAATACATTACTTAATCATAAACAATATACTTAAATAGATATAATAAATTTATTAATCATATATACTAACTGAATTTTAAAATGTTATTTTAATAAAATATTATAATTGCTAAGTATCTTAAATTATTATGCTAGATAAAACACCAACAGCAAAAACAGAAACTGTAAATATCCCAAAATACATATATAAAATCTTTAAATTACAACAGACATGTGATTAAAACGTATTATATATAGATTAATATCTCCTTTTCAAAAATTAGAAAATGGGGTACATTGAAAAAGAAATTAGTGACTATAAATACCGGTACTAAAACTTATATGCTCACAAACCGAGAAAAATTAGGATTGAAGTATCAAAAAAATCATTTAAATAAACTTGGTACAAAAATTGAATCAAAAATATAAAAAAGTGAACTTTGCATATAAAGTTCACTTTTTATATAAATTTTTATCTTATAATAACTCAGTAATATATTAATTTTTGTAAAACTTTTTTAATTGTTGAATAATTTTTATTAACTATACCCTTTGATTTAATGGCTTTTTAAGTAATGCTAGAAGCATCATCCCAACTATAGCACCTATAGTTATAGCTAATATATATGCAAGTGGATGAGTAACTACTGGTATAACAAATACTCCTCCATGAGGTGCACGAAGAGCTGTATTAAACAACATACTAAGTGCTCCTGCTATTGCTGAACCTCCAACACAAGCTGGTATAACATGAAGCGGGTCTCCAGCGGCAAATGGTATTGCTCCCTCAGTAACAAATGATAATCCCATTACATAATTAACTTTACCAGAATCTCTTTCTTCTTTTGTAAATCTATTCTTAAAAAATGTAGTTGCAAGAGCTATAGCAAGTGGCGGAACCATACCACCAGCCATTACTGCTGCCATTATTTCAAACTGCCCTGACTCAAGTGATGCAACCCCAAACACATATGCTGCTTTATTTACAGGTCCACCCATATCCACAGCCATCATTCCACCTAAAACTAATCCTAAAACTATTTTTGAAGTTCCTCCTAAACCATTTAAAAATCCAACCATTGCATTATTAATAGCTGTAACTGGAGGTATTACTAAAAATGTCATTATAATACCCATCAAAAGTGTTCCAAATAGAGGGTATAATAACACTGGTTTTATTCCTTCCAATGAAGTTGGTAATACACTAAATAGTTTCTTAAGCCCTTCTACTAAATAGCCTGCTATAAAACCTGCAAGTAATGCACCTAAAAAACCTGAACCACCATCACCTGCAAGAGCTCCTCCTACAAATCCTACGACAAATGCTGGTCTATCAGATATAGAATATGCTATATATCCAGCAAGTACAGGTAACATAAATCCAAAAGCTTTATCTCCTATTCCTTTAAAAAATGCTGCTGTAGGTGTATTTGAACCAAAATTTGAAGTGTTAATAGAATAGTCATCAAGTAAAAATGCTATAGCTATAAGTATCCCTCCACCAATAACAAACGGTAGCATATTAGATACGCCATTCATTAAGTGTTTATATACTTTTCTAAATCCACTTTCACTTTCTTCATTTGATTCGGTGTGACTTCCTTCTCCTCCATGATAAATTGGAGCATCTCCATTTACAGCTTTATCTATAAGTTCCTCTGCTTTGTGTATGCCATCAGCGACCTTAGTTTTTATGACCTTTTTCCCATTGAATCTAGCCATCTCAACATTTTTATCTGCTGCTACTATTATACATGTTGCATTTTCTATTTCATCTTTTGTAAGCTTATTTTTAACACCTGCTGAACCATTAGTTTCTACCTTTATTGATACCCCTTTATTTTCGGCAATTTTATTTAAACTTTCAGCTGCCATAAATGTATGTGCTATTCCAGTTGGACATGCTGTTACTGCTAAGACTTGAGGATACTTATTAATATCATTCTCTTTAGCATCTACTATATTTTTCTCACCAATTTTTTCATCTTGATATTCTTCACTAAATTTTTCTCTTTCCTTTTTATCTATTATTTCCTTAAATTCTTTTTCAGAATTTGAATTTATTAGTTTCTTTCTAAAGTCTTCATCCATAAGTATCGTAGATAATCTTGATAACACTTCAAGATGAGTATTGTTAGCTCCATCTGGTGCAGCTATCATAAAAAATAGATTTGATAAGCTTCCGTCAAATGATTCATAATCTATACCTTCTTTTGACACTGCTGCTGCTATACAAGCTTTAGTAACTGATGAATTTTTAGCATGAGGTATAGCTACACCTTCTCCAATTCCTGTTGTACTCATTTCTTCACGAGCCAAAATTGCTTTTTTATAGTTTTCTTTATCATTTAAATTTCCACTATTTGCAACCAAATCTACTAATTCTTCTATTGCTTCTGACTTGGTTTTTGACTTTAAATTTAACTTAATTGATTTTTCATCTAATAAATCTATAATTTTCATAAATACTAATTACCTTTCTATATATTTTTTAATATTCTAAAACTTGTTTACAGATATTTCATTTACCAATTTATCAATGTACTCTCTTTTGGTTAAGTCATACGAAAAAGCAGTTGCACTACCTGAAGCTGTTCCCAATTTAAGAGCATAGTCATATTTACCAGTATTTAAATATCCAGATATAAACCCTGCTACCATTGAATCCCCTGCTCCTACAGAGTTTTTTACTTTTCCTTTAGGAACATCACTTATAAGTACTTCACCTTCCTCTGTAATCAATACTGCTCCGTCTTTACCCATTGATACTAAAACATTTATGGCTCCCATTGCCTTTAATTTTTTAGCATATTTTACTATGTCTTCGATTGAATTTAATTTAACACCAAACATTTCTTCTAATTCGTTGTTATTAGGCTTAATTAGAAAAGGTTTATATTTTAAAACATTAAGAAGAAGATTTTTAGTTGCATCTACTACAACTTTTATATTCTTTTCTTCTAATCTAGATATTATATTTTCATATAGTTTTTCATCTAGAGTAAATGGTATACTTCCTGCCAATATTAAAATATCATCTTGATTTAGCTTATCAAGTTTTTTGTATAAAATATCAATGTCTTCATCACCTATATTTGGACCTTGCCCATTAATTTCAGTTTCCTCTGACTCTTTTATTTTTACATTTATCCTTGAAAAACCATTTTTTAATTTTATGAAGTCTGTCTTCAATTTTTTTTCTTCTAAGATTCTTATTATATATTCTCCAGTAAAACCACTTATAAAACCTAAAGATGTGTTATCATTTCCAAGTTCTTTAAGTATACGAGATACATTTATACCTTTTCCTCCTGGATAAACGTATTCTTCATTTACACGATTTGTACTTCCTGTCTTCAGTTCATCTAGTTTAACTATATAATCTATTGATGGATTTAATGTTACCGTATAAATCATCTTGCCACCTCTTTTTTATTTATTTATCTTATGCTTATATCTTAACTCCATATTAATATCCTTGAAAGTCAAAAAATTTCTCTTAATTAAAAGAGAAATTTATCGTTTTTATCTTATTTAGTTTTATATTATCCAAATTTATAAGTGTATATACAGTACTATATATTATAATATACCTCTATTTAAATAGACTTACAAACTTTTCAAAACTGCTATTTTCACATATACTTATAACTTTTGCTATAGAATCTACTCTCTTATATATATTTGAAAATATGACTTCATAATCTAATATTTTATCCTTATCAAGTGCTAACATTATTATTAAACGAACATCTGATATTTCCCAAGAAATAGGTTTCTTCAATATACCAATTGCTATTTTATTATCAAAAATCTTTCCAATAGCTCCATGTGGTATAGTTACCATATTTCCTATTTCTGTTGTTGCTATTTTTTCTCTCTCAAAGTAAGAGTTTTTCATAGCCTCATCTATACAGCCATGTTGTACAAGTTTACTCGCCATAAAATCTATAACTTCTTCTTTTCTTTTAAAATCCAAATCAGTAAAAAACAGTTCACTATCAAACAGATTTTTTATATCTAAATCTAGATATATATTTCCTGTTTTTATATACTTTTCGATTAATTTAACTTCTTTGTCACTTAAAATTGGAGATATATTTATTACTGGTATATCGCCTATTTCAATAGGAACAGTAGATATTACAAAATCAACATCTATAACTTTTATATATTCAGCTAAGTATGAAGGAATAATCTTTAATATTTCTAATTTTTCCTTAAATATATTCTCTAACTTAGCTTTTATTAACATTGATGTGCCTATACCTGAAGTACAAACTATTATGGTTTTAAAAACCTTATCTCTATTATTATAAGATGCTCTTTCAACAGCTCCGCCTATATGTAGAGCTATGTTTGCAACTTCATCCTCATTGATTTCTATATTTAAATCTTTTTCTATTGTTTTTTTAGCTATACTAGCTAATTCAAAAGCAAATGGATATTTTATTTTTATATCTTGAGCCATTATAGGTGATTGATTTATGCCTAGCTTTATTTTTTTACATAAGCTACTAATATGTTTATATAAAAATTCCTCAAATACCTTATCATTACTTATATCTATTGATGTAGCTAATTTTAAATTTTTACAAAACATTTTTATTGAGTTTACTATAATTTCTTTGTTTTGTTCATTTTCTAGAATTGAGCTTCTCTTATTTTTATAATTCTCTACATAATTCGCTATAAATTCCTGTTCATCATATTTATGTCTGCTTAACATAACTAATATATTATTTAACACATTTTTAAATTCTATATCAGTTAATACCAATCCATTTTCATTTAATATGTCTAATAATATTTTTTTTATTATTAATTTTTTTTCCTTTATATCATCATTTAAAAAATCATTTAAACTCAGCTGATTATCTCTCTTATTGCTTAAGTCAACTATACAATTTAATATCTTATCTTCACTTTCTGAAACACATATACCTTGTTTATGCTTAGATTTAACTGAGATTGAATACTTTTTTAATATTCTTTTTACTTTTTTTAAATCATTTTTTACTGTCGAAACACTTACATACATAGAATCGGCTAAATCTTCAAGTTTTATAGTATTTTTTTCTTCATTACTCAAGGTTAATATTTTTCTGATTATATATTCTACTCTATCTACATCATCATAGAGATTGCTATTTAGAGTTACCTCATCAAAACTTCCCTCTAGTTTATAACCAACTCCTCTTATTGACAAGATTTTACCATTTCTAAGTTGTTTATTAATATCCTTTATTTCATTTTGTATAGTTTTTGAAGAGCATCCTATCTCTTGACTTAAGACAAGACCACTAATCGTATCTTTTGAATTTAACAGTATTTTTATTATATTTATCTGTCTTGCTGTTATATTTAAACTCATAAAATCACCTTTTATTCTAGATATTGATTTCTTAATTTTTTTATTTCTTCTTTATCTAAATTAAATTCTCCATATAAAGATGCTTCTACACCATTGTATTCTTCATCAATTCTTCTAAAAGCAGTTTTCATATATTCTTCATTTACACCAAATATATAATTTAAATTTTCTTTTGGAATTCCCTTAAATTCAGGTTTATATTCTATAAATCTCTTTATCTACAAAATCATTACTTTTTAGATAATCTTTCATTATGTTCTCTCTTGATACCCCTAAAATCATAAGAATTATAGCACTCCCTACACCAGTTGTTCTATCCTTACCAGCAGTACAATGGTTTAATATCGGTAAATTAGTATAGTCTCTTAGAACCAAAACTCCCTTCTGATTCCTCCAACTCTCTCATAGCTAGAATCCTTATGTTTTTTATATTTGATATTACTGTTGATGGATGTTTACGAGCTTCTTCATCACTTCTACCATCTTCTGATTTATTACCACCTAAAGCTCTAAAATTTTTCATCTTACCACCTCTTAAAAGCTATCTATTATACTTTTCTTAAACATCGATAAATTAATTTTATCACAATTTTATGTTCTTTATTTAAAATATTTTTTAGTGTTTGGTTAGTAGTTGTAAAATGTAAAAGTATATCTTTATTCAAAATTAACCTAAATTTTACATAATTTATTTACTTTGTGGAAGCTTTATAGTTTATAATCAATATACAGTAGTATATTTTATGTAAAAAAGACCATATTTAGAATAATGTCAAATACATTGGAGGTTTTATATTATGGACATTCAAAAGCAAAAGAATTTTATAATTAAATTTACATATGTAGTTTTAATAGCAAGTATTATATATATTGTATTAAAATTCTTATTACCATTGTTAATGCCTTTTGTAATCAGTTTTATCATTGCATCCATCTTAAGACCTATTATAAGACTTATTACACATAATACAAATTTAAATCGTACATTTATTTCTGTAGTAATACTTTTAGCCTTTTATGGACTGTGTATATTTTTATTAGTTAGTTTTGGTGTGAAGATATTTGCAAGTGTAAGTGACATGTTTTTTAGGCTTCCTGATATATATAAGTCAAGTATACAACCAACACTAAACACTTTATTTTCAAAGATAGATGCTAGTACACCTAATGTTAACCTAGCATTAATACTTGGTTGGGACAATATAAGCCAATCTATGATGTCCTTAGTAGCTTCTGTTTCAACAAATGCACTCAATGCTATTGCTAGTATTGCAAGCAAAACACCTGCGTTTATGTTAAAACTTATTATTACTTTAATTGCTTCTTTTTTCTTTAGTTTTGACTATCAAAAAATAGTAAACTTTCTCTTAAAACAGTTTCCAGAAAAAAGTCAATTTATGATAATAAATATAAAAAATAGCAGTATTAATGCTCTTTTAAAACTACTAAAAGCCTACGCAATACTACTATCAGTAACATTTATAGAGCTCCTTATTGGACTTAACCTCCTAAAAGTCGAAAATGCATTTATTATAGCTGTCATCATAGCACTTGTTGATATTTTGCCAGTCTTAGGGACAGGAAGTATTTTGACACCTTGGATGATTATCTCACTTATTAATGGAAATATTCACTTAACGATAGGACTTTTAATACTATACATAATTATAACCGTTGTTAGGCAAATATTAGAACCAAAAGTAGTAGGACACCAAATTGGTCTATATCCTCTAATAACCTTAATGTGTATGTTTGTTGGAGCTCAACTGTTTGGAATAGCCGGATTATTTGGATTCCCTATCGCAGCTACAATCATAAAAAATTTACACGATAATGGTATTATTACTGCATTTAAATAGTTTAACATTTTTATTTAAATTTAAAATAGGCTGTCTCAAAATAGAGATAAGCCTCTTTTTCATTGTGAAATGATGAAAATACATTTGATTTTATACAAAAAGAGTGCCTCATAAACTAAAAAGTCCATTCTGAGACGCTCCCTTTTTTCTACTCTGCACAAATAATATCAATCATTTCTTTATATTCATTTTCATTATTTAAAACATCTATACTTTTAAATTTTTCTTTTATTTTTCCTTCAATTTTTAAAGTTAGCTTTTGAATAATAGACCTCTTTACCAAATAATAATTGTAATACATTTGAAATCCATACATTTCTCATAGCTTGCATAATATCACCTATAGGTAAATCATCATCAAATTTTCTAACATCTCTAATAAACTGTTTTGTTATATCTAAAAATTTTTTTCTATCATCTATATCCATTTTTTCTAACTTAAAAATATTTTCTTTTTCTAATGTCTTTTGTAAGAAAATCTCGCCTTTTTTTACCCACATTTTTCTCAATACAGAGTCATTTGGATACCTTTCTAAATGAACTGATATTGTATTTATCAATTTATCTAATTCTTTTTCACTCTTTTTTGGTGAATCCCTACTATATGTTTCTATGTTCTCCAATAATTCAACACTTGAATTATTCCATGTATTTTCACACTTTTTACAATAGTATTCAAATATATCACTTAAATCCATTTAACAGCCCTACTTTCATGCCTAAATTATACACTATATTATATCAGTACATATAATTGATATACAGTTGAAGTTATAATTGATATAATAATAACTTTAAAATTATTTATTTTTTAGTTTAGCTAGTGCTTCTGCAAATGGATTATTAAATGTTTCTTGATTTTTCTTTTGATTTTTTAAATATTGATTAACATCTTTTTTTGATGCCTTCTTTTTTTCTTCTTGCTTCCTCTTGTTAAAAGAAGACAGCTTTTCTCTGTACCCACAACTACAAGTGAAGATTCTTCCCTCACCTTCTCCACGAAGTTCTAATTTTTTATGACAGTTAGGACACCTTGAATTAGTTACTTGTGATATAGTTTTTCTAGTGTTACACTCTCTATCTTCACAAATCAACATTTTACCTTTTTTACCATTTACTTCTAACATAAATTTACCACACTCTGGACATCTATTCTTAGTTAAGTTATCATGTTTAAATTTATTATCACTATTTTTTACTTCTAGTACGATATCTTTTGAATAATCTTTCATGTCATTTATAAATGTATTTTTACTAAGTTTTCCTTTTGAAATATCCAATAATTTCTTTTCCCATGAAGCTGTAAGTTCTGGTGTCTTCAAATCTACTGGAACTAAATCTAATAATTGTTTCCCTTTTGATGTTATATATATATCTTTATTTTTCTTTTCCATTAAAAATGAATTGAATAATTTTTCTATTATATCTGCTCTTGTAGCAACTGTCCCAAGACCATTTTTCTCCATAGCTGTCAATAACGTACCCTCATTTAAGTATGGTGGTGGATTTGTTTTCCCTGAAGTTATCTTTAATTCCTTAACTTTAAGTACATCTTTTTCTAAAATATTTGGTATACTTTCATACTCATCTCCATCTTCAATATCTTTGTAAATTTCCTTCCAACCTAAATTTATTACTTTATTTCCCTTAGCCTTAAATATTTCGCCTCCTACAGTTGCATTTATAGTTGTCTGTTCATATTCAAAAGGAGGAGATAGTACTGCTAAAAATCTTTTTACTACAAGATTATATATTTTTCGTTCTTTGTCACTAAAATCACTCATAAATACCTTCTGCTCTGTTGGTATTATTGCATGATGGTCTGTTACCTTTGAATTGTCTACAAATGATTTATTAGCTGTAATATTGTTTTTTAATAATTTACTACAAATCCTTGAATAATCACTAATATTTACAGCTTTTATTCTATCTTTTAATGTTCCAACAATATCTGATGTTAAATATCTAGAATCAGTTCTAGGATAAGTAAGTACTTTATGATGCTCATACAGTTTTTGCATTATAGATAGAGTTTCTTTTGCTGAAAATCCAAACATTTTATTTGCATCTCTTTGTAATTCTGTTAAATCATAAAGTGCAGGTGAATATTTTTTCTTATATGACTTGTTTACTTCAGATATTTTTATGTCTACACCTTTTACTTTTTTTAATGTAGAGTCTATCTTTTCTTTACTAAAAGTTGAAGAGTTATTGTTTTTATCATTCCAAATAAATTTTATATCTGAATTTCCCTTTGTAGCAATTAACTCCAATCCATAATACTCTTTAGGTTTGAAATTTCTTATTTCCTCTTCTCTCTTAAGTAACATTGCAAGAGTAGGAGTTTGAACCCTTCCACAAGAAAGTTGTGCATTGTACTTTGTCGTCAAAGCCCTAGTTGCATTTATTCCAATAATCCAATCAGCCTCTGCTCGTGCTACTGCTGAATAATATAAATTTTCATATTCTTTTCCATTTTTTAATTTTGCAAATCCTTCTTTTATTGCCTTGTCTGTACTCGAAGAAATCCAAAGACGCTTTAGAGGTTTTTTTACTTGTGACTTTTCTATTATCCACCTTGCCACAAGTTCTCCTTCACGACCTGCATCTGTTGCTATGACTATTTCATCTATATCATTTCTATTCATTTGAGCTTTAACTGTATTAAACTGCTTTCCACTCTTTTTTATCACAACAGTCTTCAGGTGCTTAGGAAGTATTGGCAAGTCTTCTAAACTCCATGATTTGTATCTTTCTCCATAACTTTCAGGGTCAGCAAGTGTAACCAAATGACCTAGAGCCCAGGTTACCACATACCTTGAACCCTCTATATATCCATTTTTTTCATTTTTTGACCCTAAAACTTTTGCTATATCTCTTCCAACAGAAGGTTTTTCTGCCAGTACTAATACTTTTCCCATCTAAAAATACTTCCTTTCCTTATACTTAATCTAATATTACGCTTAAAATCTAAATAAATAGAACTTTTCTTAATATCGTAACTATAATATTACCATA
The DNA here is from genome assembly GCF_020662285.1 of Clostridioides sp. ES-S-0108-01. Lineage (NCBI taxonomy): Bacteria > Bacillati > Bacillota > Clostridia > Peptostreptococcales > Peptostreptococcaceae > Clostridioides > Clostridioides sp. ES-S-0108-01. The sequence continues at coordinate 175,467 of NZ_JADGMN010000001.1, read as the reverse complement.
ATTTAATCATATCTAATTAATTATTTAAGATTTTCTTATTTTTTATTTAAAACTTATTTTTTATCTAATTTGTATGCCTATTACAGAATTTATTTTCACGTACATTACTTAACCTTATAAATTTATAATTCGTAAATATGATTACATTTTTATATTTTTTCTTTGTTTTTTATTTTTTGGTTGACAAAATATAAAAACTTATATTAATATTATTAATACAATAAGCTATGACAAATCAATATCCGGTTAAGATTTTATAGAAGAGTTGCTATATAGCACACCGAAGGAGTAACACTCTCAGGTACTTTTTAAAGTAGGACTGTAAAATTTACGGAACTCTGGAGAGACCCATTATGGGCGCCGAAGGGGCAAGGCTTTTATGCTCAATCTCTCAGGCAAAAGGACAGGGATTATCTACCAAAAATAGTATTTACTAATACTTTTATTTTGGTTGCTAATTAGTGTATATCCAGAGCTGAATCTTTTTTAGATTTAGCTTTTTTTATTACACTAGAAATTATTAATAAATTATACTTATTTCCTGTCAATTACTTCATTAAAAATTCTATTGATTATGTAAAGCAAAAAATGAGGGGGTGTTTTTATGAATCTAATTGATATTTTAAACAAAGTTGATGCTTTTATTTGGGGACCACCCCTACTAGTACTACTAGTTGGTACTGGTATACTACTTACCGCTAAACTTGGAGTTGTACAAATAGCTAAACTTCCAAGGGCTCTTAAGTTAATATTCTCTGCGGAAAACAAAGGTAGTGGTGATGTTTCAAGTTTTGCAGCCTTATGTACTGCTCTAGCTGCTACAGTTGGTACTGGTAATATTGTTGGTGTTGCTACAGCTATCAAAGCTGGTGGACCTGGTGCACTTTTTTGGATGTGGATAGCAGCATTCTTTGGAATGGCTACTAAGTATTCAGAAGGTGTTCTTGCAATAAAATACAGAACTAAAGATAAAAATGGTCAAGTTTCTGGTGGACCAATGTACTACATAGTAAATGGTATGGGGGAAAAATGGAGACCTCTTGCAATATTTTTCGCTATAAGTGGTATACTAGTTGCACTTTTAGGAATAGGAACTTTTACTCAAGTAAATTCAATAACAGATGCGATAAATAATAGCTTTGGAATAGACCCTAGAATTACAGGTGTTATATTAGCAGTATTTGTAGCTTTGGTTGTATTTGGAGGTCTTAAAAGTATATCTAATGTAGCTACTAAAATAGTACCTTTTATGGCAGTTATATATGTCGTAATCTGTGGAATCATTTTAATATCTTTTTGGAATAAAATTCCTGAAACTTTTATGTTAATAATCAAAAGTGCATTTACACCTACTGCTGCTACTGGTGGTTTTCTGGGGGCAACTATGTCACTGGCAATTAGGAATGGTATAGCTCGTGGTGTATTTTCAAATGAATCTGGTCTAGGTAGTGCTCCAATAGCTGCAGCTGCTGCTAAAACTGAATGGCCAGCAGAACAAGGTCTTATATCTATGACGGGTACTTTTATAGATACTATTATAATTTGTACTCTTACTGGATTCTCTCTTGTTATTTCAGGAGTATGGTGTTCAGACCTAAATGGAGCTGTTATGACACAAGCGGCTTTTAACGGAGCAATTCCTACATTTGGACCAATATTACTTACAGTTAGTTTGACATTATTTGCATTTACTACCATTTTAGGATGGAGTTATTATGGAGAAAGATGTTTTGAATTTCTGTTTGGTGTAAAAGGTATGAATGGATATAGAACTGTATTTGTAGCTATGGTGCTATTAGGTGCATTCTTAAAATTAGAAGTTGTTTGGATAATTGCTGATATTGTAAATGGACTTATGGCAATACCTAATCTGATAGCTTTACTTGCATTATCACCTATAATAGTATCTGAAACTAAAAAATACTTTGAACATATAAACTCTCCAGAAAATCAAATAAATAAAAATGTATAAATAAAAAGTATAGAATTCCAAGTCAATTTTATATGACTTTGGAATTCTATATTCTTTTGAAAAAGTATAATAAATATATCTACAGAAATATAGTAATTGAAATAAATAGTACATATATTTTAATTACTATTTTCAATGAAAATTATTTAGATTAAAATTTTATTTCTTCTGGGTATTTCCATGATTTAAATTCATCGACATCTACTACTTCAAGCTCTTTGAACTGGTTTAAAACTAAAGACCTATAGTATATTTCTGCTACCTCTTCTACATATCTTGATTTTAATAATGCTTCCTCTAAATCATTACCTACAGTTGTAAGTCCATGTTTCTCTAGTAAACATGCATCTGTATCTAGCAATAGTTTTGAAACACTCTTAGCTAGTTTTAAAGTTCCCGGTCTTTCATACGGAGCAATATCTACATAACCACCATAATTAACTGATTCATATACAATTGGTATAATTGGTTTCTTTGCTACTGAAAATGCTGTTGCATATAAAGAATGAGTATGTGATATAGCATTTACATTTTCCCTTACTTTGTATATTTCAATATGCATCAACACCTCACTACTTGGTTTAATACCTTTTTCAACTTCTATTACATTTCCATCCAAATCTAATACACAAATATGCTCAACTTTTAATTCTTCTCTTCCTACACCTGAGGGTGTTATAAGTATATATCCAGTCTCTTTATCTCTAATACTAAAATTACCAGCTTTTTCTTTACATAAACCATAACGCTCTGCTTTAATTGCTATTTCCACAACTTTGACCTTTAAAGATTCTAGCATAATTCACCTCCAGATAATCATTTTTGACCATAGTATGCATTTTTTCCATGCTTTCTTGAAAAATGCTTATTCATAAGCACTTTATCCATAATATTATCAGGACTCATTAGCTCTGTATAATAAGCCATCTTTGCAACTTCTTCTAAAACTACTGCATTATGCACAGCTTCATTTGCATCTTTTCCCCATGTAAAAGGTCCATGGTCATTCACAATTATTCCTGGACAATGAATTGGATTTCTTCCCATAAATTCTTCAACAATTACATTTCCAGTTTCCTTTTCGTATTCACTGCAAATTTCTTCTCTAGTCATTTTTCTGGTACATGGTATACTTCCATAAAAATAATCTGCATGAGTAGTCCCACAAGATGGTATAGGCTTTCCTATTTGAGCCCAGATTGTCGCCCAACTTGAATGTGTATGTACTATTCCCCCTAACTCTTCAAACTCTTTATATAAGACTAGATGAGTTGGAGTATCCGAAGAAGGTCTTAATTTACCATCAACTACATTTCCTTCTAAATCAACTACAACCATATCCTCTACAGTCATACTACTATACTCTACCCCACTTGGTTTTATCACTACTAATCCTTTTTCTCTATCTATCCCACTTACATTTCCCCAAGTATAAGTAATTAGTCTTTTCTTAGGTAATTCTAAATTTGCTTTTAATACCTCTTCTTTTAAATTTTCTAACACTTTTCTTCCTCCTATATTTTATTTGAGAAAATTATTTTTATTTTTCCTAATATTGTAATTATAAAATTTAATTGTTTTTTAATTTGTCTGTTAAATTTTTATATTTCTACTAGGATTTTATTAAAATTAATCTCTCTCTTGCTCATTTTACTTAAAAAGTCACCAACTTCATTAAGACCTATTTTATGTGAAATCATGGGTTTAAAAACAATATCACCTTTTCCCATAAAATCCAATGTTGCAGTCCATGCTCTTCCAGGATAAGGGCTTGTATATGAATTCCAAGAACCTTTCAAAGTAAGTTCACCACGTAATATACACTCAGTAGCTTCTACACTAAGTGGTAATTCTGTGTGTGATATACCTACAAACACTATATTACCTCTCTTTTTTGCTACAAGTAGAGATTGTTCTTGTGTAAATCTACTACCAGCAGTCTCTATTACAATATCAGCACCACCATTTGTTATTTTTTTTATTTCTTTAATTATATTTACTTCTTTTGAATTCAATGTATAATTTGCTCCTAGAGATTTAGAAAGTTCTAACTTTTCATTAAAAATATCAACAGCTACAATCTTAGATGCACCAAATACCTTTGCCCATTGTATAGTAAACTGACCTATTGGACCACACCCTAACACAACTACACTATCTCCTACTTTAATGTCAGACTTTGAAATCCCATGATAAGCTATAGTTGCTGGTTCAATTCCAGCAGCAGTTTCATAGTCCAATGTATCTGGTAGTTTTAAAATATGTTCTTCTGGAACTTTTACATACTCTGCCAATGCTCCATTTACTCTTGTTCCAATTATATTGTAATCATCACACAAGCCAAAATTACCTTCATTACAATAATCACATTCTCCACAAGGTACTAATGGTGCAACAGCTACTCTATCTCCTACATTAATATGTTTTACTTTTTCTCCAATTTTAACAACTTCACCAGAAAATTCATGACCTAAAATTAATGGATATGCTGTATTTCCACTCAGACCACTTACCATAGACCTAGGTAAATCTGAACCACATATTCCAACATACTTTACATTTACAAGCACTTCTGTATTTGTTATTTCTGGTATATCTACCATTTCATATCTGACATCACCTACATTATACAATACTGATGCTCTCATTTTATTCTCCATATAAATATCTCCTTTCATGCTATATACTTCTATATAGCAATATCTATGCCATACAAAAGATAAATAGTGTATTCAGATAAATGCCTTATATACAAAGTCTTTTGCCAAGAGAGATTACATTTTATAAAATCAAATTACATTACTGTATAAATATAAAAGAGTATGTTTTCAGGTTATACAGAAAAACTCAACTATAAAAATACACAAATTATAATTACAAATATTATCTAAATAAAAAGAAGTCTATATTTCATTTAAATATTTCTCAGGTATTATCTGATACTTATATAAAATCAATTATAAACTCCTTTAGTTATTCCTATTTATTTTTATAAATTTAAACTGCTACAGGCTCTTCTTCTACATTTTTAAGTGCTTGTTTTTCTAGATAATCAAGAATACTTGCTTTATTCTTTCTAAATAATGCCCACAGAACAAAGTAAATTACAACTGCAAGACCTATATAAATTGGATTTGCACTTAGAAATGCAAAGAAAACTAATCCCATCAAAGGTTTTCCTAGTATATTAAAACTTGTTATTAACATTGCTCCTGCTGGTATAGCTACACCTATATTTGTAGCCATATCTGTAAATAATGGTGCTGTAGATGTACAAATATATAATCCTAGTCCAAACCAAATTATACCTGAAACTAGTACTTTTGGTATATTACCATTATGTATAGCAACTAAACCTTGCACCATATATGGAATTGCTAATAAATCTACAACTGGTAATACTTTATTACCAGGAAGTACCATAGCTATTACAAGCATTATTGGAATTAATATAAGACCCGATATTAGAGTTGCAGGTTCACCATATCCAACAGCATCATTTACTGCTATGTACCACTCACGATTTCCAGCTTTTTGCATAATCTTTCTAGCAGATTCTGTTATAGGTGCAAATGCTTGAGCAAACATACTTGCTACTTTAGGGAAAATTGCCATAACAGCACTTGTAGATATACCTACTTTCATTATTTCTCCCCAAGCTTCCATAGTAGTTATCCTTGTCATATTACCTAATATACCTATAAACATCCCTAAAAAAAGCCCTAAAGTAATTGGTTCACCTAAGAATCCTAATTTCTTCTCTAATTCTTTAGGATTTAATTTTATTTTATTTAGCCCCAATTTATTGTATATAGGGTCTGCAAATACTGCAAACACAGAAGCCTCAACATTATGCATGGCTATTATCGTACAATTAGGGTACCTATAATAGCTAGACCATCTCTTTGCAACTAGCTCTGATATTAACAAACTATATAAGTTTAATAAAACCATACATGCTATACCTAAAGGAAAATTTCCTGTTACTCCTATGACCATTGCTCCCCATACCATATAAGAATAATTATTCCATAAATCTGATGGTTGGAATACATCTGTCCATTTTATTAAAAATAAAATGGTTTGTAATAATATCCCCAGACCTAAATATATCATACCTGCACTTGTTGAAAATGCAACCAATGATGTGGCTTGCCAGCCAACATCAAAAACTGGTAGATTTACTCCTGTACTATCAACCATCCTATTGATAACTGGTGTTATTATTGGTGTAAATGAATTTAGAATCAGTGTAAAACCTTGTAAAGCAACGCCTGCATACACAGCAGAAAGAAACGATTTCTTAGTAGTTACTTTAAATATCTTTGCTATTATGAATATTATAATTGGAACTATAATTGCAGAACCAAATGTATCAATTATGGATTTCATAAATTCTAACATCTTTTATCCTCCTATTTATAAATATTTATAAGATTAATTTAATACTTCTTAAATAACTATTTTTATTATTTTTTAATTTATGACAACATATAAAAAATGTTTTCTTCATAAATATTTAGTTAATATTAGCTTATTATAGTATCTAAATCAATAATTTAAATACTATAATTCACACCTCCAAAGCTTACTTGTCTATCCCTTCAATAACAGTTAAAACTTCTTCAAAGAATGCCTCTTCTCCTATACCCGTTAAGCAAGCAAATGCATTTATAGTTGGTATTCCATAATCTCCCGTTTGAAGTGGACTAGTAAATGTTATAAAATCAAATCTTCCTGATTGTGCTAAATTCAGTGCTTCTGTTGGTCTAGCTTCTGTTGTAGTGATAGAAATTCCCTTATTTCCTAATACTTCTTTTAATTTACCTGCTACCATTGATGATGTAACTGTTCCTGAACCACAAACTGATAATACATTAAATTGTTTCATAATAATTTCCTCCTAATTTTATACTCTAAATTTTTATTTTATATAGATTAAACCTATCTATAAAATAATACTTACTTTGATTGTTTAAATTTTAATTTTTTATTTCTAAGATTGTCTACATTAAATTTCTATAAAATCCAATAATTTAGCTACATCTTCCTTTGTCGATGCATTTTTTATATTTTTTAAAAGCTTTATATTTTGAAAAACTGACATTAAATCTTTTAACAGTTTTACTTGTGAATCTGGATTCTTTACTGCTAATAAAAATACAAGTTCTACATCAAGTCTATCTTTTGGGTCTATCATTGAATTAAACTTTACGGGTTTTTTCAATATGCCCACAGCTACATTAGATTCATTTACATGTTTTGAATCTGTATGTGGAATAGCAACACACATTTCGCCAATATCTAGACCTGTTGGTAATGTCTTTTCTCTTTCCAATACAGCATTTATGTATGTGTCTTTTACATATTCTTTTTGATACATTATATTTCCTAATTCTTCAATAACACTTTCATAATCATTAGATTCTAAACCTAATGATATTAAATCTACATTCATTACTCTGACTCCTCTCAATTTTTTTGCTATGGCTATAGATGTTTAAATTTATCAAATATAATTTTCTTAAAATCATCTTTATTAAAACACTTATTGGCATTGTTCATAAATTCTTCATCTTTTAATATCTCAAGAACATTTTTAACAACCTCTTTATCATTAGCCTGAAAAACTGGCATAAATATGAAATTTACATTGCCTACACCCCAGTCAATAGGATTCTTTAGTTTGACAAAAACAAATCTTGTACTATTTACAGTAGAAGAATCTCCATGAGGCACACCTATAGCTCCTTTAGAATATGTTGGAAGCATCTCTTCTCTATGTAAAACAGAGTCTAAGTAATCTTTTTCTACATATTCTTTATTTATAAGAATTGAACATACATATTCTAATAAATCCTTTTTAAAGTATATATCTGGTTCAAAAATCACTAAATCCTCATCAAGCATTCTTTCATACGATTTAATTAGTTTGTCATCTTGTTGTTTTGATTTTAATAGATAGATATCCAAATTTTTAAAAAGTTCTTTATTATATGGTATAAAATTTATACCTGGTATCTTAGGATTTATTGTCCCAACAATAGCTAATATATTATTTGTATCCTTTAAATTTTCAATTTTATAAAATAGATTTTCATCCAATGCACTCATTTGATAGCATTTAGTATTATCATACTTTTCTTCTAATGTTTTACTTATGTACTTAGCAGTTCCTTCTCCAGTAAGACATAAGGTTACAATTGCATTTGATTTGTCTATGTGTTTTTCCAATTCATAGTTATATCCCATCCTATCTTTTAACAAAGAAAAAAACATTTCATCCAGCTCTTCATCTCCCATAGAAACTTTTCTAGTTGCTTCTAGTGCCATCAAGAGGTCTACTCTATCAATAGTTTTAGTATTTATGTTAGTTCTCTTATTTACTATTTGCCCTATGTTTGTAAGTGAACCAATGTCGACCAAAAATAATATGCCTTTGCCTTGGTCTATTATTTTTGACAATTCTACTGCTTTATTGTATATATTTATTGGTTTTTCATCTAAAGGCATATCTATAGCTACAGGAAATTTTACGCCTAAAAGTTCTTTAACTACATTTACAGTCTCTGTAGCTATACGTCCATGAGAAATTATTATTAACCCTACTTTATCTTTTTTTACTTCATTTTTTAGAGCTGACTTTATATATAGCGTTATAAATCCAATTTCATCATCTGGAATTTTAATACCAATCGATTCCTCAATTTTTATTGCAAAACTTTTACCAATCTCATATTCTTTTGAAAAGTCAATCTTTATTTTTTCTAAATTTACATTTATTATCTTTTGATTTAGTTTAATTCTTTTTATAGCTTCTTCTAAGTGTATCGCTAGATATTTAAACATATTTTTATTTACTTCTAAATTAATATTTTTTTCAATTATATCATTCATAAGTTCTTTTACCAATTTGACTAAGCTATCACTTACAAAACTATTTAAATCACTCATTGAAAAAATCTCTTCATCACTATCTGGATTGAACTTTAAATCAGCAAATCTATTTAAAATAAAAGTCCATAAAATATTCTCTATGTCTATATCTTCAATATCTAGAGACTTTAAGTCATAATATTTCTTTTCAATTGTTTTATATATATCCTCTGGTAATATATACTCATTACTCAAAAGATTTCCTTTTACTGATGATTCTTCTAAATTAAATGGTATAAATATAGCATTTTTCAAATATTTTCTTATCTCTGTGTATTCAACCTCTTGAAAGGCTGTATCTTTAAAAGAATCTTTAAGTTTTAAAACTTCATTTATATCTACTACCACTATCGATTCATTATCTTCATCTTTAGAATTTATAAACTTCATAAAAGCTCTTGCACAAAGAACCTGAATCATATTTTGTAATTGTCCTATATTTCCACTAAATTTTTTTAGTGCAAGTATTTCAATCACATTTTTATCTACAAATATTTTTGCGTTTATTCTATTACACTCTTGTTGAAAGATATTGTATATAAGGTCTATTTTCTCTTTTAATAATCTATCATGTAATGGTGGCAAAGTTATTAGCATTGGTATTCTTCTTCTGAATGTTAATAATAAATTAGTCTCTACATTTTCAGTAGTTGCCCCAATCAACATAATACTTACTTTTCTTTCAGCATTAGTTTCACCTAATCTTCTAAATTTTCCTCTATCTAAGATAGAAAATAGTATTTCTTGACCTTTTGGAGGCAATCTATGTATTTCATCTAAAAATAAAACTCCTTCATCAGCTTCTTCTACAAGACCTGGTGTATCATATTCAGCTCCTGTAAATGCACCTTTTTTATATCCAAATAACAAAGATAATAATAATTGTGGATTGTCACTATAGTCAGCACAATTAAATACAACAAAATTAGAACTTTCTTTTATTATCTTTTTCTGCTTTGCAAATTCATACATATGTCTAGAAAATAAACTCTTACCAACTCCACTTTCTCCAACAATCAATGTTGGTAACCCTTTGGGTGGATACAATATAGCAGATTTAGCCTGCTCTACAGCATTTCTAAGACTCCCTTTATTTCCTATTAAAGTTTCAAATGGGTCACTCGATTCTTCTTTAGTTACCTCGACTACATCCATTTCTAAACTTTCTTTGGGTAAAAGTTCCTCTACAACTCTTCTGGATATATTAAAACCTTCTGTCATCAATTCTCTTGTAATTTCTGATATAGAAATATTCTTATTCTTTTGTAATATTGCTGAAATTGCTGATTTTAAATAAGGATATCTTCTTTGTCTTGAATTACTTATATTAAGCTCTTTTCTCAAATTAGTTATATTCTCTCTAGTTGTACTTAAAAACTTTGCTATTTGAACATCTGTTAATGGATCTTTTTTATTTTCTGTATTTATGATGTTTACAAGTTTATCTCTCAACTCCATGCTTAATAACTCCTTTCTTGATAAATATATAAGCAACTATCATGCCATACTTACTTTAATATTTTTTGCTACTCAAACCCTGTAAGTAACTAGATGTCATAAATATTTATACATTTTGATAAGTATTTACATTTTGTATATTTAGTAATTTACTAAATGTATTAGTTATTCATAATCTTAAATAATTTAATTCTTTGTTTAAATTGTAATGCAAAATACTTTATAAATTTATGATTGAAAAACTTACTCAATCATATATAATAGTACGTATCTACTCAACAATAAAAATTATAATAAACTGTGTTTTTAACTCTTTCTGTTTTAAAATTTTATTTTTATATAATAGTATACATACTTATACATATAAGATTTTAGCTATATACATAGCTTTAACATGATTTTATATGGCGTATTATACTATTTTAACTTAAAATTAATTTATAAATATTAAATTTATATACAGAGGAGAAAACGATATGAATACATTTAAATCTGAAGTTTTATTGAAATATTCTGCAAAAGATATATTTAATATATTTACAAAATCTGCAAGACTAAATTTTCCTAATTTTAATGAGAAAAAAGCAGTAGGCACATTTGTACAACAAAAAAATAATAAAAGATTTAAGATTGAAATAACTAATTTCGAAAAAAATAGAGTATATGAAATAAAAACAAGCAATAAAAGAGAAAGTATTATTACTAGATATGAACTAGTACATATTGATTTAAAAAATACAAAACTTATTTTTACTGAAAGTGAAAGCGAGAGAAATGTATTTGGAAAAATCAATTCAGTTCTTGTAAGAGTATTGTTTGGAAAAAGGCAACCAGAAGAATTTAATAAATTTATAAAAAATCTAGAAATGGAGTTAGAAAATAATAATATTAATTTATAGATATAAGTTAGATTATATTGTATTTAAAAAGTATCTAAAAATATTTATAAAATTAAAATATTATTTAAGACTTAATGATTGTATTAAATTATATAATTTATTGGATAAATCTGTTATTATTATATTAAATTGGTGACTTTCATCATTTCGAGGTAAGAAAGAAAAAAACAAATTAATAACGTGAGGTGAAAACTTATGCCAATTAATTCTTTTGAAAATTATCCTATGAACTGGAAACCAAAGAGACCTTCAAAAGGACAGATATTATATAAGGCTCTTGCAGAACAACTAGAGCAAGATATCAACAGCGGATTTTTATTGCCTGGTACTAAATTACCGCCCCAACGTGAATTGGCAGATTTCCTAGATGTTAATGTAAGTACTATCTCTAGAGCCTTTAAAATTTGTGAAAAAAAAGGATTAATAAGTGGAGTTACAGGAAGTGGAACTTTTGTGTCTTATGATACACGTTCAAATCTATTCTTAATGTCCAGTAATAATAAAATTACGTTTATTGAAATGGGCACAATGAATCCAGATTTCACACTAGAAGAAATGAATACTTTATTTAAACATATAATTAAAGAAATAGATTTTAAAACGATATTCCAATATGGACAAAGAGATGGCGCTAAATGGCAAAAAGAAGCTATTGCCAAACTAATTTATAAGGCTGGGCTTGAAACCACAGCAGATAGCTTACTCCCTGCAAGTGGTGGACAAAATGCAATTGTTGCCATTTTGGCAGGTTTGTTTCAACATGGAGATAGAATAGGTGTAGACCCACTAACTTATCCTGGAATAAAGACAGCAGCTAAAATGCTTGGAATACAACTAATTCCAATTAAACAAGAAAATAATGAAATTAGTGAAGAGGGCTTATTGTATGCTTGCAAAAATGAAAATATTAAAGGTCTATACATAATACCAGATTATCAAAACCCAACTACACATATAATGTCACAAAATGGACGAAAAATGATTGCAAATATTGCATCTAAATACAATTTAATTGTTATTGAGGATGCTATTCATAGTTTACTTAATGAAACACATTTAAATCCAGTGGCTTCCTATCTGCCCAATCAAACAATTTATATTACGAGTTTATCAAAAATTATCGCACCTAGTTTACGGCTAGCATATATCTCTACACCTAAACAGTATCGAGAGGCATTATCAAGCGCATTATACAACATTAATTTATCTCAATCTTATTTTCTAACAGAAATTGCTTATCGTATGATTACATCAGGTGAAGCTGATAAATTAATTAATGCACGTCGTAAGTCTGCAAGAAGAAGAAACAAGATTATTAATCAATATTTATCTGGGTATAATCTTTTAGGAAATGAAGAATGTATATTTAGATGGTTGGTTCTGCCTGAGGGAGTAATGGCAGAAAAGTTTGAAATACAAGCACTTAAAGAAGGTGTACAGGTTTATGCTTCTGAGCGTTTTGCTGTTGGAAAAGAAAAACCTATTTCTGCAATAAGAATAGCTGTATGTGCTACAGAAAGTACAGAAGAGCTTAAAGCTGGTCTGACTGTATTAAAAAGACTATTAGAAGAGGAAAAATAATTGTATTGCACACAATATTTTAATTGTGTGTATTTTTTTTTGTTGTTAAAATAAAATTACACCAGATAGTAATTAACTTATAGAGATTAATATGTATTATTACATCATAATAACAAATAGATAAAATTTAATAACCGTTTAAGATTATCTATTTGTTGTATAGTAATTTATATATTAATCCAAATTTATTTTTAATTATAATTGCAATTATACAATTAATCTATTTTTCTGTTTTACTAATACTTTAATACATTTAATACAAAAGGAGTGATTTATTGTGGAAAGAACTCAACAATTAAGAGAAAGCTTTATTGCTTCAATTCCTATATTTTTAGGTTACATACCTATAGGTATAGTAGGAGGAATACTATTACAAAAATCTGGTCTTTCACCTTTTCAAATAGCACTAATGGTAACTTTAGTATTTGGAGGAAGCTCTCAATTCATTGCAGCTTCAATGATTTCTACTGGTGCAAGTGTAACGTCTATTGTTTTGACTACATTTATAGTTAACTTAAGACATTTTCTAATGAGCTCTAATTTGAACATGTACATAAAAAATAAAAGCCCAAAATTTATATTGCCATTTTGCCATACTATAACAGATGAAACTTTTGCAGTTAATTATGAAAAATTTACTGCTGGAAATTGGTCTGATAGAAATGCTATTTATCTCAATTTCTTCTGCTTAATTTCATCAGTTTTAGCTAATTTTATTGGCGCATTTTTAGGAGAAAGTATATCTATAGACAGCTCCATTTCTGGATTCATATTAACTTCTATGTTTATAGCTTTAATAGTTTCTCAAATAAAAAATAAGATTTATATTGTAGTATTTATATCATCAATCATTATTTCTGTTATTTTATATTCATTATTCAAAAGTAATTTAGTAGTAATAGTTGCATCAATTTTAGCATCTTTAATTGGTTTCTTTATAGAAGAATCTTACTGTAAAAAGGAGGAATCTTATGAATAATAATTATATATTTTTTATTATAATTGGAATGTATATTGTTACATATCTACCAAGAGTGCTTCCTATGTTAATTTTCTCGAAAAAAGAGATGCCTGATTTTTTGAAAAAAATTATGAAATTTATTCCTGTAGCAATACTTACTTCCTTAACTGCTAAAGATGTATTTTTTAATGGAGATAGCCTATATTTATCTATATCTAATCCTAAAATTATATCTTTTATGATTGTACTTCTTGTCGCATATAAGTTTAAATCTATTGGTATTTCTATTGTTACAGGTGTGATATCTATATATTTATTTGGAATTATCATGTAATATTTGGATAATGTTTTATTTTATAAGTTATTTTATAAACTATGTGTACAATTTTAATTTAAGTTGTTATATTGTTGATTTTAAATAAAAAAACAGAGTGGCTTAAAGTTACTCTGTTTTTACACTTCATCCTCTACTGTCAATGTTCTAATATCTTATAATAAAAGCTTCTGACAGTCAAAAGCATATGTATAATTAAATACTATCTCAGTCCATATTTGTTACTTCTTCTTCATATTTTTGAAACTCTAAATTTGCTTTAAATAAATCTCCATCTATTTCTATATAGAATTTTCCACCTTGTAAATCTACTAAGTCTCTTGCAATAGCAAGTCCTAATCCACTACCTTCAGTATTCCTTGATTCATCAGCTCTTTTAAATCTTTCCATAATCTCACTTGGGTCAAAATTTAATTCATAAGAAGATATATTTTTCATAGTTACCTTTATATTTTCACCATAGTCATATATATCAATATAAACTCTAGTTTCTTCTAAAGAATATTTTGCTATATTAGATAAAAGATTTTCAAATACTCTATACATTCTTCTTCCATCTGCCCATATATATACCTTATCATTTGGAACATTTAATTTGATATATAAATTATTTTTAGATAATTTTTCTTCAAGCTCACCTATACTTTGTCTTAAGAGTTGTACTAAATCAATCTTGCTAATTTGTAATTCTATATTACCACTACTTACTCTACTAGCTTCAAATAAATCTTCTATCAATAATTTTAGTCTTTTTGACTTTGACTCAAGCACATTTATATAATCATTTATATATTCTGGTTGTATCGATTCTTCTTTTTTAATTAAATCTACATAATTTATTATAGAAGTAAGCGGAGTTTTCAAATCATGAGATACATTTGTTATAAGGTCAGACTTCATTCTTTCACTTTTTACTTGCTCTTCTATTGCTTTATCAAGACCTTCTCCAATATTATTTATATTTTCAGCTAAAGACGCAAAATTATCATTCCCAGTAATTTTTATCTTATAATCTAATTCTCCCTGTTTTATCCTTTCTGTACCTTCTATTACATAACTAAGATATGAAAGTCTTTTAGTTATATATACTGCAAATCCTAAAAAAATACATATAGAAAACAACAATCCAATGCTTATACTTTGAACACTAATTACCATGATTAAAACTAAAGATGTTATCACTATCAAAATAGCTTTTCTTGCTAAAGATACTTTCTTTATAGCGTTAATAACCTCACTTACAGTTTTTATTAACCATAAAATCACTCTTATTATAATACTTGACTTAAATATACATATTTTATTTTCTAAATAACTTAATTGAACATTTATAAAAAATATATTATTTGATACTACCAGTAAAGATAAAGAAACTAACATAATTACATAAATATGATAAGATACATTAAGAGCATACACAGTTAAAATCGCAATTGAAATAGATACCAATATTGTATTAAATTCCATAGGTATTTTATTGTATATTAATAAAAATATGTTATTTTTTTTTAAGGCTTCACATTTTATTTTACTATACAAAATTATAGATAATAAACATATAATTGCTAAACTTAAACTAGCTACAAAAAATAATCTTACTTTTTCTGTAGCTTGTTTAAATATTTGAAAGTTAGTGTATACTATTCCATCTCCTATAGTAGGCTCTTTTGGAAAAGATACATATGCCTCAAAAGATTCATCAAATCCATTTAGTTCCATACTAACATTATTCAGTTCAAATTTTTCTCCATTTATTTTCTTGGTATATGAGCTCTTTTCTACATTACTTATTATCTCTATATCACAATAACTCTTAGTTTTTTGTTTAAAATCCTCTAAAGTATTATATGTTGTATTTGTATAAAATTCTCCTGAATATGTATTGATAACGTATATTTTTATATTTTTTAGAGAATCTAAATATTTAGTAGCAATATTTTTATTGTTCATGATTCTATTATAATCATAAGTACTACTACTTAAATCTATATTTTTACTTTTTGTTTGGCGAAACTCATAATTTAATTTACTTTTTTCTTCACTAGTTAACTGACTATCCACAGATAACTTAATATTGTATAATAAATCTGACATTGTTCCTTCATCAAATATATTACTATAATAAAAATCATTAGATATATTAAAAATTCCACTATTCGTAGAAGTCTTTTGTATATTGTATTTAGGCTCAGCAAGTCCTATTGTTGCCAACAATATAGTTAATGGAAATGAGATAGATACTATGATTAATGAAACTAACTTTAATGCTCTATATTTTTCCAAGTTGCTCACCTCATCTACATTGTCAGTATTTTATATAAGATAAAATTTAAAAAAAGCATAATTCCCATAGAATAACTTAAACTGCTTGAGAAAAAATTAAAACATATTAGAATTCCTAACATTTGTGTAAATGTAAAAATGACTAAAATCAAAATACAATTAAATATTAAACTCTTTTCTTTTATAATTTTTCCACTAAAATTTTTCAATCTTATAACCAACTCCCCACACCACCTTTAAAAATCTTGGTTCTTTTGGATTTATCTCAATCTTTTCTCTTATTCGCCTAATATGCACTGCTACTGTATTTTCTGAATTAAAACTTTCCTCATTCCATACTTTTTCGTATATCTCATCTATTGAGAAAACTCGTCCTTTATTTTCTAAAAGAAGTTTAATAATTTTATACTCAATTGGAGTCATTTTTATGTTCTCGCCATCAATTTTTACTTCTTTTGTTAGTGTATTTAACTCCAAAGTTCCACTTTTTAAAATTTCTTTACATGTGTCTTCATAATTGCCTAAAGTTACATATCGCCTTAAATTTGATTTAACTCTAGCTATAAGCTCCAATAGATTAAAAGGCTTTGTTATATAATCGTCAGCTCCAATATTTAGTCCCATTATTTTATCTGTATCTTCACTTTTTGCTGAAATTAAAATTATTGGAATGTTTCTTTCTTCTCTTATTTTTACTGTTGCTTTGATTCCATCCAATTTAGGCATCATTATATCCATTAATATTAGATGAATGTCATTCTCTGTTATTATTTCCAAAGCTTTTATTCCATCATATGCTTTATATATTTTAAAGCCTTCCGATTTAAGATATATTTCTATTGAATCAACAATTTCTTTATCATCATCTACTACTAATATATTGTACATATTTTCACTTCCTCTATTGTATAATAATACTTATCTCTATTATACAATATCTTTCACTTACTTTCTCAACAATGACTAAATTGTTATATTACATTGGCTTACATTTTTGTAACTTTCCTTTATAAGTATATAATAAAATATAAATCTTAAGAAAATATTATCCTAATTCTTAAATATTTCTTAAGATTTATACTAAATTGAGGTTTATTTGAATTATGTTGTTTTCAGGAGTAAAATAACATTCATATATAAATTTATTAATTTTTCAATCAGGTATGTTGAATAATAATTAATTCTATTGTATTATTGTAATTGTAGAATAAAACTAAATCGGCAAAGCTAGAGAAATTTAGTGACGCAAAGCTATAGGGACTAAGACTTATAGAATATCTTATGAGTTATGTCAGCCAGTTGCCAAAAAGATATTTTCTTTTTGTTTTTTATGAAAGTTTTTTAGGGGGATAAATATATTATGTTTAGAGATAAAATGGATAAATGTACACATATGCTAACTGCTTATATTGGCAGTTCATATGATTATTGTGATTTTATAGATACACAGTTAGATGATTTTATACTAGAGTACGGAGAAAATGTTGTAGAATCTTGCTTGCATCAAGTGATGGTATTAGTAAGTAAGTATAATTAGGTAGATTTTATTTTCTAGGAAACCCTTTTTAGTTTTATCTACATTTATATTAATATATAGTAATACAAAATATTTAAATATATTTTAATACTAAAGGTAAACAAAAATGTTAACTAAAAATTATAATTAAATAGACATTTGTATTAAGCTATGATATAATAGTATTTGTGGTAATACACAAGTAAATCAAGTATATCTTGATATAGGTTAATAGGAGTATTTTTAATGAATAATGGAATAGTGAAATGGTTTAACAATGAAAAAGGATTTGGGTTTATATCAATGGAAAGTGGAGATGATGTATTTGCTCATTTCTCAGCTATACAAACTTCAGGATTTAAATCATTAGAAGAAGGTCAAAAAGTAAGCTTTGATATAGTTAAAGGCGCTAGAGGTCCTCAAGCAGAAAATATAACTATATTATAATATATAGATTTTTCGGAAAGACTCTTTTAAGAGTCTTTTTTTTATTGATGTATTTTGGAAAGAAGTAAAAAACAATCTCAATAAGAGTATACTTAGTCTAAATACTTTTTATAAAATAAACCTCACAAAAATATCTTTATAAAGTATATACTTAAACTTACAAATACCCTTTTTAGTTAAACTATATAATAATATTATAATTTTAATTGTAGCATATCAAAATTTTCAACTATCTCACAAACACATATACTTTCTTTTTTATTCAATTCTGATAGAATATTTTTTTATAAGTTGTCAAAATTAAAACATATTTATATATTAGAGTTTTATTTTTTAATGAAATATGATAAACATAAAATCATTTTAAAAAATAAAAAGGCTACAATCGCTTAGTTTATAGCTAGTTTTTAAATTTAAAATACTTTAAAGTATTGATTTATAAATCACTAATATTTTGATTAGTTTTATACACAAACATTTATTTAATTTTAAATTAATAAAAAAATTTTGTTCCATTAATCTACTCTATAATTTCCAGTATTTAAGAAATAATTTTTAGTATTTTGTTTGATAATATAACTAAGACAACTTTTCGGGAGATGATTAAATGACATTCAAAAATAAAAAATTTACTATAAATAAATATGGAATTTTATCTATCATTCTAGTTTTATGCTTGATTTTAACTGGTTTTAACAGTTATGTAAATTATAGTAATAGAAGATTTAAAGATTACGTTGTCTTCTATGTTCAACATCAAGATGATGAAGTGTTGTGGGCTGGTAGTGCTATTGTAAACGCTATAAAAGAAAGAGGAAAAAGTCATGTATTTGTGGTTTTAGTATCCACTGGGTGTGGTATATATGTTTTTAATAAATATAAAAAATATGAAAATCTCACAAACATGCAAAAATCAAAATACAGAAACAGAGAATTTTTAGCTTCTCTTGATAAACTTGGTGTAAAAAAAGAGAATGTAATATTATTGCCAGAAAAAAATATAAATGGTAATACTGACTTCAATTATATGGAAAAAATCGCTCTTCTTTTTGAAGAAAAGCTTAAGAATGTAACTCATATAGCACATACTTATAAGTTGGATGACCATTTGCAACATTTAAAAAATGGTTCAGTTATCCAAAATTTATATAATACTGGTAAAATAAAAGATGCTAAATATTTTGTAAAGCCCAAATTTGCTGATAAAATAACCTTTAATAATAAGATAGTTTATAAAGCCCATTCTACTGAAGATTATGAAAAAGTAAAAAACGCCTGTCAACAATACAAACTTGTTGATGAGTTAGAATGTAGAGAAGGTATTGGCTATAAATCCGACCATAAATCGTTTGATGAATTATTAAGCAATAAAGATGTTCCTGCTATACTTCATACACCTAATTTATAATAAATATTTATTGTTTTAGCTTAAGTTATAATAAGGAAATTATTTGAGATTTTGTGATATAGCACTGTCTTGTGCTATACTACTTTTTCTCATCCAATTATTACACATATCTAAATTCATCCTCTCTTAAAATATATATAAATATTGTCATTAAAATCTATAAATCTTCTACGGCTCTGGTCTTGGTTTATCAATTGCTCAAAATATAATCGAATTAGAAAATGCATACATGGAAATAATTATAGACGCTGATTTATTTAAGGTAATACTTACTTTCAGAAAAGTTAATTAATATAAAAACATACTTTTAAGTTATTTAGACAAGAAAAAAACCTCCTTAGAGGTCTCTTTCTGAATGTTGGGGTTTATATTTACATATTTTTTGATTATACCTTTTTTGGTGTTATATCAATACATTTTAAATTATATTTCTCTATAATTCATCATGTATTTCATCTCTCTGTATTTATAATATCATATAGTGTTTCCATAATCAGTTACATCTCTGTTACCTAAGATTACAATTTTGTAATATTTGTAATCTTAGGTACAAATTTACATTCATTCTTCAATATAAATATATGTTTTTTACTTACCCTAAAGACCTTTTAAATCATATTTTTCTAAGAAAAGTTTTAACTTAGAATAAATTTGTTCTGCTCCACCAATTTTATTTGATTCAATATTTAAAGCTAATAATGGTTCATGTAGTGATATTCTAAGTAAAAACCATCCATCCCCATTTGATTCATCGCAATTAACTCTTATACCTTCAAAATTATTTGGTGCTACAAACCATCCATCAATACTTCTGACATGAGAATCTAAATCTTTTAATATATTTTCTGCATATGGTCTAAAGTCTTCTTTAGTAATTCCTATTCTAACTTCTTTTTCTTCTCGAGCTTCTTCAAGGTTTTCTATCAATTCTTCTATAGTCTTTCCTTCCAAGGATAGTTTTGCTACTTTTATTAAAATTTTAGCTATTAAATATGCCCCATCATCTAGGAAGTAATTTTCTTTTAAAGCAGCATGCCCAGATGTCTCTATAGCTAAATGGCACTCTTCACCTTCACTATTTAATCTTATGGCTTCATTTATTACATTTTTATATCCTCTTTTAAATCTATGATGCCTTCCTCCTAATTCATTTATGAATTTAGCAAGACCTTCTGAAGTAATAGAATCAGTTACTATAGCTGTTTTTGGATGTTCTTCCAGTATTATTGATGATATAACAGCTATAAGAGCATTTTTATTTATTGGTTTGCCATTTTTACCTACAATAGCAGCTCTATCTACATCTGTATCAAATATTATTCCTAAATCGCTCTTATTATCCAACACAGCTTTACATATGCTTTCCATTGCTTCTTTATTTTCAGGATTAGGTATATGATTTGGGAACATACCGTCTGGGTTCAAAAACTGACTGCCTGTTGTATCTGCTCCCAGTATGTGTAAAACTTTTTCAGCAAAGAATCCACCAGCTCCATTTCCTGCATCAACCAATATCTTAAGTCCAGAAAAAGGCTTTTCATAATTTTTACTTGAATTTACACCTCTTCTAATTTTATCTATCAATAAATTAGAATAATCTTCTATTAAATTTTTTGCTATAACTTCACCTTTTTTATCTGATTCTTCATAGTCTACACTATCATTTTTAACAGCTATATCCAACATCTCTTTTATATCTGTTTTTTCTAGACCACCATTTTCTGTAAAAAATTTTAAACCATTATAGTAATAAGGTAAATGACTAGCTGTAATCATAATCGACCCATCAGAATTATATCCATCCATAATAGTTGTCATAAACATAGCTGGAGTCGTAGCAATCTCACAATCAATTACATTACAATTATCATTAGTTAAAGTTTCAATAACAGTACCTCTAAATTGACTTCCTGTTATTCTAGAATCAGTTCCTACAGCAACAGTTACTTTATCTTTCTTAGTCTTTTCTTTTAGCCAAATATGAAACGCTTTAGCTATTTTTCTTACTTCTTCTACAGTTAGGTTGACTTCTTTAGAATCATTTTCATACGCTATTCCTCTAATATCAGTACCATTTTGCAGTTTATATAGGTCTCCCATAAAAAATTCTCCTTACTCAACTAAAATTTTTATTAAATATTATAAAACTTCTTGTTTCTATTTAAGCTTTTCACCATTAAACAGAAACATATTATAATTTTATTGCATAGTTACTTTATACTTTCTTTTAGCTCTTTTATTTTATCTTTATATGAAATTGGAGGCTTGTCATTAAATAAAGCTGAAGTACCAACAACATATATATCTACTTTTTTACCATTCATAAGTTTAATAGTATCCTTATTTATGTTTCCATCAACCTCTATAAATGGAGGATTATCATAACCTTCTAGTATCTCTGTAAGTTTATCCAACTTATCTAATACAGAAAGATTAAACTTTTGACCTGCAAACCCTGGATTTACTGTCATTACTAAGATACCCTCAACCAAACCTATATATTCTTCTATTTTATCAACACTTGTTTGAGGACTTATTGCCAAAACTGGCCCTATACCATAATTTCTTAACTTTTGTATATCAGCTTTTACATCTGTACTCGATTCTACATGAAAAGAAATATATTTTGGCTTTATATAAGACATCATATCAATATATTTATCTGGAGTTTCTGTGGCTAAATGAATGTCTAAGGGTATTGTTGTATTTTCACTTATTGACTTTAATAGTTCTGGTCCCATAGCCAAGTTTTTAACAAATATCCCATCCATAACATCACAATGAAGTAATTTTACACCTGCTTCTTCAAGAGCTTCTAATTCCTTTTTTAACTTCATTTGGTCTGCACACATTATTGAAGCACAAATAATAGACATAACGCTCCCCCTTGTTATAAATTTTATATATTTATAAATTTTCTTTTTCTATATCATCAATCATTTGTAATCTTCTTGCATGTCTTTCTCCATTATAACTTGAATTTAACCATTCTTCAACAATTCTCATTGCCAAACCTTTCCCAATAACTCTTTCACCTAAACAAAGTACATTTGTATTATTATGTTCTCTAGTAGCTTGAGCTGAAAAACAGTCAGAAACAACAGCTGCTCTAATTCCTTTAAACTTATTTGCTGCAATAGACATACCTATTCCTGTTCCACAACAAAGTATGCCTAAATCCGATTTTTTACTTTGAACATTTTGGCTTACCTTTTTTGCATATATTGGGAAATCCACACTTTCTTTTGAATTTGTACCCACATCTTCAACTTCTATACCTTTATTTATTAAATTTTCCTTTATATATTCCTTTAATTCATAACCACCATGGTCACATCCAATAGATATTTTCATTGAATAACACCTCTTTTTATAATTTTTTTGATTGTATTTATATTATTTCATAGTTACCATAAAAATAAAGTATTGTAAAAATAAAGCTGTCCCATTGTAGAAATTTCTTTCTATTTTTAAGACAGCTTTAATTGACTTATGTCAAATCAATTTGTTATTTAGACATATTTATATCTATAATAACTCTTTTATATTTTTTACTATATCTTCTGTAGTTAATCCATAGTGTTTTAATAAATCAGCTGGTGTACCTGATTGACCAAATACGTCTTTAACACCAATTCTTCTAACTACTACATCTTTAGTTTCTGCTAAAGCTTCACATACAGCTGAACCTAAACCACCTATTATACTGTGCTCCTCTGCTGTAACTACTTTTCCAGTTTTCTTAGCAGTTTCTTTTATTAATGCTTCATCTAATGGTTTTATTGTAGATATATTAACAACTTCTACATTTACACCTTCCTTAGCAAGTTCTTCTGCTGCTTCTAAGGCTTTTGCTACCATTATTCCTGTAGCTATTACTGTTATATCAGAACCTTCTCTTAAAACAGTTCCTTTTCCTATTTCAAATTTATAGTTTTCACTGTTTACATCAGGAGTTGCAGCTCTACCTAATCTTATATAAACAGGTCCATTATAATCAATAGATGCAAGTATAGATTGTCTTGCTTCTAAAGCATCTGCTGGATTTAATACAACCATATTTGGTATACCTCTCATTAGAGATATATCTTCTATAGCTTGATGGCTACCACCATCTTCACCTACTGTTACACCTGCATGAGTAGCTGCTATTTTAACATTTAAATTTGGATATGCTACAGAGTTTCTTATTTGCTCATATCCTCTTCCTGCTGCAAAGATTGCAAAAGTACTTGCAAAAGGTATTTTCCCACAAGTAGCAAGACCTGCTGCTGTACCAATCATGTCACCTTCTGCTATCCCCATATCAAAAAATCTATCTGGGGCAACTTCTTTAAATGCTATACTTTTTGTAGCTTTTCCTAAATCTGCATCTAATACTACTATATCTTTATTTTCTGCAAGTTCTTTTAACACTTGTCCGTAAGCTTCTCTAGTTGCTATTCCCATTCCTATAGACCTCCTTCTAAATCTTTCAATGCTTGCTCTGCTTGTTCTGCATTTGGAGCTGTTCCATGCCATGCAGCATTATTTTCCATAAATGAAACACCTTTACCTTTTACTGTTTTAGCTATTATTACAGTTGGTTTTCCTGTAACTTTTTTAGCCTCATCAATTGCATTTCCTATTTCTTCAAAAGAATGTCCATTTATTACCATTACATTCCATCCAAAAGATTTGAATTTGTCGTCTACTGGATTTACATTCATTACTTCTTCATTAGAACCATCTATTTGTAATCCATTTAAGTCAACAAATGCAATTAAATTATCTAATTTGTAATGTGATGCTGTCATTGCAGCTTCCCATATTTGACCTTCTTGGATTTCTCCATCACCTAATATAGTATACACTGTATAATCCTTGTTATCTAATTTTCCTGCAAGTGCCATACCATTTGCTGCAGATAGCCCTTGACCAAGAGAACCAGTAGACATATCGATTCCTGCTACTTTTTTCATGTCTGGATGACCTTGTAACTTAGAACCAAATTTTCTTAGTGTTATTAATTCTTCTTCTGGGAAAAATCCTTTTTCTGCTAATGTAGCATATAGAGCTGGTGCTGCATGACCTTTTGATAGAACAAATCTATCTCTATCAGCCATTTTTGGATTTTCTACACATACGTTCATCTTCTCAAAATATAGTACTGTCAACATATCAGCTATTGATAATGAACCACCTGGATGTCCGCTTTTAGCTTCTGCAACCATTTTTATTATGTTTTTTCTAATGTTATTAGAATGATCTCTAAGAGTGCTCATACTTTCTTCCTCCTGTTATTTTTTAAGATCTTACATTTTTTTATCCTACAGTAGATTTTACAATTTTTTTTAAGATAATACAAATGTTTTTTAAGATTTTACTGCTACTTTTATTTCTTCGCCGTTCATTAAAGCTGTAATACCTTCTTTGAATTTGTCTAAACTAACAGTTCTAGTAACTAAAACTTCTGTATTTACTTTTCCACTTGCCATTAAATCTAATGCTGTAATCCAAGAACTCGGCTTTTGAGACCTACTTCCTATATATTGTAACTCTCTTTGGATTACTGCTTCTTGGTCCATTTCATTTAATTTTCTAGCAAATATTCCAACTTGTACGAAAGTCCCTTTTTTTCTAATTAGTCTTAAAGCTTCATTAACTGCTGGAATAAATCCAGAACAATCAAATCCTTTATTTACTCCATTTCCATCAGTCATTTCATTCACTACATCTGCCAAACTTTCTTCCATTACATTTACGGTTCTATCTACTCCAAGATTTTTAGCTATTTCTAATCTCTCTTTATCTTTTGTAACACCAGACATTATAACTGTAGCACCTTGAGATTTAACAACTTGAGCTAATAATAAACCAATTGGTCCTGGTCCTATTATTAAAACTGTATCAGAACTTTCTATAGTAGTCTTTTCAAGAGCTGCATGAACACAACAAGCTAGTGGCTCTGTAAGGGCTGCTGATAATAAAGATACATTTTCAGGAAGTACATGTATGCTCTCTTCTCTTGATAGTACATACTCAGCAAAACTTCCATTTATTTGAGTACCAATCCCTTTTCTAGTTGGGCATAAGTTATAATCTTTAGTTTCACAGTATATACATTTCTCACAAGTTTCAAAAGTAGTTTCTGATGTAACTCTATCTCCTACTTTTATATTTTTAACATCTTCTCCTACTTCTAAAACAATTCCAGAAAATTCATGACCTAATGTTACTGGAACTTTTATATTTGCATATTCACCTTTAAATGAATGTATATCTGAACCACATATACCACTATATTCTACTTTTATTTTAACCTTGTCTCCTGTAGCTTTTGGCTCTTCTACCTCTAAGACTTCTACATTATCATAGCCCGGTTTAGTTTTAACTACTGCCTTCATTATTCTTCAACCCCTTGTGGTAAAATTAATATTTTATTGAATTCTTCTTTTCTATCTCTTATCATTTCAAATGCTTTATAAGTATCTTCAAGCGAGAATCTATGAGACACCATTTCTTTTAATTTTATCTTACCTTCATTAACTAGATTGATTCCCTTAGTCCATTCTTGTCCTGGGAATGGTGCAGAATAAGAATTCCAGAAACCTTTTAATTCTAGTTCTTTTCTAAATATATTTTCAAATGCTTCTTCTGATAAAGTTATATCTGAATATGCTATTCCTAAAAATCCTATCTTACTTTTCTTTTTAGTTATAAGTAAACATTGTTCTTGAGTTATTTTTGAGCCTGCACATTCAAGAGCTATATCAACACCTTTTCCATCAGTAAGTTCTTTTATTTTTTCTACTGGGTTAACATCTTTAGCATTAATTATTATATCAGCCCCTAATTCCTTTGATTCTCTTAATTTATTATCAGATATATCAACTGCTATAATTGTTCCTGCTCCTGCTATTTTAAGTCCTTGTATTACTAACTGTCCCATTGTTCCACTACCCATTACGGCTACAGTGTCTCCAACTTGAACACCTATATTAAGTACTCCATGCATAGCAACTGCTAGTGGCTCTATCATAGCAGCATCTTCAAAATCCATATCTCCTATTGGAAGTACATTTGTAGCTTTTATATTTGCATACTCTGCAAAAGCTCCAAAACTCTTAGCTCCTAACATTCCATGCTCATCACATAATGAAAATAATCCTCTTTTACAATATTCACACTCATTACAAGGTATAAAAGGAATTGCAACTACTCTATCTCCAACCTTTACATTTTTTACATCCTTACCGACTTCAGCAATTACTCCAGAAAATTCATGTCCTGGTATAGCTGGAACTGGATATTTCCAATGTTTTAATACTCTTGGAGGATCTGACCCACATATTCCTGCTGCCATAACTTTTATTTTTACTTCATCACTTTCACATGGTTTTATTTCTATATCTTCAAATCTCATATCATTTGTGCCATGTAATACTGCTGCTTTCACGATAAATCTCCTCCTCTTGTATTTTGTATTTTTTAAAAATTTATAAAAAATATTACTCTTTTCTAGTAGCTGCTAAATGTTAAATTTTCGCATACTTTACTAAAAAAGAGTACTCTCTATTGACTACATGTTAGAATATTCCAAGTGAAGAAACTAATTGAGATAATTTCAATATTCCCCATTTTAGCAAGTTTCCACCTGTATCTATACTTGTAACCATTGTTGTTCCTTTTGGCATCATATTTGCTTGTTGTAATAATTGTGTATGAACATCTGCAAAGTTTGTAGCCATATAAAGTGATATAGCTATTACTATTGTTCCTGTTATAACTGATTGAACTATATTACCTTTTCTAAAGCACACTATAAATGCCATATAGAATGGTATTGTTGCTAGGTCTCCAAATGGTAAAACTTTGTTTCCTGGTAGTATAACTGCTAAGAATAAAGTTATAGGAACAAGTATAAGAGCTGTTGATATAACTGCTGGATGTCCAGTTGCTACAGCTGCATCTAGACCTATATACAGTTCTCTGTCTCCATATTTTTCTTGTAAGAAATCTCTTATTGATTCTGAAACTGGAATTAAACCTTCCATTAATATTCTAACCATTCTAGGCATAAGTAACATTACTGCACCCATTGATATACCTACATTGAATATTCCTGCTACATCATATCCAGCAAGTGCTCCAAGTATTATACCTAGTATAATACCCATCATCATTGGTTCTCCAAATATACCAAATCTTTTTTGTATAGAGTCTGGGTCTGCTTGTATTTTATTTATTCCTGGTATCTTTTCAACAAATTTACCTACTAAATATCCAAGTGGCGCAAATGAAGCTGTTGAACCAGTTGGTAATGCTATACCTTCCAAATCATAAAACTCCTGAACATTTTTTGCTGTCTTTTCTGCAATAAATAGTACTAATAATTCCATTAATATAGCACAGAATATAGCCCAAACATAACTTCCTGTTACTATATATCCAACTGCACCTGCTACTATAAAGTGCCAATAATTCCATATATCAACGTTTAATATCTTTGTTTTATTGAAGTATAATAATAGTAAGTTTACTAATAAACAAACCGGTATTAATATTGGTGCAACTGGTGAAGCCCATGTTGCTGATGCTGTTGTTGGCCAACCAACATCTATTACTGTTAAGTTAAGTCCAAATCTTTCAACCATTCCTTGAGCTGCTGGCCCTAGTGTTGATGTTAATAGGTTTACAACTAAGTTTATACCCACAAACCCTATACCAATTGTAAGACCTGACTTTAAAGCTTTTGTAAACTTAATTCTAAATATCATTCCTAGTACTACAATTGTTATTGGTAGTATTACTGTCGGTCCCATATCTAAAATGTATTGTACTACTGCTAATAATTTATCCATTTATAAATCCTCCTTTTTCTGTTTTATAAAATATTATTTCAATGTATCTATGATAGGATTATTTTAAAGCATCTAATATTTTTTTATCTAAGGCTGATGTATTTACTCCAGTTATATATGCTGTTGCTTTTATTGCTGGTATATCATAAGTTGTTGGTAATATAGTTGTTGATACTATTAAATCTGCTCCTTCTTGCTTTGTGGCACATTCAGCTATTTTACATTGTATAACTTCTGCTTGTATATTATTTTCCTTGACTAATCTCTCTACCTTGTCACAAACCACTGTTGATGTTGCTATTCCCGCTCCACATGCTACTAATATTTTTTTCATTTTTATTTCCTCCCAATAATTTTATTTTCTATTTTTTATTTTTAGTACTTTTTTATTTTTATAAAGACTTTATTGTCTTTAAAACTTCATCTTTATCAGTAGAACTCATTAACTTATCAACTAATTCTTTATTTTGCATAATTTCCATCAATTCTGTTAATACAGATAATTGACTATGTGGTTGATTAAGCCCTAATACGAAAGCTAAATTTGCAGATACTTTTTCATCTTGGTTTTCCATAGAACTAAATACTACTGGTTCATTAAAAGTACAGACTGCTATAAATTGTTCTTTAATATATTCTGCATCTGTATGTGGTATAGCTACTCCATAATCGCCTAGATTTAAACCTGTTGGAAATAAATTTTCTCTTCCTAATATCTTTTCTCCAAATTCTTCTTTTACAAAGCCTAACTCAAAAACTTTATCATGTATTTCTTTAAAGAAATCTTCTTTTGTTTTACAGTCCATTTTAAGGTTTATAACTTTATCACTTACAAAATTTATAAACTCCATATTTACACCTCCTAATTGCCTTTGTCTTACACCTTGTTTTTTCTTGCCTTTATATAAAGCATGTTGTATGCCAAAAAGTGGCTTTTTTTGTGATACAAAAGAAAATGTTTTCCCAAAAATAATGCTCTCTTCTAGGATTTTAGCTTACTTCCATTGATAAATTTTTTTTGATTTTTATTTTAATTTTTACTTGTTAATCACTTAACTAACCATACTTTTTTATATTTTTTGTGGTTTTTTTTGTTAGAGAAATTATTTTTTTGTTTTTTATAAATGGTTTTTTATGTTTAACAGTTATTTTATAAAGTTAGTCAATCTAAACACAATTTACTTTTACGTACTTTCTCTATTGATTTTATTTTTATATGAAAAAAATTTCATATAATTATTCAATAAAATTTATTTTTAACACAAAATAAATTTATGTAAAACAAATTCAACTTATATAAAAACATCTATTAGTTTTATATATACATAAATAAAGACCAACACCATAAAATCAATAAACTTGATTATACAGTATTAGCCTTATATTAAACCATTAGTACCTCAAAGGTAGAGTATTTTTAAATTCATAATAAAATAAACTTCTGTGTCTAACTTTTCTGTATTAGTTAACTTAAAATTTCTTTTATTTCATTTTTATCTTCAGTATTCAATAAAATTTCTAGAGTTCGCTGGTCATTAATCTTTGAAAATAAACTTCGTATTTCTTTCTTATTATTTTCTTTAAGTGCTAATAATACCACCAAATCCACCATAAATTTATTATCCCATACTATAGGTTTATTCAATCTTGCGATTGCTATCGCAGGCTTTATAACGTTTTCCGGAAGTCCATGTGGTACAGCTACCTTAGAAGCCATCACGACACTTCCCATTGCTTCTCTTTTATATACACTCAATATATATTTTGAATCCACATATCCTCCTTCCTCAAGTTTTGAAACAAGAGTATCAATTATATATTCCTTTGAAATTCCTTCAAAATTATATAAAATCAAATCTTCATGTATTAAATTATCTAACTGATTGTCACCATTTAAAACTTGCTGTTTATTGTTCAAATGCTCTAATACCTTATTAATACCATTTTTTCCAAGTACCTCATTATAAGAAATAAAAGGTACATTTTTATAATCTATATCAATAGTTCCACAGACAGCAATAATATTATATTCAGCCTCAATTTCATTTAACTCTTCTTCTAAATTATTATTTAAAAAAGCAATTGGCTTTACTTCAATTGAAGTATCATATTCCTTAATTTGTTTTTCTATATGCTCTTTTAAATTTAAAGCTGTACCTACACCACTCAAACACAAAGTAATGATTACATTTTTCTTTCCGTACTCATTTTTTCTATAACTAAATTTATTTGTATTTATCATAGCATAATTCTTATTTTTCTTTAAATCTGCTATTATACCATCTAAACTTTTTCCTTCAATAGTAGCAAGTTTTCCTGCTTCCATTGCCAATAGCGTATCTACTCTATTTACAGTTTTGCATCTAATACCAAGTCTTTTTTCAACTTCATCACCAAGAATTACTAAAGAACCCATATCAACTAGAACTAAGATACCTTTTCTAGCTTCTATCTTTTGAAGTTCCTCTAATACATATTCTATACCTTCTGATGGTGTATCTGTAAGTGCTATTTCTATACCTAGTGTACATTCTATACCTAGAATATGATTTACAACTTTAGACATTTCAATGCCAACTTTACCATGTGTAACTATTACTACTTTAACTTTATCTTTTATACTTTCCTCATTATAACAAAATTTATTTATATAATAGGCCAAATATCCAAGTTCATCCTCTGGAAAGGTTACTTGTGTTAAATCTTCCACTATACCCATTATATATCTTGATAGCTCATATTCCATTGGCATTGATGCTTTTATTTTATCTAAACTCGGATTTATTATAGTTTTTTCATCTTTTATCCTACCTATAGCATGTTCAATGTGAATTGCTAGAGCCAAATACAAGCCTTGATTTACATACTTAAACTGCTCCTTAATAAATACAATTACCTTATCCATTATCTCTAGTGTAGACTCTTTTAATTGTCCTCCCCAATCTATTCGACTTCTTCTATCAGATAAGTTTTTATTGTTTTTAATAGCATTAAACTTCTTATCTAACTTTTCTATAAATGCATTTTTTAATTCTTCTTCTGAAAAGCACTTACTTTCCAGAACCTTAAGCTCTTTTTCTGCATAATTATATATCTCACTTATCTCATTATCAGATAAAATTCTATTTTTTCCACTCACCAATTCACTAATATCTATATATATATCTTCAACTGAAAACTCAGAATACTTTTCATTTTCACAATTACAATCATAATATCCGCTTTTGATATAATCTCTTAAACTATCTAAATCTATAATTACCTTATCACTAGAAAATATCGATTTACTAAAAGCCCTAGCACAAGTTACTTGTATATCACTCTTTAATTGACCTATATTTCCAGTACACTTATAATTCATAAGTGCACACATGACTTCTTTAGTTATTATAAAATTCTTGTTTACTCGTTTTGCTTCTCTTTCAAAAAACTTTATTATTATTTCATATCTTTCAGACTTTGGTCTTTCACTCATATTAGGTAAATTTATTACCATTGGTATACGTCTTCTAAACGTTTGAAGTAAATTAGAATCTGGATTTTCTGTTGTAGCACTTATTATGAGAACATTTGCCTTTCTATTAGAACTGCTTTCTCCTAGCCTTCTAAATTCGCCTCTATCTATTAGTGAAAATAAGATTTCTTGCCCAGCAGCAGGTAGTCTATGAATTTCATCTAAAAATAAAATCCCATTATTAGCCTGTTCTACAAGACCCTCTCTATTTGCATCAGCTCCTGTATATGCACCTTTTACTACTCCAAATAGTTGAGCTATTAATAGATTAGGGTTTTCTGCATAATCTGCACAATTAAATACTATAAATGGACTATTTTCTTCCTTGATATTGTTTTTTACAGCATATTTATACATACATGTAGCTAATTCACTTTTACCTACACCTGTCTCTCCATATATTATAGTATGAAGGCCATTAGGAGGATACATTATTGCCGATTTAGCTAGATTTACCTTTTCTTTTAAACTTCCTTTTATACCTATTAATTCTTCAAATCCATCTTCTTCTACAACTTTACTTACCTTCACATACTTTCCTGATGATGCTGTTCCTTTATCTTTAATCCCACTCTTTGATTGACTTAAATTTTCTTCTTTTAGTAATTTTGACACTGCACTTCTTGATATATTATATCCATTTTCTATTAATATTTCAGTTATTTTTCTTTCAGACATTTGAGGATTTTCAGTTACAATTTTTGATATATCTTTTATTAATATTTTTTTTCTTCTTTCTCTCGAATCTAAAATATTATTTTTTTTCCTAACTGTTATCACTTCAGACCTAGCTACATTTAACATTTCAGCAAGTTCTTGGTCAGTATATGGATTTTTTTTATCTTCTCTTTGTATCTCTCTTAATATTTTATCCATTTTTCGCCTCCTCACTTAAAAAATTAATCTATTTCAATAATATGTTTCAATATATTATACACCAAAATAAGACTAGGCAAAATAGCCTAGCCTTATTACTTAGAATTTCCATAATAGCCTCTTTAATATACTTATAATCACAGTTTATAATTATAATTTTAAAGAAGCACCTTCCCAATCCTTCATAAAGCTATCTATTCCTTTGTCTGTCAAAGGGTGCTTAATCATTTGGTTTATAACTTTAAGAGGAACTGTTGCTATATCTGCTCCCATTCTAGCAGCTTGTAAAACATGTATTGGATTTCTAACACTAGCAACTATTATTTGAGCCTCAATACTATTTACACTAAATATATCAACGATTTCTTCAATTAAATCAAGACCATTTTGTGATATATCATCTAATCTTCCAACAAAAGGACTTACATAGGTAGCCCCAGCTCTAGCAGCTAAAAGAGCTTGTCCAGCAGAGAATATAAGCGTAACATTAGTCTTTATACCTTTACTTGACAGCACTTTCACTGCCTTTAGACCTTCTGCTGTCATAGGTATCTTTATAACTATATTTTTATGTATCTTAGATAGTTTTTCTGCTTCCTCTATCATCCCTTTATGCTCTAAACTTATTACTTCTGCACTTATTGGTCCATCTACTATTTCACTTATTTCTTTAACTACCTCTATAAAATCTCTACCTTCTTTAGCTATTAGAGATGGATTGGTAGTCACTCCACAAATTACACCTAAATCATTTGCTTCTTTTATTTCTTCAATATTGGCTGTGTCTATAAAAAATCTCATAAAAAAATCCTCCATAATTACATAATTAAAATATGTGCTAAGCACAAGTATATAATATCATAAACTACCTAAATTTTACAGTTCCATTATCTATAGACTCAACTACTGCCAAAGACTCTAGTCTTACATCATTAGCCTTTAAAAGTGCTCCTCCAGCTTGAAAACCTTTTTCAATGACAATTCCTACTCCAACTAAGTTTGCATCTGCTTGCTCAATTAAATCTTTAAGTCCAAGAGCAGCTCTTCCATTTGCCAAGAAATCGTCCACTATCAATATATTTTCACCTTTGTTTATATACTTTTTAGAAACTTTAACCAAATACTCTCTTGCCTTAGTAAATGAATATACATTAGTTTCATATACATCTTTATCCAAATTTTTAGATTCCGATTTTTTTGCAAATACTACAGGTGCATTATCAAAATACTGTGAAACGATTGATGCTATAGCTATTCCTGAAGCTTCTATTGTAAATATCTTATCCACCTTTTCTCCTTTAAATCTCTCTTTAAACTCTCTTCCTATTTCATTTAAAAAAGCCACATCAATTTGATGATTTAAAAAGCTATCAACTCTTAGTATATCATTTCCTGAAACACTACCTTCTCTCAATATCTTTTCTTGTAAAGCCTTCATTGAACTCCCACCTAACCTTTTCTAAAATTATATTAATAAAAAAATTATATTTACTCTAATTTTGCTATCTATTCTTGTAAGTATTTTATATTAAAATACTAAAAAAGCTCCTGTCTATATCATAGACAGGAGCTTAAAATTCAAAGTAATTAACTTAATATATAATTTAAAATAAGTATAAACTATATCTTCTTCACTCCTGTAGTCAAGCTATTAATGGTAGCTTGGTAGAAACATTTGAACCATATTATCAAAAATATACAGGTAAATATATTAATTTATTCTTTTTAATTATATATTATAATTCTCTATTATTCAACAAATAATTCAAACTGTGTAGAGTAATATATTATAGATACTTCATCAGAATTAAATTTTTTCAAGTAAATTTATAAATTTTCCATAAATATATAACTTTTTTCTATATTATTTAAAAGTTCTTCATCATTGTTTATATTAGCTATTTTAGCAACAGCTTTTTTTACTCCATTAGACTTTATCAACTCTTGTAATTCTACACTTTGGGCATCCTCGCTATTGTTATAATGAAGTGCTGCACCTATTCCAAGAATCAAATTGTCAACTGATAAGCCATATGATTTTGCTGTCATTAAAGGTTTAATCAATCTATCTTTATCACTTAATTTTCTTAATGGCTCTCTTCCAACTCTTACTACATCATCATTAAGATACGGATTTTTAAATCTATTTAAAATCTTATCAATATATTTATAGTGTGATTCTGAGTCAAAATTGTATTTTTTGATTAACCCTTCTCCACTTTCTATCATTGCATTTTTAACTATATCACAGATGTATTCATCTTTTATACTTTCTTCTATAGTCTTATATCCTTTTAAATATCCTATATAAGCTGTTATAGCATGACCTGTATTCAGTGTAAACAATTTACGTTCTATATAAGCCATAAGATTATCAGCTAAATTCATTCCAACTATAGTTGGTATTTCTCCTTTAAATCCTTGCTTTTCAACATTCCATTCATAAAAATTTTCAACTGTTACATCAAGAGGATTTTCATTTTTACCAGGAGGAACTATTCTATCAACTGAACAGTTTGGAAAACCAACATACATCTCTAAATACTCGACTTCTTCCTCATTCAAATATTTAAGTACCTCTTCTTTTAAAGAAGAACTTGCATATATTGCATTTTCACAAGCTATTATATTTAGATTACTTGTTAATCCCTTTTCTTTTCTAGTCTTTATACCTTTTGCAATTGTAGAAGCTATTTTAGTCAAAACTAAAGGTCCAACTGCTGTAGTTATTATTTCAGCCTCTACAATCTCATCTATTATTTCTTCTTTTATAGATGAAACTGCACTTATATTATCAATTACTTCATCTATACATTCTACATCTCTTATGCGTATAGTATATTTTTTATCTTTGTTTATTGAGTTTAATATCTCTTCGTTTACATCAGCAAATACTACATGATAACCTGATTTAACTAATAAACCTCCAATAAATCCTCTTCCAATATTTCCTGCTCCAAACTGAATTGCCTTTTTCATTTTAAGTTCCTCCTAAGATTAGTTGGCAAAAGCTTCCATAAAAGCTTGTTTGTCATTTGAATTTTTTAGTCTTTCTGTTAAATCATCATCTAAAACTACTGCTATATTGGATAGTATTTCTAAATGTTCATCTCCAACACCAGCTATTCCTATTAATAAATATGCTTTTTCTCCATCAAAGTCTATACCATTAGGGAATTGTAATATAACTATTCCTGAAGATAATATTTCTTTTTTTGCTTCGTTTACACCATGTGGAATAGCAACTCCCATTCCCATATATGTAGTCATTACTTTTTCTCTTTCTAACATTGCTGGTATATAATCTTCTTTTACATATCCATTTTCAACTAATTTTCTTCCTGCTAAAGTTATAGCTTCTTCCTTTGAAACACTATCTAATCCTAAAAATATATTATTCTCATTCAATACTTTACTCATAATATCAACCTTCCTTTTTAATATTAATTTTATTTATCTATAAATACTTTTAATCTGTTTGTATAAAAATTAAAAACTATATCTTTTATTTCTAATCTCATCTCTTCTATAGAAAATTTATTTATTTTATTAGTAAAAATTATGTTATCTATTAGCGAACCACTTATTTCACTCATTATTTGTCTTTGATAACTTGGTGAATTTTTAGGAAGTAACATAAAAACTACATTGTCGATTTCTTCATTTGAATCTAGCATAATTCCATTCTCTAGTTTTATTATCGCTAACTTCATAATATCTATTCTTTCATTCATACAATGTAACAACAGAATTTTTGATTCTTCTATATATGGAATTGAAATTTTTAATCTTTCTTTTAAAGATTCTTCTATAGATATTATATCTTCACTAGATTTTACAAATATTTTTGATGAGTCTACAATAAGCTCACTTAAATCTTTACTTTCAAATTTTTCAAATCGAATTTCCTCTAAAAATTGAAGAATATCTTTTCCTATATTCATACTTTCTGTTATCTGTTCGTATACTTTATTCTTATTTTTAGTATCATTTTTTACATTTAAATTAATTAATTTATTTTGAGCTATAGACTTTATTTTTTCCTTGATTATCTGTTCGTCATCTAAACTCATAAATGGACCTACACATATATAATCTAAATTTGTATTTAATTCTACTGTAGACACAATTAAATCAACTTCTTTTTCCCTCAAATACTCTTCATCTATATTTATAGCTGAAATGGTTTCAAGTATATTTAAATTGGGAAATTTGTTTTCAATCTTAGTTGATAAGAATCTTGAAGTACCTATTCCAGTTGGACATGCTACAACAATATTTATATTAGTATACATCATCAGATTTTTTTCTATGGCTGATGCAAAGTGCATTGCAATATATCCTATTTCAGATTCAGGAATTGAATTTATATTTAGTTTCTCTTTTATAATTCTAGAAATTTTTTCAACGCCATTGTAGGCATATGAATACTTGCTTTTTATTTCTTCTAAAAGAGGATTTCTTATTTCTAACCCCATGTTCAATCTATTTATAGAAGGTCCTAAGTGATTTGCTAGGTCTTTAAACAGTCTCTTGTCATTTTTCAGGCTTATTTTAAATTCATCTTCAGCTAAATCTATCATCTTATTTGTAATATCCATTACCTCTATATCATCTAAGTTTAAAGCTTTATGATTTGAAGATAACCTCTGCTTTGCACCTCTTATGTGCATAGTTATATATCCAACTTCATCTAATGGTATATCCATACTAAAATCTATTTCCATACCTTTTA
Source organism: Clostridioides sp. ES-S-0108-01 (assembly GCF_020662285.1). Lineage (NCBI taxonomy): Bacteria > Bacillati > Bacillota > Clostridia > Peptostreptococcales > Peptostreptococcaceae > Clostridioides > Clostridioides sp. ES-S-0108-01. The sequence continues at coordinate 137,704 of NZ_JADGMN010000001.1, read as the reverse complement.
CGATTTCTTGAGCTAATTTAAACTCTTCTGTCATAGATAATTCTTTTAGAAACTCTTTGTCCATAGTTATATTTTCACCATTTTTTATCCTCTGTAAGGCCAATGAAATATGAACTACAAGCCCTATATATGCACTATCAGCTAAATTTACATCTAAGTCTGAAAGCTTCTTTGTTAATGTACTTTCAACTTTTCTTATTATGCACCTATCCATCAAATTTAAAAGTCTATTTTCACTTAAAATTTCTATCGCTTTATCTGTCTGTATATTTTCACTTATATTTCTGACCATATCTAGTATTTCTTTTTCATTGAATGAATCATATATAAGATTTACATATGCCTCTCTAAAGCTTTTTTCTTGCCCTTTTAGATACACACCAAGTCCTGGTTTTCTAACAAGCTCAATATCAAATCTTTTCAACCATTTACTTGCTGAGGCAAAATCATTATTCAGCACCCCTTCAGATACCTTTAATATTTTTGTAAAATAATAAGATTTTACTGGCTCATTAGAAACTAGTAGCTTTGATAATATAATTAAATTTCTCTCTTCCTTGCTATATTCTTTTTCTATCTTCTCTTCTTCTAACAACTCAATTATAAAGTTTTGATTTTCTACATTTTCTTCTAAAATCAATCCCACACCTGGTTTTTTTACAAAGTTAAAATCATTTTCATCAAACCATTTTTCAATTCCAGACATATCTCTAAGTACAGTTCTTGAACTTAGCTCCAACTCCCCTGCAATCTCAGAAATAGTTATTGGGATATTTTTCTTTGAATTTTCTACTATCATTAGTATTATCTTTTTTTGTCTAGATGTAATCTTCTTTCTTTTCAAATTATCCACTCCTAATTAGTGGTACTTTTTATTTTTATTTAGATTCTAATCTTTTAAATAATGCATCTAAATTTGGGTCATTTAAAAAGTTGTTTATTGAAACTATCTCAACACTTGAATTATTCTTAGAAACTCTTTCAACTAGTGTACTATGAGTTACTACTATTTGTGTATCATCTGGAAGATTGTCAACAGATGAATTTGTAATTTCTATATTTAAATCTAAGTTTTTTATTCTATTTTTAAATCTAGAAGCTCCCATTGCACTAGAACCCATTCCTGCATCACATGCAAATACAATCTTCTTAATTTCATTTACTTCAAGCTGTTTTTCCTCAACAATTTTCTCAGAATTCTTACTTACAGATTTCATATCACTCATTTTTGCTTTAGCTTCTTCTAAAGAAGTACTGTCTTCTTCGCTTTGATTTGCTGAAGCTCTCTTAACAAATGGTGCTGCTACTAAGAATGATACAACTGTTGCCACTGCAACTCCTGCTAACACTGGAAGCAATCCTCCCTTTGGAGCTAGTGCCATAAGTGCAAATATACTTCCTGGTGATGGTGCTGCTACAAGACCAGCTCCTAATATTGAGAAAGTTAATATTCCTGCTGCTCCACCTGCTATTGTAGCTAATATTAAAACTGGATTCATTAAAATATATGGGAAGTAGATTTCATGGATACCACCAAAGAAATGTATTATTACAGCTCCTGGTGATGATTGTTTTACACTTCCTCTACTAAACATCCAATAAGCTAATAGAACTCCTAAACCTGGTCCAGGGTTACTTTCTAATAAGAACATTATAGATTTACCTGCTTCTTTTGCCTCGGCTATACCTATAGGTCCTAATATACCATGATTTATTGCATTGTTTAAGAATAATACTTTTCCAGGCTCTATAAATACTGAAACTAAAGGTAATAAACTTCTGCTAACTATAAATTGAACTCCAGATTCTATAAGAGCTGTACCTGCTACTATTGCTGGTCCAATTGCATAAAATCCTAATATTGCAAGAAGCATACCTATTATACCTATTGAAAAGTTATTTACTAACATTTCAAATCCTGTTGGTATTTTCCCATCTACAAATTTATCAAACTTCTTAATTACCCATCCTGCAAATGGTCCCATTATCATTGCTCCGATAAACATCGGTATATCTGCTCCAACAATTACTCCCATAGCTGCTGCTGCACCTATTACGCCACCTCTTTGTCCTGCTATTGCTTTACCACCAGTATAAGCTATCAATAGTGGTAAAAGGTATTTTATCATTGGGTCGCCTATAGTACTCAATTTTTCATTAGGCATCCATCCTGTTGGTATAAATAATGCTGTTATAAGACCCCACGCTATAAAAGCTCCTATATTTGGCATTACCATACCACTCAAAAATTTCCCGATTCGCTGTATAGATGTCTTTATTATTGATTGATTAGAACTACTCATAATTTTACCTCCATTTGAATTATATTCTATATTGATATGATTCCCTTTTGTTATACTTTTATTATAGAGTTTATACTTTATAGTAACAACTTTAAGAAACCGTTTCTATGTCACTTGAGATAATGACATTTATCATTTTAGTTTTTGTTTAATTTTATTTATGTAGTATTTTAGAGTATTTAGTTATGCAAATAATACTATTTTTATAAAATATTTAAATTTATAATATCTTTTTTTAATAGAATAGGATGTATTATTATTTTAGAACTAATCAAAACTAGAATACTTTATTACTTTAAAACTACTTAAATTTAATGGAAAAGGCAATAATAATTCAATTAAATAAATTTATTAAAGGTACTTTTGGATATACTAATATAGACTTAATTTATCTGTACTTTTTGGATTTATACACTCTATGGTAATATTATCAATATAAAATATACAAGTATAATATATGAATAACTAAAGATTAATTTCAAATTAGCTACTATCAAATACTAAACATTATTTAATATACAACTTTACCCTATAAGGCAATATATATTAAACAAATTCAATTAAAATAGTTTAAATTTTTCAAAAATCTCAATATTTGACAAAATACTTTAATAAAATTAAAGAATAAGTTATAATTAATACTATCAATTATAAAAAGTATAAAAATATAAGGAGTGATTAAAAAATGGCGTTTTATTTTGATACACCATCACATACTTTCAGTGAATACCTTCTTGTACCAGGTTTCTCTTCTACTGATTGTATACCTGCTAATGTAAGTTTAAAAACACCTGTTACTAAATTTAAAAAGGGCGAGGAAGCAGATATTTATATGAATATACCTTTGACTTCTGCTATTATGCAATCCGTTTCTGATGACAAGATGGCTATTGCACTTGCTAAAGAAGGTGGTATTTCATTTATATACGGTTCTCAAACTATTGAAGATGAAGCTGCTATGGTAGCACGTGTTAAATCCCACAAGGCTGGTTTTGTTGTAAGTGATTCAAATATTAAACCTGATAACACATTAAGAGACATACTTGAATTAAAAGAAAAAACTGGGCATTCTACAGTTGCTGTTACTGAAGATGGAACTTCAACTGGTAAATTATTAGGTATTGTCGCAAGTCGTGATTATCGTATAAGTCGTATGGATTTAGATACTAAGGTCAGTGAATTTATGACTCCTATGTCATCTATAGTTTATGCTAACAAAGATGTTACTTTAAAAGAAGCAAACAACATTATATGGGACCACAAACTTAATTCTCTTCCTGTACTTGATGATAATGGTAATCTTATGTATATGGTATTCCGTAAAGATTACTCTTCTCATAAAGAAAATCCACTTGAACTTTTAGATTCTTCTAAAAGATACGTAGTTGGAGCTGGTATTAATACTAGAGATTTTGCTGAACGTGTTCCTGCTTTAGTTGAAGCTGGTGCTGATGTTTTATGTATAGATTCTTCAGAAGGTTTTTCTGAATGGCAAAAAATAACTCTTGATTTCATTCGTGAAAAATATGGTGATACAGTTAAGGTTGGAGCTGGAAATGTAGTTGACCGTGAAGGATTCCTTTATCTAGCTGAAGCTGGTGCTGACTTTGTTAAAGTTGGTATCGGTGGTGGTTCTATATGTATAACTCGTGAACAAAAAGGTATAGGACGTGGACAAGCTACTTCTATAATTGAAGTTGCTCAAGCTAGAGATGAATACTTTGAAAAAACAGGTATTTACATTCCAATTTGTTCTGATGGTGGTATCGTCTATGACCATCATATAACTTTAGCTTTAGCTATGGGTGCAGATTTTATAATGCTTGGTAGATACTTCTCTCGTTTTGATGAGAGTCCAACTAACAAAGTTAATATAAATGGTAGTTACATGAAAGAGTATTGGGGAGAAGGTTCTGCTCGTGCTAGAAACTGGCAAAGATATGACCTTGGTGGAGATAAGAAACTTTCTTTTGAAGAAGGTGTTGACTCTTATGTACCTTATGCTGGTTCTTTAAAAGACAATGTAACTCTTTCTTTAAGTAAGGTTCGTTCTACTATGTGTAACTGTGGAGCACTTAGCATCCCTGAACTTCAAAAAAATGCTAAGCTTACACTTGTATCTTCTACTAGTATAGTTGAAGGTGGAGCTCATGATGTTATGTTAAAGGATAATAGAAATTTATAATATAAATAAAAGGGGCTGTCTCAAAATAGATAAGCCTCTTTTTCATTGTTGAAATGATAAAAATATATTTATTTCATACAAAAAGAGTGCCTCATGAACTAAAAAGTTTATTTTGAGACACCCCTTTTCTAATATACTCTTTTATTTAACTGTAAATTCAAGAAGCTTACTTTTAAGTTCATTTTCTATTTTTGATAACTCAACTTCCGCCTCTTGTCTCTTTATTCTACCATCATGCTGTATCTTAACTACCTCATCAATAGTAGATATTAAAGATTGATTAGTTTTCTTAATTGTATCTATATCTACAATTCCTCTTTCTGATTCTTTTGCTGTTTCTATTGTTCCCATCTTCAAAGTTTCTGCATTCTTTAATAAAAGCTCATTTGTCATATCGCTAACTTCACGCTGTGCTTTCATAGCTTGATTTAAGTGAGAAATTCCAAGGGCAAGTACTATTTGATTCTTCCATAATGGAATAGTATTTACTATAGTTGATTGAATCTTTTCTGCCATTAGATTATTACTATTTTGAACCAATCTTATCTGCGGGGCCATCTGAAGCGATACCATTCTAGTTAATTCTAAGTCATGAATCTTCTTTTCAAATCTATCACAAAGTGAAACCATATCATTTACAGATTGAGCATCTTCTGTTGAACCAGATAAGCGAGCTTTTTCTCTTAGTTTTGGCATCTCATATTCTTTCATATCTTTTAGTTTTTGTTTTCCTGCTATAATATACATAGTAAGTTCTTTTGAATAAGCTAAATTCAATTCATACATCTTATCAAGCATCGCTATATCTTTCAATATTTTAACCTGATGCTTTTGAAGTTCTTTGCTTACTTTATCTACATTTACTTCTGCACTATCATACTTAGTTTTTAGATTTGCAATTTTATTATTTGCCTTTTTGAAGATTCCTAAAAAACCACCTTGTTCTTTTTCATCTGCTGAAAATGCTTTTAAATCAGTAACCAGATTTGTAAGCATATCTCCAACTTCTCCTAAATCTCTTGTTTTGACACTCTTTAAAGCTGTTTCAGAAAAGCCTGCTACCTTTTTTTGAGCACCAGCTCCATATTGTAAAATCATATTTGTATTCGTAATATCTATTTTTTCTGCAAATTCCTTCACCATTTTACGTTCAGATTCAGATAGCTTTTCTTCTTCTGGGTCTTTTTCATCCTTTTTCATCAATATGTCAGAATTATTTATATCACTAATGCTTGATTCTTCTCCAAATGGGTCAAGCGTCAAAGTTGGCATAACTGGTATATCATCTAGATTATTCATTATATCTTTCTCTCCTCTTCCTTCATAAAGTACTGATTACCTTATATAATACATATTTTTATACTTTATAGCTAATTAATTGTTTAAAAATAACAGAATATTTTTTCTATTAGAGTTAAAATTTACCACTCATTAATCCTTCTTGAACTAACATGTTCTCTAAAACAGTAATATCTGTAGATATGTCAATTGCTTCATCTTCAAACAGATAATCCAATTGATTTTCAAAAGCTACTACAATCGTACTCATTGTATTTTCAATACTTTCCATAGTTGTTGTTATATTTTCTCTATTTATTCCTTGCCCTTCCAATGTATGATATGAATTTAAGAGCTTTAAAGTGGTTGGAAGATAATAGTCCATAAATTTTTGTATTTGAGTAAGTTTTGATGGGTCATGTTTTACAACATCAAATATTTTACTTGTAACATCTTCTACTTGTACAATTTTATTACACATTGATTCTGATTTAATATTTTTATTAGCTTCTTTTATTTGTTTTAAATAATTAATTCCTTTAGTTATAATTGTATCGACTTCATTAGCCTCGTCAGTTTTTTCTTCTTCTTTAACTTCATATGCTACATCTTCATATCTTGGTGGAACGAAAGCTTCATTTGTCAACACAATTTGATTATTTCTTTTATCAATATAAGTATTTATAAAGTAATTTTTGTCTATCATCTTTTGTACATCTTTTATTATAAAATTTAATGATTTAGATGTACTTTCTGCAATAAGTTCTACTGGAATAATATTTCTGTTATTTATAATTGTACAATATTTTTTATAACGAGAAATTTGGTTCCCTAATCTCTTACCTTTAAAAACACAAACTCCACCTATGATTAAAAATACTGCACATACTTGAATAGGAAGTATTACAGCCCACCCAATTATAATGGAAATAGTTGAAAGTACTAAAGCTGACAACGTAAATAAGCCTACCAAACCCCATCCAATTATTTTTAAAAATTTACTTAAAAATGAATTTATTAACACAGATTTTTTGGAAAAATTTTCTGATTTATACATAGTTTATATCCTTTCATTCTTACTAATATTATTAATATATTGCAGTTTGATTATACAATTACTTACTTATTACTGTCAAGGAATTTGAATTTCTACAAATTATTTCAAATAAAGTAATAGACTTAAATATAGAGATATTTTAAATCAAAAATATACTTATATTTAACTCCATATAAAAATAAGAGAACTTAACTTTTATTAAATTTAAGTTCCCTCATTTTTATTTTTATATAAATATAATTAACATTGTCTATCTTAGCTATACATATAAATGAAAATTATAACTAATAAAGATTTGCAAATATTTCTCTTATCTCTTCTCTGCTAATTTCTACATAATTATTAGCAAATAATCTTTGTTGATTGGTAATTGTACTATCTGTAAATTCATCTATCTGACTTTCTAACATTCCATACTCTCTTAAAGCTTTTTTAGCTATTAATTTATTTAAAAACTTTTCTAATTCTCCGTAAAAATCACAATTAAGGTCACATTCAAGGGTATCTGCTAAAATTTTTGTACACTTTGTAATTTTTCCATTAGGATTTTTTCTAGGATACATCTCCGTAAATGGGCTTGCTTTTGGAGAAAGATAAGACTCAATAGCATGTATAAGCGCATCCACTGAACTTGTAACAAAGAATTTATGAGGTAATCCTTTTACGGTCTCTGGAATTAATACTGCATAGTCTACATAGGTTCTTCTACTGCAAGACCTTTTTTAGTATGTTTAGATTTTAACTCTGCAATAGCTACATTTGTTACTTCACTACCCGTTCCAAACTTTTCTTGAAAAATTAAATTTGTATCTATTCCAATAGGTTTCATGTATGGCTCATATATAAATTCATTAGTAATTACTAAATCATTTTCTCTATTTTAAATTTCTTGTTAAATTCTTTGAATGTATCAAAATAAAATATTTTGGAACTACTCTAAGTGCTTCCATTCTTGCCCTCTCTCTATTATTAATATTTTTCCTTAAATCTTTTTTCAAATTCCACTGCTAGATTTTCCCGTACACTTGGATGAGTTATATTTAAATATTATTATACCAATACTTTTAACAATATTTTTATTAATAATCATACTTCTAGTCAGGTCTACTTGGACAACCTAGCAAAAAACCCACACATCCTGAGACAAAATCTCTCATCTGTGAAATAGTACCTAAAGAAGCTGATGTTGTATTCGTAAAATTCCTTACAACAAAAAGTACTATTAATGCTACTACACAAATTACAGTGTCTATAATAATTTGTAATTCACTAGTTTCTCCTTCTTCAATTTCTTCATTGATATTAATAGGTATTTTCTTTTCATAAACAAATAAATTGTATATGGATTGAAACATTAGTATTACCATTATAATTATAAGACACCTATCAATTAATTTGATTTTATACCATGCTTTTTTATACTTTTTATAAATTTATGTTTTTTATACATGGATATTATCACCTCACACAATAAAATTAAGCCCTCTTTACTATAATATGTAAAGAGAGCTTAATGGTGAGATTATGCTATGTTTATGTAAAAAAATACATAAAAATCAAACTATTTATCTAAAATCATCAAATTTTTAGGGAATTTAGTAAGTCTTTCTGGACCATTTTTGGTAATCAAAACAGTATCTTCTATTCTGACTCCACCCCATCCAGGGAAATAAATACCTGGTTCCATTGTTATTATGCATCCCTCTTCTATGATTTTATCACCATAATTACCAATGAAAGGTTCTTCATGAACATCTCTACCAACTCCATGCCCTATACCTTGATAGTAATAGTTTTCATATTTCTTGACAACTTTTCTTATTTCAGTGTCTGGAATTGTAGCATGTACACCAGCTTTCATGTTTTCAACCCCTACATTTTGTGCTTCCTTAACCAAATTATATACCTCTAATTGCTTTTCGGAAGCTTCTCCAACTATAAAAGTTCTAGTTGTATCAGATATATAACCATTATACATAGCACCATAATCTATAAGTACAAAGTCGCCTTTTTCTATAATCTTATCACTAGGTTTACCATGAAGTAACGAAGTCTTTGCACCTGATATCAATATAGTCTCAAATCCTATATTTTGTGCTCCATTCATCTTCATAAAGTACTCCAACTTTGTAGCTAATTCAATTTCGCTAACTCCAGCTTTTATATGTGGAATCAATTCTTCTAATGCCTTATCCGCTATTTCACAAGCTTTTCTTGTATTGTTGATTTCTTCTTCGTCTTTTACATATCTCAAAGCCTCTACAATATTTTCTGTAGCTATTAATTTTCCATTATCTTTCTCAATCAGATTTTTAAGTTCTTCATATTTATCAAATACTATATTAGTTCTTTCAAATCCAAGTTTTTTTATACCTACTTTATCACATACACTTTTAACTGCTTTTGCCACACTTCTATCAAAATTATGCCAATTTATAATTTCAAAACCTTTACAAATACTTTCTGCAAGCTCCATATATCTACTATCAGTAACCAAAAAGTTTCCATCTTTACAAATCACTGCATATGCTTCTTCATCAGGAAAACCACTTATATAGTTTACATTAGTTTTCTTTGTTAGATACAGTGCATCAAGACCTTTAGATTCCAACAATTCTACTACCTTTTTTACTCTGTTCATGATTTTGCCTCCAAATAATCAATTTTATATTAGTTGTATTATATCACTAATTAATATTCTTTTTATCTAATAGATATTTTATTTCTAAAATTTTTTATATTTTATTAATTTTACTTTAACATTTCTTTATTTTTCATTTAGTGTGTATCTACACTTACAAACTATATTTCTTCTTATAAAAGCTATTAAAACTACTAAAAAAGATTATCTTCCTCGTGCTAAATTTTTCACTCTATATAAGTTTTACTCATGTAAATTTAAAGGTTTAAGTACTTTAGCATAACTATTTACTTAATAAAAAGAACATATAACCATAATCAATAAGATTATGGCTATATGTTCTTATTTGCATATACAATCTATACTTATTTTGCAGTATGTCCAGCTTTAACTAAAGTTTCAACTGCTAAATCCCCTTTAGCTTCATTTACTAAAACTATTGGACCTGTACAACCCATACCACTTTCAGCATAGATTCCATTTTTCCATAACTCAGATACTGCATCCTCTAAATCCATTATATCAACACCAGCTATTTGACGAGTAACAACCTCTTTATCTGGCATTTTAACTTCTACTTTTTCAGCTTTAACTTCTTTTTTAGTAAGAGAGGCTATAATATCATCAAATTTTGCTTTTTTAACCTTTGCAAATTCATTTCTTGCAACATTACTTATATCTCCCTTTACAACATCATAAGCATATTTTAACGCATTTGCTACTACTGGAGAACCTGATGCTCTTGATACTATAAGAACTCTTCTATCATAGTCCTCTCCAACCCCAGGACCATATCCAAAGCCTTGAGCTTCATAATCTCCACCTGTAGTATATGAAGAAAATACTTTCATAAATATATTTCCAGATAATGTATCAGTAACCATAACATCAGGAGCACCTACAAGTAAATCATTACCTCTCATTACGCACCCACCATCTGCTCTAATTGAATCAGCAAATTCCATGTCATATCCATTATCTTTTAATTCTTTTAAACATTTCTCAACTTGTCTTGCTCCATCAACATTCAGTATTCCAACTTTTGGGCATTTATTACCCATTGATTTAGCTGTGGCAATACCATAAATGGCATTTCTCACCATTGCTTCTATTCTATTAGTAGCACTTGTTCCTGTTGTTGTTGCAAGTATCATTTCTTTTCCTTTTGCTGGAGTTATTACTCTACCTACTGTAGATACACCTATTGGAAAATTATAATGCATAGTAACACAAGCATCAATATATCCTGAATCTAATAATTCTTCCATTTTTACATGCATTTCTTTTTCATCATTAACTTCAACTACTTCAAGGTCAGTTTCCACTTTTGGTCCAATAAGTACAATATCAAACAAATTAGACTTTGCTAATTGTGCACCATTAACCATATTTTCTACACCATGTTCACTTCCAAGTGTAGTAACACCAATTTTTACTTTTTTACCAAATTCGCCGCTTTCTATTGCATTAGCTACTTCTAAGAATACATCTGCAATTACTTTTTTTGACATATCCTCACCCCTATTCTTCTAACATATCTAATGCTAGTTTTTTCATAGATTCAGCTATTATCTTTTTAATTTCATCCTTAGATATTCCTGAAGTCTCTTCAGTAATACCTGTATTTCTTTCAGCTATGAAAGATACTCCATCAAATAAGTTAGTCATTCTTCCTAAGAATAAGCTACCTTTTCCAACTATCATAGCTCTATTTCTATCTCCTGTAGTTAAATCATCTATTAAAAATCCTATATAAGGAGCTCCTGATGGTATATGCCCTTGAGTTGGCGCCCATCCTGGTAGCCCTTTATTAGAAACAAAATCTTTTAATTCTTTCTTTTCTAAGTCTCCACGTTTAACAGCAAGTGCACCTATCATTTTGTAGTTTGCTTCTGGAACATCTCCTGCTCCTGCTGGCTTAGTTATATCTGGGTTTTGCATTTCAACTGAATATACATCAACATCTGTTATTTTTAAATTAGCTCTATCAAGACCTGAAGTTATAAGTGCTGTCATAACTGCTTGAGGTGAAGAACCAGTTCCAACAGTATGCTTACCTGTTAAATCAGTTCTTATAACTGGATTTACACCATCATTTTCAGATACAAGTACTGCAAATCCTCCAACAACATCTTCAAGTACAGGAAGACCTTTTTTAACATGGTCTTTAGCATTCATTCCAAGTTTAGCACTTGCTCCACCTGCTACTACCATTACATTTTTATGTATACCAGCTTTTACTAAAGCTGCTGCTTGAATTAATGCATGTGTTGGTGCTGCACAAAATCCTCTTGTGTCAGAACCAGTTGCATTTTGAAGCCCTACTATCTCAGCTATTGATTTAGCAAAGTTTCCTCCACCTCTTTGGTTTATGTCTCCACAAGCTTCTTCTGAACACTCAATAACATAATCTATTACAGCAGGGTCTATTTTGCTATGTCTTAGCATTTGAATAGCAGATAAAACTCCAGATGCTTTTACTACTAGATTTTCAAACATTGTATGGGCATTTAAGTTAACATCTACATCATGTGCTCTTTTTACATAACCAACGAATTTTCCATCATGGTATAATCCTTCAGCTATGTGTGTTGCTACTAATTCTTTACCTTCTTCTATATCATCACCCTTTAATTTGCCTAAAAATGGTGCAATTTCAGGGTAGTTATTTTCGATTTTTGGTTTTACTTCATCAATAAATTCTTGCGATAATTTTACTAAATCAAATGCATCACTTATTTGCATTAAAGCTATGAACTCATCTTGAGGCATTATTTCTCCAAACTTACCATTTCTAGTTCCCTCAATCTTTTGTTCACACCATGGCATTTGTAAATCTCTTAATTCTTCTGGTCTTCTATTTCCTATATAAACTTGATTTGGCATGTAGTTAACTACATCTTCATAACTTCTTATATGATTACTTACTTCTTTTAAAAATTCTGAATCTGGATTTGTTGCTCTTTCAACTGTACAAGTACTTCCATTTTGCACTATCATATCTGGAGTATGAATAAGTACATAGCCTGCCCCTTTTAAAACTGGATAAGTCATTTTGTGCACCTCCATAAATTTTATGAACACTTATTTTTTAATCTTATTAAAAACTCTAATTATTTTATTGTATATTTGATTCTATTATTGTTTATGTATTTTGGCATTTTTTAAGATTTCATGAATGAATAACTCCAATTTATCCATTCATGAAATCTATATTATTTTTTTGTGTATAGTTATTTTTTATTTTTAGTGTGTGTTTATATTTTTATCTATATAATATATGTGTGTGTTATTTTTATTTTTCAAATACTGTTTGACCATCTACTTCTGTAGTTAAAGCATTTAATGCTTTTTCTACAAGACCTCTTCTTAGGGCTTTTTCTTCTGTAGGGTCAAGTGCTGGATTTCCAAGTGGATGAGGTATTGCTATAGTTGGAACTATTCTGTTAGCTCCTACTGTTAATGAAATAGGTACTACTGTACACATATGAACTACTGGAAGTCCAGTTTTTTCTATTTCTTTTACCATCGTTGCACCGCAACGAGTACAAGTACCTCATGTAGAAGTTAATATTACTGCATCTACACCATCAGCCACTAATGCTGCTCCAATTTCAGAAGCATATTTTTTAGAGTTTGCAACAGATGTACCATTACCTACAGTTGTATAGAAAGTTTCATGTAATTTTCCAATTACACCTTCTTTTTCTAAATCTCTAAGAACATCAACAGGTAATACTCTATCTGCATCTAAATTTGCATACACTGGGTCATATCCACCATGTGCAGTTTCATAAGTCTCTTCTGTTAAATCCATAACTCCTGCTATAGAATAAGTTCCGTATTTAGAAGCTGAAGAAGACTCTATTCTATCTGGATTTCCTTTTGGAACTATACCACCAGAAGTAACTAAAGCTATTTTGCATTTTGATAAATCTTTTACAGCGTTACTTGGGTCAACTCTATCAAAGTTTGGCATTGGGTATTCAGTTTCAAATGGTTCACCTTTTATTTTCTTAACTAACATGTCAACTGCTCTCTTAGAACCTCTGTCTTCATGGAAGTAGTTAACTCTTATTCCTCTAGCTATGTATCCTTCATCTTTAGGAGTTCCAATTTCTTCTCCATTAGCAAGTTTTACTGCAAGTTTAGCTATCTTAGGAAGTGCTTTTCTCATACCTGCTGCAGAATCAGAAGTTTCTACTACATAAACATCCTTTTTGAACATATCTGCTCCTGGATTTTCAACATACATACCTGTTAAAGCTGGTATATTTAAAGCATCTTTCACAACTTTAGTTATTGTTCCAGCAGCAACTCCATATCTACCAGCATTAAACGCAGGACCAGCTATGAAAAGTTGTGGTTCAAAACCTTTTACCATTGCTAAAACTTCTTCACTTGCACTATCAATATTTTCATTGAAATAGCTATCTCCACAAACTACTGTTCCAACTATTTCAATATCTTCACCTAATAATTTATCAAGTTGTAAACTTATTGGAGGTAAAGTTTCTGCCACGTGTGGCTTAGTATCAGATTTTTCTTCTCCGCCTATACCAGCAAAGAACTGATTAATATAATGTACTGCTTTTAGTTTTCCCATTTCTTAGTTTCACCCCTTTTGCTTTTAGGCATTAAAATTTACAAAATTCTTCTCTTATACCAGACATTTCTTCTTCTATTTCTTCAACTTCTAAAACCATTTCCATCATACTTATTTGGTCTTCATATACACTTTCATCAAATAATGATTTTATTGGTTCCTCAACAACGTGGTAAACACTTAATCCTAAAGCAACTCCAGCAAGTGGTCCAGCGAAAGTTGGATCTCCAGCAGTTACTGTTTCGGCTGCAAGACCTGCAGCTTCGGCTTCAGCAGCACCTAGTAAAATCACAACATTTTCAGCTCCGAATTTATCAGCAGCATCTTTAACTCTGTTTTGATTTTCTAAGTCCATAGCCCCAGCAGCAGTTCAGACAAAGCATTCTGTAGATGAGAAAACAACCTCTGCTCCTTCTACTGTTTTTACACATTCTTCTATCGCAGGTCCTGGTATACCATCACGGTCACCTATTATAAGAACCTTTTTATTACTAAGTAAACTCATAATAATCCTCCTTATTATATTTCTAATATATTTTTATATATCTATAACATTTATTATAATTTATCTATAATATGTTTTATTAATATTACTCAATCGTTTAATGAAATACTTCTTAATATCCTTTAGCAGTTAAGTGGCCAAATCCTGTTTCATTAGTTGCACCTGTTATAGCTTGTATTTCAACTTCAATAGTTCCATCAGCTTTTAAACTTCCATCAGAACCACCAGCTATTACATCTACTACTTCTAGGTGACCAATTACTTTATCTAACTTAGGAAGTACTACAACTTGGTTAGCATTTCCACCTGTTACAACAGCATCAGCTCTTACATCTGCATCTGCAAGTGATTGAGAACCTCCATCACGTCCAGCATATTCATCTGTAACTATAACTGTTTTAACACCTTGCATTTCTATCTTCTTACAGTTCATTATAAGGTCAGTATCAGGATTTCCAAAACCTTCTTGTGAAACTATAACTGCATCTAATCCTAAGTATTTACATAATTTAGAAGTCCAGTTTGAAGATCTTTCTTTATCTGCTAAGTAAACATTTTCATTAGTTATAATTACGCCTACAAAGTTTATATCTTTACCATGTCTTGCATATAAATCTTCAACAACCCCATTGTTTATATGAACATAACTTGGGTTTTTGTCACATGCAGAAACACAGTTACCACTTACAATTGCTCCGTCCATTAATTCTGTTGGATATAATAAAGTTGGTACTATTTGTTTTGCATCTACTCCATATACATAAGTATCATGTAATAAACCTTGAGTCTGAAGCATATAAACATATCCTACTTTTGGAAGTTCTGGATATTCTTTTATTGATTCAAGAAGAGGTTTAGTTTCATATACTGAAACTTCATCTGGAGTAAGATTTCTTGCTACTTCTCCTAAATACATTGCTGCTTTGAATCCTATCATTCTAACAGCTTTTTCATGAGCGTATTGTTTTAAACCGTCAATAGGTTCAGCTATTACTACCACATTATTTAATTTAGAAAATGGAGTGTACTTAGCTCCTTCTCCAGTCATGTCTATTATACCTTCTTGGAAACCTACTATTTTTCCAGTAGTTACAACAGCTACACCTTTTAACGCGTGAGTTTTTCCTTCTCCTACAGTGTCAACCTTAGACATGATACCTGGGAATATTCCTCCATTACCTTCAACTTTCACTCTTGGTTCAATAACATCTTTTACAGGTGTTATTCTTATGCTTTCACCTGGACGAGCTAATTCTATATCTATAGATTTAATATGCTCATCTCCACCAATTTCTTGTAGCATCTCTTGCTTATTGATGAATAATACTCCATCTTTTACTTGTGTTACATCACCAAATTGAACATCTTTTATAAAGATTTTCCCTAATTCAAGACGCATACTTGCACCTCCTGTTATTTAATTTGTGTATATGCATTTGAGTTTTTCTCAAAATTATATCATTTTACAATTTATCTTATTTATCTTAAAGACATCTTTTATATTTATTGTGTTTTTATGTCTCAAATCTTTGTTTTATTAGTAAAAAATATTTATTGTAAAAAAATTATTTTACCTAAAATTATTTTTTTAACAAAGTTAATCATAAAAACTTTTTTCTTTTATCTTCAGACTAAATGTAGATTTCTTCTTTTATTTTTACATTATTAATACCTTGTCAACACATTAAAGGTATTTTTTAATCATGTTTTCTATATTAGGAACTGTAGCGTCATCCTTAGTAACTTCATCTACTTTTTCCCCATCTTTGTATATAGCCATAGTTGGAAGACCTAGTACTTTTTGTTTTATAGCTAATCTTCTAGCTTTTGTTGTATCCATCTTACAGAATTTTATTTTATCTCCATAAGTTTCAGCTAATTTATGAACATCTGGCATTAAAGCTTTACAAGGCTCACAACCTTCACTCCAAAAATCAACAAATACAAAACCTTCTGCATTTAAAACTTCTTCTTCAAATGTAGCCTTATCTAAATCTAACATTTTCTTATTCCCCCTTGAAATTTTTATTTTAAATATTATTCATTAAATTTAATTTACAGACTTTAGTTCCCAAATTTTTCATCAATATATTTCTCAGCAACTATAGATGCAATTGCTCCATCATTAGTTGCAGTTACAACCTGTCTTAGAGTTTTAGATCTACAATCTCCTGCTGCAAATACACCTGGTATGTTAGTTCTCATATCTTCATCAGTTATTATGTAACCTTTTTCATCCATATCAATTTTGCCTTTGAATAAATCGGTTTGAGCATCCAATCCAACGAAAACAAATACTCCCATTGTTCCATCTTCTTCATCTGCAAAGTACTCATGAGTTTCTCCAGTTACTTTATTTTTAAATACGACTGATTCTAATATTCCATCACCTTTGATTTCTTCTATTACTGTATCTAGTAAAAATTCTATCTTTGGATTAGCTTTTGCTTTTTCTTCAACACTCTTAGCACATCTAAATCCTTGTCTTCTATGTACAATTGTTACTTTTCTAGCAAATTTAGTTAAATACATTGCTTCTTCTAATGCACTGTCTCCTCCACCTACAACAAATACTTCAAAATCTTCAAAGAAATCTGCATCACAAGTTGCACAATATGAAACACCTTTACCAGTAAGTTCTTTTTCTCCAGGACAACCAATCTTTCTTGGAGTTGCTCCTGTTCCTATTATTACTGCTTTTGCTCTATATTCTGCTTTTTCCCCTTTTAAAACTTTTATATCTCCATCTAGTTCAGTATCTACAATGTTGTCTCTTAGCATTTCTGCTCCAAACTCTTTACATTGTTCAACCATTCTAGCTATTAGACTTGGACCTGTTGCATTTGGAACTGACCCTGGATAATTTGCAATTTCATGTGTTATTACAATTTGCCCGCCAGTCTTATCTTTTTCTAGGATTAGAGTTTTCAACTTTGCTCTTGCTCCATAAAGACCTGCTGCAAGCCCTGCTGGTCCTGAACCAATTATTACTAAGTCATACACATTTTCCATTTTGACTTATCCTCCCCAATTAAATTTCTCATTTTATTTAATATTAAATTAGATTTAATATTTATGCTGTTTTAACAACTTTTTATAAACATCTTTATTCATACTGCATTCTTTGTATTGTATTATAAAATATATCATAATCAATTACTCTAAAATCATCTTGAACACTTTCTGTCCATTTTGGAGTCTTTTTATTATTCTGAAATTTACTTGCAGTAATGATTGCTTCTTCAATTAATGTTAAAGAGTTTATGTCCAAACGATTTCCTTTCTTTAGTATAACAGTTCTGTAAGGTGTTTCATTTGGTTTTACACTCCCATAAAGTGGATGAGATAAAAGTTCATAACCTTCATGTATCAAATCCCTACTTGCTTCTAAGATTCCAATATACTTTGTATCTTTAAATAGAATATCTCTGTCTTGAACTTCTTCTTTTACTTTTGGATTATTCGTAATTATTATCATTTTTTTACTCTCTTTCAAACTTTTATTTATTACTTGATAAATAAAAAACAGGAAAAACAAATCTCCCAATTTGTCTTCCCTGTTAAAATCATTTTCAGAGCCCCGTCCAAGTACAGTCATCTTTACCTGAGAATTTCATCTAATCTTTTGGGTAAATTAAGATTAAATTTGTCCCTTCGGTCGCTTTTTTATAAAGCAGTCTCCCATACTCTTCATCCGGATTATTAAGTTTTCAGAAAATTGAAAATCAAGCAATTTATCCGTTATTTTCTTTAAATAGCTTTTTTCTATCTCTGTTGACTTAAGTATATAAACATTCTATAAAATTTGCAATAGTTTTTTTATATGTATTTTGTATACATTTTTACTTTTTTTTCCAAATGTTGATATTGCATATTTCCTGTATTTTCTTTTTTTTTTAGGTGCAAACCTTTTTTGGTTTATTTTATCAAATTGATTAAAAATAAGACTATTTTTACAACAAATATTTATTTTCTACATACTTTTTTAATTTTTAATCTTATGATGTGAAATTCTCATAATTTTTTATAATTTGTTGTCATTTATTTCATCAAACCAAGATTTAACATCACCTATAATAGACTTAATACAGTCATCATCAAATGGAGAATACAAATTTCCCATACTCACAATGTCTAAAAATGATTTTGTTCCTCCAACTTTACAGATATTTATATAATCTTGCCATCCTGCATCCCTATCTTGAATCATTTTTTTCCAAAATTGTAATGCACAAATTTGAGCTAATACATAATCTATGTAATAAAATGGATTTTTAAATATATGACCTTGCTTAAACCACCAACAACCTCTCTCTAAAAAATAATTATCATCATACTTTCTATGAGGTAAGTATTTTTTCTCTAAAAATCTCCAAATTTCCTTTCTTTTTGATTTATCTACATTAGGATTTTTATAAATATAGTGTTGAAATTCATCAACAATTACTCCATAAGGTATAAATTTAATTGCAGATGATAAGTGAGTAAATTTGTATTTATCTGTATCTTCTTTAAAAAATAAATCCATCCACGGCCATGTTATAAATTCCATACTCATTGAATGGATTTCACAACTGTCAAGCGTTGGAAAATTAATTTCTGGCATATCAATCCATCTAGACATATACAACTGAAATGCATGTCCTGCTTCATGTGTTAATACATCTATATCATCAGCAGTTTGATTAAAATTAGAAAAAACGAATGGCGACTTGTAATCTGGTATATAGGTACAATACCCTCCAGCTCCTTTTCCTTTCTTTGTTTCTAAATCCATAAGTTCATTTTCTAACATAAAATTAAAAAATTCATCTGTTTCTTTCGACAGTTCAGAATACATCCTTTTACCATTTTGAATTATGTATCTTGAATCTCCCTTTAAACTTGCATTTCCTGTTAAAAATTCCATGCCTTCATCTATGTAACTTAAATACTCTAAACCAATCCTTTTAGCTTGTTTTTCATAAAGTTCATTGGCCATTGGAACAACATATTTTAATACTTGTTTTCTAACACTTTCTATCATATCTTCTCTGTAGTTACTTCTCATCATTCTGATATATCCAAGCTCTACAAAATTTTCAAAACCTAATTTTTTAGATATCTTATCTCTAAGTTTTACTAGTTTATCAAATATATCATCAAATTCAGATTCATTTTCTTCAAAGAAATTATAATATGCTTTATTTGCTAGTTCTCTCGTTTTTCTGCACTTAGAATACATAAATTTCCCCATACCAGATAAATTTCTTTCTTCTCCATCAAACATTATCTCGGCTGATGCTAAAAGTCTAGTATACTCTGAACACAATTTATTTTCTTCCTGCAATTCACTTATTATTTCTTTAGAAAAACTTTTTAAAGAATATTCTACTATTGTGAAAAATTGTTCTCCAAACTCTTTTATTAAATCACATTTAAACTTTGAATTTACAATAGCATTATAAAAATGTGAATTTAATTCTTCATACAAAGGCACATATTCATCCCAATAATTTTTTTCTTCTTGGTAGAATTTATTAAGTGTATCTGTACTATATCTTATTGATGCTATATTTGACAACGTTTCTATTTTATTCCTCAATAAATTAATCTTATGTATATTTTTTTGTTGCTCTTTATAATTACGAGAATTATTTATATCTTCTATACAACTCAAAAACTCTTTTTTCATACTATTGTAATTGGGTCTTTCATACTTAAACTCTGAAAATTTCATTTAAACACTCCTTTACAACTTTATTTTATTGTATTTATAAATATAGCTTTACATGTAATGTAATACTCTTTTATAAAATTATTATATATATTAAATATTCTTTATACTGTAACCATGTTGAATAATAACATATGATTAATGGAATTACAATATTTTATAACACAAAACTAACTACTATAACAAATTACCATAAATCTATTTATTCAAAACTTTTAACACTATTAAGATAAATTTGTATTTATATTAATAGTGCAAACGATGCCATTGCTTGTAATTAAAAATTCTGGAATTATTAATTACAAAATTTTTACGCTACCATGTCACATAAGCAATATTTTTACCAAAAAATTAATATTATTAAGCTTTCTAAATTACTTATCTCTTGATATAATAGTATACAAAACAAATCATATTTCCCACTGAAACTTTGTTCAACACTAGCTGTGTCAACGTTTTTACAGGAAATTTGAGTATATAATTTATTGGAGGTTGATATGTACAAATTAATCGCACTAGACATTGATGGAACAATATTAGACACACAAAAAAGGATTACTCCTGAAGTCTTTGAATCCATTCAAGAAGCAAAAAAGGCTGGAGCCAAAGTAGTTATAACAACAGGCAGACCTCTTCCTGGTGTAAAAGAGCTTCTAAATCAATTAAATCTAACAGATGAAGGTGATTATGTTATATGTTTTAATGGAGCCATTATTCAAGAAGTTAAAAGTGAGAAAATTATACATGATGTAGAAATGAATTTAGATGATTTTGATTTTATTTATAATAACGTTTGTAAAAAATATAATACTAAAATACACATAAATACAATGACAAATTTAATTACACCAAATGAAACTCCTGGCAAATATACACTTCATGAAGCGAAATTAAATGATATAGAAGTCAAATATATACAAAAAGATAAAATTGATGAATCTATTAAAATCTGTAAAATCATGATAGTTGATGAACCAGAAAGATTGGAAGAAATCATACAACAGCTACCTAAAAATTTATTCAATAAATATACTATAGTAAGGTCTGCTCCTTTTTATCTAGAATTTTTAGGTAAAACTACTAATAAAGGAACTGCACTTAAAACATTATGCGCTAATCTAAATATACCTATAGAAAATGCTATTGCTGTTGGTGATGAAGAAAATGACCAACATATGATAAAGTATGCAGGTCTTGGTGTAGCTATGGGAAATGCACGTAATAGTATAAAAGAAATTGCTGATTATGTTACTGATACCAACAACGAAAATGGAGTTGCAAAAGTTATAAATAAATATATACTTAATAAAGCTATCTAATCATGTAAAAAACTAAAAATATTTTTTATGTTTAAATATATTTAATGAGAGTGTCTCAAAATGGACTTTTTAGTTTATGAGACACTCTTTTTTGTATGAAATCAAATATATTTTCATCATTTCAACAATGAAAAAGAGGCTTATCTCTATTTTGAGACAGCCTCCATATCTATAACTTTTATCTAAAGTTCATTTTTAATTTTTCATATATGTATATCTATAACAATACTTTTTGTTTGAGTTTAAATATTTTATATGATTCTACTATTGCTTCATTAATATCTAAGCAATATATATCTTCATCATCTGATAATCCCGCTTCGTTTGTCCAAGCATCAAAATCACTCTTCGTCCAGAAGAAATTCATTATATTTCAGCAGCTAGCAGCCCAATTTGAATGCTTATCAAGATTTATATGAAGCACTCTTAAGTTCGGATTATTCACATACTCAATCTTTTCATTTTTTATAACTATTTCTATTTCTTTACCTGTAGCACTACAAATAGAGTTTATTCTTACATCTTGGTTAAATGTGCAAGAAGTTCCTATAGCATCTATAGCACACATTGCACTAAAACTTCGATTATCTCTCAAGGTTACTTTATGATTGGTTGGCAATGCTGATACAGGATATATAAAATTTATACTATCTCCATCAACAACCATTATATTTTTATCAATAAAATATTGTAGTGTATTTTCCATATATTGTTTTTCTGTCTTCAACTTTTTACTTATATATTCAGTCGCTTCTTGAAATGTAATACTAGAACCTTTATCTATTATCATATCCATAATAGAGATTCTTATTTTTTGTTGTGTGTTATCCAAGCTATTGTATTTTTCTATTTGACTCATATCTACTCCTCTTTAAACCTCATAACACTTTGATAAAGTATCAGTTAATTTATTTTTGTACTCTTCATATTTTTGACTTCCTCTAATTCTAGGTCTTGGAATATCTATATTTATGTCATCAATAATTCTTCCTTTATCTCTCGACATTACTATAACTCTATCACTCATATATACAGCTTCATCAACATCATGAGTTACCATTAATGCAGTTATTTTCTTTTTTATCCATATTCTTTCTAGTTCTTCTTGTAAGTTTTGTCTCATTTGAAAATCCACGGCTCCTAATGGTTCATCCATTAGTAACACCTCAGGATTACATGCTAAAGCTCTTATCATGGCCACTCTTTGTTTCATTCCTCCTGATAATTGATGGGGAAACAGTCTTTCTTTTCCTTTCAAGTCTGACATAACCAAAAGTTCTTCTAACATTTCTTCTCTCTTTTCCTTTGGTATTTTCTGCTGTTTCATAGGAAATAAAACATTGCCTCTTATAGTTTTCCAAGGAAATAAAGCATAATTTTGGAATATAAAAGCTCTATCTATACCTGGTTTTTTAACTTTTTTATCATTTATAAAAACATCTCCACTTTCTGATTTTTGAAATCCACCTATTATAGTAAGTAGAGTAGTTTTTCCACACCCTGATGGACCTAAAAGGCAAACAAATTGACCATTTTCTATATCCATACTTATATCTTCTAAAACCTTTGTATGTACTTTATTATTTACAAATGTTTTATTTATATCTCTTACACTTAACTTCATTAATCTGCAAACCTCCATCTACAAAGGATTTTATTTATAAACTTTAATACTCTATCTATTATAAATCCTATTAAAGCTGCAAATATCATAAGCCCAATTAATACATCTGTATGCATTAATGTTTGAGCTTGTACCATTGAGTAACCGAGACCGGCACTCGTAGCTATGAACTCTGCTCAGATAACAGACATCCAACCTGTACTTATAGCTATTCTCGAACCAGTTAGTATATCAGGAAGAGACGCTGGTACTATTACATTTGTAAATATCACAACTGGTGATGCCCCCATACTTCTAGCTGCATTATAATAATCTTTTGATATTGCTCTTACACCTTGGATAGTATTTAAGATTATAGGAAAAACTCCTGAAAAAGCTATTAAAAATATTGTTGGACCATCTCCTATACCAAACCATACTATAGTAAGAGGCACCCATGCCATTATAGGAACCTGTCTTACAGAATCTACTACTGGAGATAAAACTTTTTCAAAAGTTTTAGAAAATCCCATGATAAACCCTATTGAAAGTCCAAATAATAGTGCGTACATAAAACCTTTAAGTACTCTCTGTAATGTTATAAAAAGATTAGTAACTGTCTCTACGTCTGTTATGCAATAAAAGAAACCTTTTATCACATCTATTGGCATTGGAAGTAATAAAGAACTTCCTATATCTTTTGCTGTAAAATGCCAAACTGAAAATATAATGACTAAGAGTATTATCTTGTATAAAATATCCATACTACTATCAGATTTTTTCTTAGTTAATCTATCTCTTTTATCTTTAGAAATTTTAATTTCCAATTTCTTATTTCCTCCATATCTATATTTCTTATATTCCTGTACTCTTTTAATGCTTTCTTAAATGTAGCTTTATTCTTTAAAGCATCAACACTTTTATTGTAAAGTGTTATAAAGTCAATATATGCTTTACTTTTTTTAAACTCTTTACTTACAACTAATACATAGGTATCATAATCTCCTAATTTAGTTGTAGATTTTCTTTTACCCTCTAACCCAATTGACTTTATACAATCTATTACAACACCATCTACTAAATTACTTTCTAATCCATA
Organism: Clostridioides sp. ES-S-0108-01; assembly: GCF_020662285.1. Taxonomy (NCBI): domain Bacteria; kingdom Bacillati; phylum Bacillota; class Clostridia; order Peptostreptococcales; family Peptostreptococcaceae; genus Clostridioides; species Clostridioides sp. ES-S-0108-01. Next base: position 113,392 of record NZ_JADGMN010000001.1, on the reverse strand, counting down.
TGCTAGTGCAGTCCCTAATAAGGGAGCTACTTCCACATTCTTGTAGTATTTTTTAACCAATTCTGACTGGTAATCTCTATTTTGAATGACTCCCATCTTTTTAGGATTATTATCACTTAATAGAAATATATCAGAATTTTGAACTACAGTACCAACAATTTCAAATCCACTATTTACATTTACATATTGTTTTGCAGCATCTTTACATATAATTGCTATATCTATTTCCTCTGAACTCAGAGCCCATTGCATTGTACTTGCTCAGCAATCATTAATTGTAAAAATATCCATTATATCACTTACTTTTATATCTTCAAAGTAGTCTCTATTTACCATATAATTTATTACAAAACCAGAGGTATCATCAGATACCCCTATTCTTAGTTTTCCCTCTATTTCTTCTTTATCTTCAAAATTAAAAAATATTATAAATATACTTCCCAAAACAATAATAAAAAGTATTATTATATTTTTTATATTCTCCATTTATTTATAATACCTTTGCTTTCCAATCTTCATAACTCATACCTTCAGGAAACTCTGGACTAACTTTTTCTTTTATAAATTTATCAAAATCATCTGCTCCACAAGAATCCAATAAACTTGTATCAATTGTATCTTCATATTTAGGTATATCATCTAATGCTTTTAAATCTTTATACATTTGTAAATTATTTTTATATTCTTCTCCTGTAACTTTCCAAGTAAGCGTTCTACCTTCTCCAACTGTCTTTTTATAAATAGTTCTAAGTGCAACTTCTTCTTCTACATTATAATATTTTGCAAATATCTTAGCAGCTTCAGCTGGATTTGTATATATGTATTCTATTGCTTTTGTATGAGCTAGAACCAATTTTTTTGCTAAATCTGGATGTTCTTTTATAAAGTTTTTGTTTAATGAGAATGAACAACAGTTATATTCTTTACTATTAACTTTTTCTTTATATTGAGTAGATGCTATTATTTTTCCTACACCATCATTTTCAGCCACAGAACCCCAAGGGTCACAAGATGTAAAAGCTTGAATTTTCCCAGTTTTAAGAGCTAAATATTTATCTTTGTCTGAATCCATATTTACAACTTCATATTTTGATGGGTCAGTTGGTAGACCTGTTTCTGGACCATAATCACTTGTCCATAAGAAATCACTCATATCCGTTGCAATTTTTTTACCAATTAAATCTTTAGGTTCTTTTATATCTTTTGAAACTATTAAATATTCAGAACCACCAGTATGATTGTTAGCTGCTATTGTTATTGGTGAACCTTTAGGTATTGCTCCAACTAAACCTTTAGTTCCTATGTAACCTGCATCCATTTTTCCTGCTGCCATAGCTTCAGGAACTTTACCATTTCCAACAGTTTTTACATTAAGGCCTAAGTCTTTATATATTCCTGCTGCTTCTGCTACTGGTCCAGCAGTCATATGGTCACAGTTATAATACCCTACTGTTATTGTATAATCATCCTTTCCAACTTTTGCTTCTTCTTTCTCTTTTGGTTTACTACTACAGCCTGTTAGTATAGATGCCCCCATTACACTAACTAAAATTAATGCTTGAACCTTCTTAGATACTCTCACCTAAATTTCCCACCTTTTATGTATTATTTTTATTTTTAACAACATTTGTCCATATCTTCCCCAAATAAATCAACAAATTTGTTGCCTTCTACCCTGTAAATTGCATACCCTACATTACCATTCTTAGAACCTGACACTATTACTTCTACTGGTAGCTTATCATCAATATTTTTAAAAGTTATAGTTTGATTCTCTATAGGTGCTGGTATTGGTTTTGTTATATAATGACTGTTTTTGTCAGAAACTACCACTACCATTTCATTTGAATTATTACCTTTTTTATATATAACTACTAAATCTTTTTTTCCATCATTATTTAAATCTTCTTCAGCATAAGTTATTATATCTTCTTTATAATTTTTTCTAAAATACTCTAATGTTTCTTTATTCACATTTGGAATAGAGGCATCTTCTTCAAGGTTATCATCCACCATTTTTGATAAAACTATTAATACGGCTACTATACAGGATATTATAACTATCTTTTTAAGCATGATTTCCTATGACCTCTTTCATTTTTGGTATTATTGATTTAAATGCAAATAAAATAATTACAATCGTGCATACATATTCAAAACGACCTGGTATATTTAACATTAGTTTATTCGCCAACTGTATTGAAGAATTTGTTGTGTCTAAATTTACTGAATTGTTATTTACTAAAAGTAGATTTGTTATGTATCCAATTACTATTGAACATAGTGTCAAAGTTACTGAATATATAATAACAGTTCTTTTCCCAATAAGTTTAAATATACTTATAAGTTCTGGTAAATTTGTAGCTGCTCCAGCTATTAAAAATGTTATCGCTATCCCAGGAGATGCTCCACTTGCAACGAGGGCTGCTATAAATGGAATATGTCCTACAGCACATACATACATAACACATGCAAGTATTGTTATACTTCCAAGAGACAACAATCCTGGATTACCTAAATATCTTTGAATTATACTATTTGGAAAAATCGCTGTTATAAAGCCTGCAAAAATCATTCCCATTACTACATATTTACTAATGGTAAGAGCTAACTCACCAAAAGACCATTTAAGTCCATCAATCATATTTTCTATAAAACTTCTCTTTTCTTCTTCTAATTCTATTACATCTTCGCCTGAATCATTATGCAAATATAATTCTTCTTTTCCAAAACAATTTCCTAAAAATCCTACTAAAAATGGAACTAAAAAACCAGCTATTAGATAAATAATTGTAATTTTAGGTCCTAAAAGACCTAGACAAAGAACTACAGCTATTGGATTTATTATTGGAGTTGATGTCATAAAAGCAAGTACTGGTCCTAAGTATGCTCCTGAATAATACATACTTATACCAAGTGGGATTACCCCACAGCTACATATTGGTAAAAACATGCCTGAGATAGTACTTTTAATCAAAGAAGAAAATTTCTTATTTCCAAGTTGTTTTTGAAACCTTTTTGGAGTTAAAACATTGTGGAGTATACCTGCCAATATAAAACTTATCATAAGCCATCCTGATGCTCCATTCAATGTAGCTATAGAAGCTACTATAGTCTCTTTAACTCCATTTAAAACAATTTCTAATATGTTCATTTTTGCTACTCCTAATTTTTAAACTTTTAACTGTTATTTATAGCTTCTACTATTGCCTTTTCAATTGTATCTTTATTTAATCTATCATATTTTTTTTTCTGATTTATTATTAAGGTCCCTTTTGTTATAATTCCATATTTTTTTACATATGAAAAATCTTTGCCTGCTTGATACAGTTTCACTTCCAATTTATCAGTATACTTTTCTGACATTTTTTTTATAAACACTCCATGCTCATCACAAGATGGTCAAGTATTTATAAATTCAACTAAAACTTTAGACATTTGTTCATCCCCTACTCAAACAATTTATCCTTGACTTAAAATAATCCACAGAAAATAAGTTTTCCCATGGATTGTATACCAAACTGCTTTATAATGTTATGACTTGGTCTACACCTGCACTACCTAAACAAGCATATAAGTTTGGAAAGCATCCAATCGTAGCCCCATCAACCAAGTTATTCTCTATACCTCTCTCTATAGCACATTGGTCACAAGCCATTATTATCATATCCGTTTTTTTATGTAATTCACTTAGTTTTTCTCCTATTGGATTTCCTTTAGATAAGAATAATGTATTATCCATAAAGAAAAACATCCCTAGAACATCTACTCCATGAGTTCCTTGTTCTAATTGTGGTATTATCATTTTGTCTAAAATCTTATGTACATTAGTACTATTAAAGATATATGCTACTTTCATTTTTATTCCTCCATCCATTTTTTTCCTAAATTTTATACAAATTTTTACATATACAATTATATTATAAGTTCTTCTGTATTTATATGTAAAATAGATAATAGCTATATCATTAAAAGTATATATAGTATTTATCTATATTTATTAAGTTATTGATTAACGTTTTTCTATTCTTATTAATTTTAATAAATAAAAAATAGACTTCTTAAATTTATTAAGTAAATTTAAGAAGTCTATTTTAATTAAATTTATATCAATATAAAATTTATATATTTCTCAGATTTTTCATACTTATATCGAGAGCTTTGACAGAATGTGTAAGTGCTCCTACAGAAACAACATCCACACCAATTTTTCCTATAGATTCTATAGTCTCTAAATTTACATTTCCAGAAAATTCTACAATTGCTCTTCCATTTATAATATCTACTGCTTGTTTTGCCATTTCTAAGCTCATATTATCCAACATTATTATATCTGCTTTGGCTTCTATAGCTTCTTTTACCATATCTAAAGTTTCCACTTCTACTTCTATTTTTCTGACAAAAGAAGTGTTATTTCTAGCTAATTCAACTGCATTCTTAACGCCACCAGCAACCCCAATATGGTTGTCTTTAAGCAATATTCCATCAGATAAATTAAATCTATGATTGCATCCTCCACCTACTTTAACAGAATACTTATCTAATATTCTAAGATTAGGTATCGTTTTTCTACTATCTAATAACTTTGTATTTGTGCCTTCAAGCTTTTTGACATACTTACTTGTAACAGTGGCTATACCGCTCATTCTCTGTAAATAATTTAATGCTACACGCTCTCCTACGAGTAAGTTTCTAGTATTGCCAGTTAATACAGCTATCTTTTCACGATTCTTTACCATATCACCATCATTTTTATATAATTCTACATCTACACCTCCAAGTATATCAAAAACTCTCTTAAATACGCCTAGACCAGCTATTATGCCCTCTTCTTTACAAATTAAATCTACAGTAGATTTAGAATTTTTATCTACAATAGAATTAGTTGTTATATCTTCACTTGGAACATCTTCTATTAAAGCATCCTGTATCATTCTATCAATAATCAAATAATTCATCGCCAAAATCCTCACTTGTTCTTTCAATTTCTTTTATAACTAATATTTTATTCTCTTTTTTTATCTGTTCTATATCTATATTCATATCTGGTGTATCTATAAATTTAACTTTTATATTATCTATAGCTGAGTTTATATTTTTAGCTGCTCTCTTTGAAAATACAAGCCCTTCAAGTAATGAATTACTTGCCAATCTATTTGCTCCATGAACACCTGTACAACTAATTTCACCAACTGCATATAAATTTTCCATAGATGTTTTTGAATCCAAATCTACATGTATCCCACCCATAAAATAATGTTGTGCAGGAGATACCTTTATATATTCTTTGGTTATATCTATTCCTCTAGCTAAACATTCATTGTAAATGAAGGAAAACCTATTAATTAAATACTCATTATCTAGATGCGTTGCATCTAAATACACATAAGGTAAATTATCTTTTTCCATTTGTTCAAAAATTGCTTTTGAAACTACATCTCTAGGAAGAAGTTCATCTACAAATCTTTCTTTATTTTTATTTAAAAGCCTAGCTCCCTCCCCTCTTAATGATTCAGATATAAGCATTCTCCTACCTTCACTATTCTCTTCATAAAATGCTGTAGGATGTATTTGAATATATTCTAAATTTTCTATTTTTATATTATTTCTTAAAGCTATTGCAATTCCATCACCTGTAAGGTGTCTTTGGTTAGTAGAATTTTTAAAAAGCCCACCAATTCCACCTGTGGCTAAAACTACTATTTTTGAAAAAACATGAATCTCTTTTTTAGACTTAAAAATTCTAGCTCCGATACATTTATTGCCATCTTTTAATATATCCAAAAGATAGGCATTTTCTATAAGAGTTATATTTTCTCTAGTTTTAACTTCTTTTAATAAAGTCTTAAAAACAACTTCTCCAGTATTGTCCTTGCTATGAACTATTCGATTTACACTATGAGCTCCTTCTCTTGTGTAATCTATCTCTCCGTTTTCTTTATCTAAATGCATACCATACTCTACTATCTGACCTACATTTTCTATAGATTCATCTGCAAGAACTTGGACTGCTTCAACTCTATTTTTATACTGTCCAGCCTTCATTGTATCTTCTACAAAAGACTCTATATCATCAATATTTCTAGCAGTTGAAATTCCACCTTGTGCAAGATATGTATTGTTGTTTTCAATTGTTGATTTCGATACTACTAACACATTTAAATTTTTATCTAAATTTAATGCACAATATAATCCTGAAACGCCACTTCCAACTATTAAAACATCTTGTTTTAAATTCATAAGTCTATCCCTCTATCCTTCTGCTAATTGGTGCATGTTAAGCAGTGAATTTAAAGCCTTTTCCATAATTTTGTCTTCTACAATAACTTCATTTTCCATATTTTTAAGCGTACTGTATAGATTTTCTAATGTTGTCTTTTTCATATCTGTACATAGTATTTTCCCACCAGGAATATAAAAGTTTTTATTAGGATTCTTTTTCTTTAATTCGTGCAATATACCTTCTTCAGTTGCTATTATAAAATCTTTATTTTCACTATTAGTAGTATACTTTATTATTCCTGATGTACTACCTACATAATCTCCTAAATCTCTTATTTCTTTTTTACATTCTGGATGTACCAATACTTCTGCATCCTTATACTTATCTTTTAATTCAATTATTTCTTCAGTCTTTATATTGTTATGGTATTTACAATATCCATCCCAAAATATAAAGTCTTTATCTGGAAATTTCTCTGCAATATATCCTCCTAAATTTTTATCTGGAAGGAATATGATTTCTCTATTATCTATGTTTTCTAATATTTTAATTGCACTAGACGATGTAACTGAAACATCACAATGCGCCTTAACTTTAGCTGTAGAGTTTATATAACATACAACCAAAGCATTTGGATACTGTTGTTTTAGTTTTATCACACCTTCTTCATCTACCATATCTGCCATAGCACACCCAGCATTACTTACTGGCATCAATACAGTTTTTTCAGGTGATAATATCTTAGCACTTTCTCCCATAAATCTCACTCCACAAAATACAACCACTTCTTCTTTACAGTCTCTAGCAATTTCACTTAAATAATATGAGTCGCCAACTGCATCTGCTAATTCTTGTATTTCTGGTGGTTGATAAAAATGGGCAAGTATTATTGCATTTTTTTCTTTCTTTAACTCTTTGATTTGATATGTTAAATCTTTATCCATAATTGCACCGCTTTCTATATGTACTAGTGTATATACACCTGTAAACTCATTATATCACTTGACTATTTTTTCTTCAAGAATTTTAGAACTCTTAATATTGTTAATATATAGATATTTACAGTATAAATTAATCTCTATTTTTCCTTACCTATTTAAAATATTTTTTATATTTTTTTTAAAATATTACCATAATTTTATTTGTATTCTTTATTACTATAATATTGAAAATTTTGCCAAATACATGTATACTAAGTACATGGTTATGTATATGTATTTATTTATGAAATTATATTAGTTTTAGTATTTTATAGAACTTGTAGGTTTTCTAGAATTAAATTTTATGTAAACCTACACATTTAGATGATATATATACAGAGTCCAAAATTTTTTATAAATGGGGTGATATTATGACAACATTCTTAATCGGCTTGGCTATATTACTAATAGGAGGTGTTTTATACGGTGCTTATTGCGAAAAAGTATTTGGCCCAGACGACAGAAAAACACCTGCACTTGCTCAAAGCGACGGAGTAGATTATGTTCCAATGAAAAAATGGAAAAATAGTCTAATTGAGTTGCTTAATATAGCTGGTACAGGTCCAATTCTAGGACCTATCCAAGGTATATTGTTTGGTCCAATAGCATTTATACTAATACCTATTGGCTGTGTATTTGGAGGAGCTTTACATGACTATATGAGTGGAATGATTAGTATAAGAGAAAAAGGATCACAGATGCCTTCCCTTATCAGTAGATTTTTAGGTAACAAAGTATTTCAAGTCTATAATATATTCCTTTGTCTTTTAATGCTTTTAGTTGGTGCAGTTTTTATTTACACACCTGGAGATTTAGTTGTTACTCAAATCTTAAATATGAAATCAACTATAAATAATCCAGTTGTCTGGATAGTTTACGGAATTATCTTTCTATATTACTTATGTGCAACACTATTTCCAATTGATAAAATCATAGGAAAAATATATCCAATATTTGGAGCTATCTTACTTTTATCTGCTATTGGTGTTGGAATCGGTATATTTACACAAGGTTATGATCTAGCTAATCTAAGTCTTGCAAATTGGAAAGGTATTCATCCTGACGGAATTCCTCTTATCCCTACATTCTTCGTTACAGTTGCTTGTGGTATAGTTTCTGGATTCCACTCAACTCAAGCTACTCTTATAGCAAGATCAGTTTCAAGTGAAAAAGAAGGAAAAGCTACTTTTTATAACATGATGATTTTAGAAGGTCTAATTGCAATGATTTGGGCTGCAGCTGCTATGGGTATTTATAATAAAGGAATACCTAAGGAATTAATAGGTTCTCCTGATGTAATAGGTTTAGTTGCAAGAGATTTACTTGGCTCTATTGGTGGTATCATAGCCATAATAGGTGTTATTGTTTTACCAATAACTTCTGGAGATACAGCTTTAAGATCTTTAAGATTAATGCTTGCAGATTACTTTCATTATGACCAAAAGGAAAAGAAACATCGTGTTATATTATCAATCTGTATATTTATTCCTGTAATAGCCATCCTCGTATTTGCAAAGCTTAGTGCTTCTGGATTTAATATATTGTGGAGATACTTCTCATGGAGTAATCAAACTATAGCTATATTTGCATTTGCAATGATTACAGTTTACCTTATAATAAAAGAAAAGAATTATATTATAAGCTTAATTCCAGGTATGTTTTACTCTTTTGTTATATTCAGTTATATATTTAATGCTCAAATTGGATTTAACTTAAACATAAATATATCATATGCTTTAGCTGCTATATTTACTGTATTATATGCTGTCTTAACTGTACGCTCTGGTAAAAAGTTAAAAAGCAAAGCAGATACTAAATTAGCTGACTAAAAATAAATAAAATCACATTTAAATTAAATTAAAAAAAGTAACGAAAAAGAGGTTTTCTCAAGTTAGAGATTGACCTCTTTTTCATTTAATACAGCAATAAATATTTAAGTGTTTCCTCTTTATTGGAATATTTATCCTATATTTATAATATAAATAAATAAAAGTTTTAAAACAATCTATTTATTTATATACTTAAAATAAATTTTTTTGGAGGAATACTTATGAATAATAAATTATATGAACTTGAAAAAAATCTACCAGAAACATCTTGCTCTTTTTGCACACATCTTTCATTTAAGGGGCCTAGCCTAGACTATAGATATGATATTAGATGTGTTATTTCAGATACAAAACCTGACTTTAGAGGATGTTGTGAATATTTTGAACCAGAATATACAGAGTTAAATACAGGAGATTTAGACAATCTATACATAAACTTTCTTGAGACATGCCTCAAGGTAAATTATAATGATTACATCAATTCTATGTACTGGAAGTTATTTAAGGAAAGAACTTTACTAGAAAATAATTTTAAGTGTTCTATATGTGGCTCAACTGAAAATGTTGATGTGTATCATGTTAATAAAAATTTAGGAAGGGAAACTTCCAAAGATGTAGTTGTTAAATGTATTAAATGTAATTGTAAATAAGTGTATAAAATTTAAATAACTTCACATAATAAGTTTAAATAAAACTTAGGAGGTTATTTATGAAAAATAATAATTTAAATTGTGCTGCCACTAATTGTGCTTATAATACTAGCGGATACTGCTATGCTGGTAGCATAAAAGTAGACGGAAAGCAAGCAACTACTACAGAAAATACTTATTGTGCTTCTTTTGAAGACAAATATACGTCTGGAATAACTAGTCGTTCTAATGAAACTAACCAAGTTGATACAGATAACATTTATTGTGAAGCTGTAAAATGTAAATACAATAAAAATGAACTTTGTAAAGCTGAAAAAGTTCATATAAATGAAAAAAATGCAAGTTGTGAAACTTTTGAAATGAAGTAAATTTCTTTTTATTTAACTTTATAGTATTTACAAAAATCAAAATAGAACCTATCAAATAGACGTCTTTATTAATGATGTCTAATTATAGGTTCTTTTTTAAAGTAAATCATAATCCATATATACAAATAAATTATTATTTTATATATTACCTAGAGGTAAATTTAACACCTAGAATATCCATAAGGAGCATGAATATTGGAACTCCAATTAATAATCCCCATACACCTAAATAGTACTCTCCTACAAGTAAAATAATAAAAACGAGTAGAAAAATATTAAAAATAACTTATTAATTTTTCATAAAACAATATTAAAATTTGAGAGTCACTATTTAAAATCCATACTTCAACTGCTAAATGGTAATAACCTTCTTCAATAGAATTACCTCTTTTTATAACCTTTCCTGTTTTAACTCCATCGGAATTATATAAATCCCATAATTCCATTTCAAAATCTCCTTACATTTACTATAAATTAGATAAACTACAAATATATTTTAGTATAATTAGTTCTGCTCATTTTTTATTGCAATACCTGATTTACATTTACGTTCCTCACTTTTCTTTTCCTTCCACTCTCTTATGTCATCTATAATAAATCTATGTTTCAGCGACTTTGTATCAAATTTAAATATTCTAAACACTATTTGTAATACATATCCTAAGCCTAAAGCACTTACAAGCGTACCAATACCTACAGAACCTCCTAATAACCAACCAACAATCAATGCTAGTATTTCAAGAATTGTTCTGACAAGACGTACAGATTTATTGGTTCTTTTCTGAAGAGCAATCATAAGCCCATCTCTCGGTCCACTTCCAAGACAAACACCTAAATATAGAAAGCTTGCTATAGCTGCCAAAATAATTCCTATAACAACCATAAATACACCTACATAAGTGTTACTTGCGTGAGGTATCGCTCCAGAAAATATTACTAAATCAATAAAAATCCCTATAAATGTCATGTTAAATAGTGTACCCCATCCTATATTTTCACCAAAAACTGCATCCAATACAACGATTATAACTCCTACCATTATAGAAGCCTGACCTATAGTTATACCTAGTTTTATAGATAAACCTTGATGAAGTACATCCCAAGGCATAAGGCCTACATGTGCATTAATCATAAGCACAGAAGAAATTGCAAATATAAAGAAACCCGAAAATAATCTTATCATACTTTTTAAATTTATTTTTCCCATCAAAAATCACTCCTCATAATAATAATAACAATAAATACCAATAAAATATATATATAAATACGAAATTTTACAGAATTCTTCATTAGCTTAAGATAAAATTTTAATTATAAAAAAGTGGCAATCCACATTTTATACATTTTCACCTATACTCTAAGCTTTTGTGTATAAAAACGGATATACCACTTTTTTAGTATATAAACATTTTTAGTTTTTCTTATTAATTTTCACTGTAAACTCTAGCTTCTTCTTCTCCATTTAGTACTCTTAAAGTTCCAAAAGCAAGCGATTCTAATTCATTTTCTCCTGCCATAATTTCTACAGGTGCTATAAATTCAACTTTCTTTTTAACCATTGAGGTAAACATTTCAGAATATGCAATTCCACCTGTTATAATTATAGCATCTACTTTTCCATCTACTACAGTTGCTAGTTCTCCAATACCTTTTGCCAATTGATAAGCCATTGCTTCATAAATAATTTTTGCTTCTTTATTTCCTTCTGCTATCATTTTTTCAACTTCTCTAGCATCTACAGTATTTAGATATGAAACTATACCACCTTTACCTCTTATCTTTTTAGTCATTTCTCTTTCTGAATATTGACCTGAATAACAAGCAGACACTAATTTTGTAGCAGGTACTCTTCCTGACCTTTCTGGAGAAAATGGCCCTTCATCATCAGATAGCATATCAACCATTCTTCCTTTTTCATGAAGATAAATACTTACTCCTCCACCAATATGAGCTACTATTAAGTTTAAGCTCTTATAATCTTTTCCATTATCTTTAGCATATTTTAAAGCCATTGCTCGAGTATTTAATGCATGCCCTGCACTTGCTCTATCCATCCCACAAAGCCCAGATATTCTTGCTACATCTATAAGCTCATCTACTGCAACAGAATCATAAATATATGAGTTTATTCCAAGAGGTTCTGATATTGCATGTGCCACAACAGCGCCTAAATTTGAAGCATGTTCAAGCACCGGTCTATGTCTAAGTACATCAATCATTTCTTCATTTACTAAATACGCTCCTGATTTTACTGGTGGTAAAACTCCACCTCTTCCTACTATTGCACTAAGAGACTTTAAATCTATACTATTTTCTTTAAGAATATTCAAAACTGCTTCCTTACGCATTTCAAATTGGTCTTGTATAGTATTATATTTTGCAATTTCTTCAGCTGGATGGTCTATTGTCTTCACAAGAATTTGTTCTTCTCCATCATATACTGCTATTTTTGTAGAAGTAGAGCCTGGATTTATGGCTAATATTCTGTAAGTCATAATTTTCTTCCTTTCACCTTAATTTCTATAGTCTACTTATATCTATTATAAACTATTTGCTAACCATTTCCATGCCTTCATGGAAAGCTTTTATATTTAATTCAACAAATTTTGGTTTAACATTTTCACTTATAATTTTTTCCCAATCAATAGACTCTAGTTGCATAGATTTAACTAGACATCCTAATAAAATAACATTCATTATTTTTGAATTTCCTAGCTCTTCAGCTTTATCAGCTGCATTTATAACTTTTGCATTTAATCTATTTAACTCTTCATCTATATCACTTTCTTGATATTCAGCTCCTCCGATTAAAACAGTCATAGAATCTATTCTATGATTATTTACTAAAGCTTTTCCTTCTGGTTTTAAATAATTGAACCATCTTAAAGCTTCCATTTTTTCAAAAGATACTAATATGTCTGCTCCACCAATTTCTATAACTGGAGAATGAACACAATCTCCATATCTAACTTGTGAAGAAACTGAACCTCCTCTTTGACTCATTCCATGTATTTCACTCATTTTTACATCGTATCCAGCTTCCATCAATCCCATAGTTAATAATTTACTAGCAAGTATAGTTCCTTGACCTCCTACACCTACCAAAAGTATACTCTTAGTCATATTATTTTTCCTCCTTAACTATTGCTTGTTTTGGACAAACTTGTGAACATACTCCACATCCTACACACTGATTTCTATCTATATTTGATAATTTATTCTCTTTATCAAATGATAGAGCTGGACATCCAGTTTTCAAACATAATTTACATCCTATACATTTATCATAGTCAACCTTACACTTAGTCTTAAATGGATTATTAAACTCTTCTATATCTTCTTTAGAGAATTTTTTAAGTACACATGGCCATCTTGTTATTATTACTGATGGTTCATCTTCTATCGCTAAAGCCCAATCTAGTGCTTCATTTACTTCTTTTAAATTGTTAGGGTCTATAACTCTTACATGTTCTATTCCACAAGCTTTAACTAATCCTTCTATATCAACTTCTTTAGTTTTAGCACCTTGTAAAGTATATCCTGAACCTGGGTTTTCTTGGTGACCTGTCATTCCAGTTATTCTATTGTCTAATATAACTGATATAGAATTACCTCTATTGTAAACTACATCTAAAAGTCCATTTATTCCTGTATGGAAGAATGTTGAATCTCCAAGTACACCTACTAATCTTTTTTCATTACCATCCTTCATATTAAGAACTTTTTGAGCTCCATGTGCAGTTCCAAAAGCCGAACCCATACAAACAACATAATCTATTCCATTATATGGAGGAGCAAATCCAAGAGTATAACATCCTATATCTCCACCAACTATTAAATTTTTTCTCTTTCCAAGCTCATAGAAGAATCCTCTATGTGGACATCCTGCACAGAAACTCGGTGGTCTTGGTGTTACTAATTCAGATTTGTATTCTATAGTATCATTTGTTTTTCCAAATATAGCTTTTCTTAAAACATCTGGTGTCATTTCTCCATATGGAGGTATTACATCTTTTCCAATACAATCTATTCCATACGCTTTTATTTGTTCTTCTATAAATGGGTCATTTTCTTCTATAACATATATTTTATCAACTTTATCTGCAAATTCTTTTATTTTTTCATAAGGTAGTGGATTTGTAAATCCTAACTTCATATATGATGCATTTTTTCCAAAGACTTCTTTAGCAAAATTACAACACATACCTGAAGCTATAACACCTATTTTTGTATCATTTATCTCATAGTAGTTTAAATCAGTTTCATTTGAGAATTTTTTAAGAGTTTCCATTCTCTCTTCAACAACGCCTCTTCTTATTTGAGCATTTGCTGGAACAGTTACCATCTTCTTAGCATTTTTAACATACTCTTTAATTTCAACTTCTTCTCTATCATAGCATTCTACTAATCCTTTTGAATGACAGAGTCTTGTTGTAACTCTATATAAAACTGGTGTATCATATTTTTCACTAACTTCAAAAGCTTCTTTTATCATATCTTTAGCTTCTTGGCTAGTTGATGGTTCAAATAGAGGTATCTTTGCAAATTTTGCATACATCCTATTGTCTTGCTCATTTTGAGATGAATGCATTCCCGGTTCATCTGCTGTAATAAGTACCATACCACCATTTACGCCTGTATATGCATAAGTAAATATTGGATCAGCTGCAACATTCACACCAACATGTTTCATAGAAGCCATTGTTCTTGCTCCTGCAATTGAACCCCCTATAGCAGCCTCAAGTGCTACCTTTTCGTTTGGAGCCCACTCTGCAACTATCGCATCTTTATATGTTGCTATATTTTCTAGTATTTCTGTACTTGGAGTCCCTGGATATGCAGATGCATATTTAACACCAGCCTCATAAGCTCCACGTGCAATTGCTTCATTACCTGTCATCAATTGTTTCATATAAAATTCCCTCCATCTACAATTATTAAATTCATAGTCCACCCAATTTGTTCAATGAAATTAATTATTTATTTTTACTTCTAAACTATCAAGTACTTCTTTTATAATACTTGGGGCTTTCTTACATTTTCCTTCTGAAACTGCACAAACTGCAAATCTTATGCCCATTTTTAATGGAACTGCAAATAAATTGTGTTTAGTCAATTCTTCACATACTTCTCTTGGATTATCACATGGTATACTTACAAAGAATCCTGCTATATATGGAAGAATTTCTAAGCCTACTCTTTCAGCTTCTTTTACAAATACATCTGCTCTTCTAGTTAGCATTTTTTTGTATATTTCTTTTTCATCTTCATATTCTTTGAATTTTTTAGGGTCATTTACAATGTTAGATAATACTGCCATGGCACTTCTATTACAATTTGACCAGTTTGCTCTACATGAATGAACACATGAATAATAGAACTCTTCAGCTACATCTTCACTTGAAGATATACAAATTATAGCCCCCATTCTCATACCATAAGCTGTAAATCCTTTTGACATACTGAACCCAACCAATACAAGAACGTTTTCAGGAAGATTAGAAAACTTCTTAAAAAACTTTCTACAGACATCATCATCACCTGCAAAGTCAATATATGCTGAATCTACGAAAAATATTATCTTTTTATCTTTATCTTTTGCAACTTCTTTTGATAAGTCTAATATTTTATCCCATTCATCATCTGCAACACTATATCCAGTTGGATTGTGAGCTGGTGTGTTTATAATTGTAAAAACTCTATCTTGTTTTTGAGCTATATTTACAAAATTTTCTTTGAATGACTCAAAATTAAACCTTCTATTTTCATCAAACAGCTGGTAATTAACTACTTTTCTATTAGCTTCTTCAGCTATACTTACATATGGACTCCAGAACCAATCAGATGTTAAGACCTCATCTCCTTCATTAGTATAGTTCCATACAGACAATTTTATTGCACCACTTCCTCCTGGTGAAGCTAATACTCTTATATGTCCTTCTGGTAAGTAATCTCTGAAAAATACTTTTTTAACTGCTTCTAAGTACTCTGGTTGACCCTCAAGAGCCGCATATGCACCTATCTCACAGTTATCTAATGCTTTATATTCTTCATATACAGTTTTCATTGTTATTAATTTTCCTGAGTCATCCATTAGAGCACCTATTGTTGCATTTATTACATTATCCATACCTAAAGTCTTCTCTACTGCTTGAGCTCTACCAGATATGCTAAATATAACATCATTTTCTTTTGGCCATATTGCATGCTTGCCAACCATACTTTGACTCATACCATCACCCCTAAAATTGTATTTACTCTTGCATTATATATTAAGCAATTACCATGCCAATAAAGTTTACTTTAGGTAAAACTGATTTTGTTTAGAATTCTGATTTTTTTCATTATTAAATTAAGTATTTTTGTTGTTTTTCTTATAAATATATATGCTTGTCTAAAAAAACAAAAATTTGCAAAAAAATAACGTTAATTTTTCTTAACATTTGTTTAAAAAAATTAACATTACTTTCAAAATAATCTATATGTAGTTATATCTAAATATTTTTGTTGTATTTTTTCCATAAAGATGTCCTACTTATTCCAAGAACTTGTGCAACTTCATTTTTAGAAAGTCCCTGAGCAAAAAGCATGCTTATTATTTTTTCTTCAACATACTTATTTACTTCTTTTATATCTATACTTACCTTACCATCATTTATCTTACTTATATCTATAGACTCATCTTGGACTTCTACACTTGCTGTCGTTTCAGAATTAAATTTGTCTATCTCAGAACTAGGAAGTACTTTTTTAGTTTTAAAATTTCTATCTTGTCTTAATTTAATTTTACCTGTCACAACATATTTTTGAGCTATTGTCTTTAGCTCTCTTACATTTCCAGGCCAACTATAATTATATAGTTTATCCATTTCATCTTTAGTCAAAACAAAATTTTCATCTATGCTGTTTATTCCATTAAGACCATCATCCTTTAATACTTCATTTACAAAATTTTTAAACAAAGGTATTATATCTTCTCTTCTATCCCTTAGAGGAGGAATCTTTATTTCCAAACTACTCAACCTATAAAATAAATCTGCTCTAAATGTACCCATAACTATTTTTTCAGTCAAAGATTCATTCGTTGCTGCAATAATTCTTATATCTAAAGGTATTATATAATCAGAACCAATTCTCATTATTTGGCGTTCTTCTATTACTCTTAATAGTTTTGTCTGAATATTAAAAGATAGGCTGTTTATTTCATCTAAAAAAAGTGTCCCCCCATGAGCAAGTTCAAACAACCCTCTTTTTCCACCTTTTCTAGCACCAGTAAATGCACCTTCTTCATATCCAAAAAGTTCACTTTCAAGCAAGTTCTCTGCTATAGTAGCACAGTTTATGGCAACAAAAGGTCTGTCTTTTCTTTTACTTATATTGTGTATACTGTGGGCTATAATTTCTTTACCAGACCCACTTTCTCCATAGAGTAAAGTTGTATAGTCGCTTTTTCCAATTTTCTTAGCTTCTTCAATAAACTCTTTAGTTAATTTATCTTTAAATAAAAAATCATCAAAAGTATATCTAGCATAGAGACCTTTTTGATTTAAATCAAATCTTATTTTTCTTTCTAAGTTTTGTAGCTTAGTTATATCTTGTATTATCCCTAAAACCCCGTAAGTACTATTATCAACTTTTATCAATGTCGTTCTAGTATTAACAATTAAGTTATTTATATTTCTTATCTTTCTATCTTCTACATCCTCTTTTTCATGTAAACAATCTAACATCCACTCCATTTTTGGGAACACATCTAGTATGTATTTATTGAGTGCACATTTTCTCTCTACTTTAAGCATATTTTTTGCACTTTCATTGTACAAAATTATACTACCATTACTATCTATCGCAATTACTCCATCTTTTATACCATCGAGTATATTTCGCAACACTTCATTATTAAATTTTTCTTCACCTAATGTATCCAATAATTTCTTACAATACTCAACAGCTTCTCTTATAGATTCATCACTAGCAGTTGCAAATACACTATCAATGCCATATTGTCTTGCAAAAGAACAAGCTAGACCTCCACCTACGATTACTACTTCATCTTTTTGGTCTATATATTTTACAACTTTACTTCTTATCTCATACTTAGATTCAAACCATTCTTCAGTTATTTCAGTACTTATAACATTTCTCCAGCCAACATAATCAAAAGAAACTTCGTTATCCCCAAGAATTAATACTACTTTTTTAGAATACTGTTTTGCTAATTCTATTGCCCTTAAGAGGTCAGTTGATTTCATATTCATTGGTATAACAGGTACATTTACTGTATCTATTACTAGACTATAACCTCCACCTCTACCAATTATAGCTTGAGCACCTTTTTCAACAAGTATACGTCCTTGATTTTCCATTAAGTCTAGATTAAGTATGTCAATTATTATAGTTCCATTTTCTACATCTTCTCTATATAATTCTTCTATTCTCTCTTTTAATTCAATATCAGAGGCTATAATTCCTATTTTTTTTCGCAACAAAATCACCTCAATTTTAAATTATAGTATCTCTATCATAGATTGCTCTACATTCTGGACATTACCATTTTCTTATACCTAGGTTATTTACTACTGGATTTTTATAACCACACTCTGAACATAACTGACTAGATGCAAGATTCTTATCTTACACTATAACTTCTCTACCATACCATTTGGTTTTATATTCTAACATTCTTCTAAACTCAGACCAACTTACTTCACTTATAGCTTTCTCTAGCTTATGATTTTTCACTATATTATTTACCTATAAATCTACAATAACTATAACTTGGTTTTCGCTTATTAGTTTAATTGATAACTTGTAACTCGCCTCCGACTTACATTATCTCACAAATTTAGTAATTTTCCATACTATTTTAAAAAAAGTCCATGTCTCAATTTAGAGATTTCTCTTAAATTAAGACATACTTTATACTAAACTATACAATTTTCTATCTGAACTATATAATCCTGACAATTCTCACAAATTATCACACTTACAATATAACTATTATCAACCTTATTTGCCCTTGATAATTTATTAAAAGATAATCCTTTATAATCAATAGATATATTACTTATTACGTATTCTCCATCTTTACTGAAAATATAAAAATGATATTCTAAAAATGGAAAGAATTTTTTCTTTTCTTTTACTCCTTCTAAACACAGTGGACATGCTTCTTGATAATATTCTATATCAAAATCAACTTCTTCTGCTTCATTAAGTATATCAATTATTTTTGAAATACTTACTCCTTGAACTGGATTTTCTTCATCATTTATTAAAGCGCTACAGTTATCCTCTTTTAATAAATATTCCTTATCATTATATATAAATTTGTATAAACTCATATTATATCCTCCTTATAATTATTAATCCCCAAGTTATTCTACCACTTAAACAAACTTAATAAAAGTAATTGTTTATAATCTTTCCAATTAATTAAGTCATATATACAAATATTGCTATACATCTAACTTAATTCTTTTAAAATCCAAGTTTGCGTTTTAAGCATCCAGTTTCCCAAAACCTATTGTCAAAACTTAATTTAACTATTAATATAAGGATATAAATATAGAACTGTATAGATGTGACACACTTAACTATTTAATATGATACGATTTAGTATCTAAATTTATATATTGTATATAGGGGGAGATATATATGTATAAAGATAAGAGTGATGAGTGTATGCACCTAATGACTGCATACATTGATAGTCTAAGTGGATATTATTCATTTATTGACACACAGCTAGAGGATTTTATGGTTAGATATGGTGAAAATATTGTTGATTCAAATTTACACAGCATAATGAAGTTACTCTGTAAGTGGGGATTATCCTAGCATTTTAAGAAACTTTTTTGTATATTGTATTCCATATTATTTATTCATTAATAAAAAAGATTGACACAAACTTAAAGGCTATATATAGAATTCTCTAAAAATCTATATATAGCCTTTTTAAATTTTCTCAAAATGTATACTTAAATAAATTAATTTTTTCTAAAATTTACCTATCTCATATGCTATAATTTAAGTATCTACAAGAATAAAAATATCTAATATGTATTATCTAGTTTAACTCATCATAATATCACCTCTACATTTACAATTAAGATATTTTCAACATAGTAATACTCAATTTTAATATTATGAAAAGGAGAGTTTTTATATGAATTATAATGACCTGCTAAAATCAGCCAGAGAAAACTTTAATGGAACATGTAAAGTATGTAAAATTTGTAATGGATTAGCTTGTGCTGGAAATGTTCCTGGTATGGGTGGTAAAGGAAGTGGCTCATCTTTTATTGAGAATAGAAAGAGTCTAGAAAAAATAAAGATAAATATGAGAGTAATACATAATGTTTCAAATCCAGATACATCTATAGAATTGTTTGGTAAAAAAATGAGTTCTCCTATATTCGCTGCACCCATATCAGGTACTATATTGAATATGGGCGGTAAAGTTTCTGAAAAAGAATACATAAAACCTGTTGTTAGAGGTTGCTCCAATTCTGGAATTTATGCCATGGTTGGTGATACTAATGTAGATACTTTTTTATTGGATAATTTAGATGTATTAAAAGATAATGGTGGAGATGGGATTGTATTTATAAAGCCTTGGAAAAATTCAAAGATAATAGAAAAGATTAAATTGTCTGAAAAAGCAGGTGCTTTTGCAGTTGGTGTAGACCTTGATGCTTGTGGATTAATCAACAAACAGCATCAAGAAAATCCTTTTTCTCCTAAGACAATTGATGAAATTGGAGAATTGGTTGAGTCTACTAGATTACCTTTTATTATAAAAGGAATTATGACTGTAGATGATGCTTTGATGGCTGTAGAATCTGGTGCCAGTGCTATTATAGTTTCAAATCATGGTGGAAGAGTGCTTGATTATACTCCTGGTACTTGTGATGTACTTCCAGATATAGCTAAGGCTGTAAAGGGAAATATAACAATACTTGTTGACGGTGGTGTTAGAACTGGTATTGATGTTGTTAAGATGCTTGGTTTAGGTGCTGATGCTGTTTTGATAGGGAGACCTTTTGTTACTGCTTCTTTTGGTGGTGGTATTGATGGTGTGGAGTCTTTTATAGACAAGATTAGAAATGAGTTGTGTGAGACTATGATTTTGACTGGATGTCAAAATGTTAAGGATATAGATGGTAGAGTTATATGGAAATGATTGATACTTAATGTAAATTGTTAATATTACTTTATACAACTCAATAATTTAAAAAGAAATAATAAACCTATAGGTTTATTATTTCTTTAATTTACCTTTATGGAAGTCTTTTTGCTGCAGCTTCCCAAGTTTGTTTCCCTACAATTCCATCTTGTGTTAAACCAAGCTTACCTTGCAATTTCTTCACTGCATTATATGTATTACTTCCAAATTGGCTATCAGGTTTAATATCAGTATTGGCTATTTCATTACATAAAATCTGAACTAAATGTACAGGATTCCCAGATTGAACATACCCATAACCTACGGTAACACTTGTACTTACAGTATAGTTCTTACCATTTCCAAGAACTCTAAAGTAACCATTTTTATTATACTCAATATCATACAAACTTCTAACATCTTGATATTGGTCTAAATCATAAGCACTTGCATTTGAATCAGGTACAAAAATTAAGTTATCTGGAGAAGGATTTATATTAAATTCCTCACAACTCTTCTCATAATCTTTCTTAACTTCTTCTGGTGCATTTTGATAAGTAAATTCATAACCTGATACCATAAATGATTTTACATCAGATTGTTCATTTTCTACCTTTACATAGCTAGAATTTTTATTGTCTGAATTTGCAAACACAATATTACTAAATGCAAAAGTTAGACAACTTGCAATTACTAAAGTTTTTGTTATTTTTTTCAATCTTTTACCCTCCTTAGTGTTTTTATTATAAAAATATTAAATATAAATATTTACTTTTAAACTTAATATTTTGAATAGATAACTTTACGATTTAATACATTATCACCTTTAGGCTTGGCTTTTTTATCATTGATAATTCCCATTGTTCCTAAAGTATTAAAATTATCAAAACTAATTTTTTCAATATTAAAATAGGTTATTGAATACATACAAATTAAAATTAACGCTATTAGAATACCACTTTTACCTTTCTTCTTAACAATACTATCCAGTCTCTTTTCTAAATTTGTTTTATTGAACTCTGTTGTTAAAATCCTACTTTGATAATTTTTACTTAACTTAATTGACTTTATAAGTGCTAACGCATATTCTTTCTTATCTTTTAAAGAACAGTTATTTAAAACACTTTCATCACAACATAATTCACAGTCCAAATTTACTCTATAGCTCATTATATAGACAAGTGGATTAAACCAATATATTATTTTCACAAACAACATTAGAAACTTTACTAGAATATCCTTGTTTTTAAAGTGCATTAATTCATGCTTTAAAATCCAAATTAATTCATCTCTACTATAAGAATAGTTTGGTAAAAATATGTATGACTTGAATAATCCCATACCTGCTGGACTTATCAATTCATCAGAACCTCTTAATATAATCTTCTTTCCTAAATTTAACTCTTTTAACAGACTTTTATATATATAATTTATATCATCATCTTCAATCTCATAAGATACATCAACAACAAAATCTTTAAACCTCATATACTTTATAAATGTGTAAACTGCTATAAATATAGTTACAATTATCCATAAACATGCTAGATAAAATATGAGATTATTATCTATAGAAACATTGATTTGTTCAATATTTTTTTCAAAAAAATTACTTTTAGATTTTTTTACTTCATATGTTATTGTATAACTAAACAGAAAAAATAACATTCTAAAGATTATTATCAACCAAATATAATAATTAAATTTATTACTAAAATTCTTAAACAAATATTTTTTTAAGAATAATAATATACAAATACTAATACTACATATAATAGTTGACTGTATAAGTTTTTCAAAGATATATAACATATAATTGCTCATCCCCTAGATTATAAAATATCTTTTTAATAGATACAGCTTATATCTTCTTTTCATGTAATACTTAAGTTCAACATTTCAAAAATTATTATATATTACTTAAGAAATCCTTTTAATTTGATATTTAAAAATTTCTTTTGTTTAATGATTATTGTATAAGGTATACGAATATATGTTTTTTGAGTATACAAATTTTCTTACTGTTCTTTATAAAAAACATTAAATATAAATATTTACTTTTTAATTTAGTATCTTGAATAAATAACCTTACGATTTAATACATTATCACCTTTAGGCTTAGCTTTTTTATCATTGATGATTCCCATTGTTCCTAAAGTATTAAAGTTATTAAAACTGATTGTTTCAAAATTAAAATAGGTTATTAAAGATATACAAATCAGAATAAATGCTATGAAAATGCCATTTCTACCTTTTTTCTTAATGATACTATTAAGTCTCATTTCTAAACTGGTCTTATTAAACTCTGTTGTCAAAATACCACTATTATAATTCTTACTAAGCTTAATTGACTTTATAAGTGCTAATGCATATTCTTTCTTATCTTTTAAGGAACAATCCGTCAAAACACTCTCATCACAACATAATTCACAATCTAGATTTACTTTACTGCTCATTATATAAACAAGTGGATTAAACCAGTATATTATTTTGACAGACAACACTAAAAACTTTATTAGAATATCTTTGTTTTTAAAATGCATCAATTCATGTTTTAAAATCCAAGTTAACTCATCCTTACTATAAGGATAATCTGGTAAAAATATGTATGACTTAAATAATCCCATACCTGCTGGGCTTATCAATTCATCAGAACCTCTTAGCTCAATTTTCTTTTTTATGTTTAATTCTTCTAATAAATTTTTATAGAGATAGTTTACATCATTATCCTCAATATCATAAGATACATCAACAACAAGATTTTTAAACCTTGTATACTTTATAAATGTATAAACTGCAATAACTATTGCTACAAATACCCATAAATAAGCTACATATAGCATAAGATTATTATCTTTAGGAATATCAATTTGTGTAATACTATTTCCTACTGTATTTCTGTTATTCTTCTTTACTTCATAAGTTACAGTATAATTAAATAGAAAAAGTAACATTCTAAAAACTATTACCAACCAAATATAATAATTGAATCTCTTACTAAACTTTTTAAACACATATCTTTTCAAAAATAATAACAGACAAATACCAATACTACATATAATAGTTGTCTGTATAAGATTTTCAAAGATATATATCATACAATTATTCATCCTTCAAATTTTCAAAATAACTTTCTAAAAAGTTCAGCGTGTCTTTACCTATGTTTTCATTATCATGTAATGCTACAATTAAGCTTTTCAAAGAGTCATCATGTATATTAGTTAGGAAATCCTTTGTCTCAAAACTTAAATATTCTTTGTGTTTTATAACTATTGTGTAATGTGTATATCTGTCTATTTTTTGAGCATCTAAAAATCCTCTTTTTACTAGTCTCGATAAAAGTGTCAGTGTAGTAGTTTGTTTCCAGCCATATTTTTTTCCCATAGCTTCAATAACCTCTTTTGATGTCACTGTAGCATCTACTCTCCAAATGAATTTCATTACTTTTAGTTCTGCTTGTGGTATTTTCTTTATCATCATTTGCACCTCCCTCAAAACTTTTACTATCTTAATTCTACAACATGTGAATTTCATAGTCAAACACTTTATGAAAAAAATGTGAATTTTTGTATTTTTTGTTAATTTTCTAATTTATTAAAATATTAAAAGTTAGATTTTAAAATATATTTGCTTAAATATTCTACTTTTTATATATTTAGTTATAATAGTGTAGAATGTTATTTTCACACAAGGGATATTATAATACTTTTTTTTAAAATAAACTAGGGCAATATATAATAAATTTTAATAATCTCCTTATTTTCACTTTACCTTAATTAAAATATCTATTTTATATTGATTATTTACAAACATATCTAAATTAACTATAATTGACATGGCATAGCTCCTAAATAGTTAAATCATTATCCTCTAAAAAAAGAACATAATAAAAATCCCTTAAAATACATTCATTATTTTAAAGGCTTTTATTATATTCTAGATTTTTATTTTCTTTAATAGGATATAATGTCTATAAATCATTTTAAACTTATAGCTTTCTTTCCCTTACAACATCAAATCTCACCATATTCATAATTAGTCATATCAATACTTAATTGTTTCTTGCTTTTAAATGTTTTTAATATTACACAATTCCTTTGAAATTTCTTCAAATCTTTCGTCAAATGAACCAAGCTTTTTCTTAAACTTTTCATCATTTATTCTTTCAACAATTATTTTATCTTGAGATAATTTGTAAACAATACTTTTTATCTTATCAATAGAATCCTCATCATCATTATATCCTTTGATAATCGTTATACCTAAAATAAATTTTCCCATCCTCAATATAAATATCTTTATAACTAAAATAACCAATTACAAACATCATCCCCAAATTAATTTATTGATACTTCTCTATTGTCAATATCTAAAATTGAAATTTTACATCTCCCACCTAGTTTTTCTTGAACTATTTTAGCTAATTCATTTAAAGCATTTTCAAATTCTTTAAATCTACTTTCATCTACTAATTCAATACATAAAAAGGCATTGTTAGTATTTTCAGTAAGCATAGTTCTCACTGCTTCACGCCAATTCCAACATCTACAAATTGCTCCAGCATCATCTTTATAAACTATCTCTCCTTCATATGGAGATGAATTTTCATCTGTCCCTAGTGGAATAAATTCCTCATTGCCAATTGCTCTAGTTAGCCTAATATCTCCTATAAATTTATCTATATCTTCTCCTCCACAAGGTAATGCATATTTTAATGAGATAAAATTGTAGATATCCACTAAGGGGTTAATAGTTCCTATATGATTTCCATTATGGACTCTTTTTAATAATGCCTCAATAGACGACCTTGCTCCTTTTTTCGTTTTAAATTTTTTAAATGCTTCTCTCCATACTTTAATCACTTGGTTGTTGCTAAATTCTGAATTCTCCAAGTGTTTTAATGCTTCTTCTTCTCCCTGCAAAATTATTTTCTTATAGTCTTCATCTTTTATAAAGTTATCTATATCTTGACAGATAACAACCCCAATCTTTGCACTAGGAAATATATTCCAAAACGCATCCTCAACAACAAATTTTTTCATTAGAAAACCTCCTCAAATTTAAAATATGTAAAAATAAAAAAGCCTATAGAAATATTATTAAATATCTCCCAGGCTTTTATCCTTCCGTGTACACAATAATTGTGCGTTTTCTCTTGGACCTGACCATTATAAAATGCGGAACCCTAGAAAACTAAACTATATGTTTTTTAATTGATAAAATACAAATAAATTTTATCATAATATAGTATTTAAAACAAGACTCTATTATCCAATTTATATATTAAAACAATTTGCCACCAGATTGTAATTACGGTGTCAAATGGGTGACAAATCACCTATTTTGTTATATCTCTAGCTATTCAATCTATTGAAAACACTGTATTCTTTACATTTTTAATCAATTTCAGATTTAAATGGAGTGTCATCAGCTTTTGCTATTCTATACTCCTTATCAGTTATATAACCAAGCTCATGCATCTTATACAATACAATCACCTGTCTCTTCTTAGCCTCTCCATGGTCAATATACCTTGCAGGGTTATTTGTCATACCAGCCAACATAGCGCATTCAGCTAGATTTAATTCACTAACTTTTTTACCAAAGTAGACTTCAGCTCCCTTTGCAGCTCCATATGCATTTTTGCCTAGATACATATTATTTAAATAAGCTTCAAGAATTTCATCCTTAGTCATAATCTTATTCATCTGCTTAGCATTATACATATCTCTTATTTTTCGTTTCATATTTTTATCATCACTAGTAAGCAGATTCTTTGAAACTTGCATATCTATAGTACTTCCACCTTGAGTTGTATCTGTAAACACATTATTTAGTACTGACCTAACTAGAGAAATAGCATCTACTCCTTTATGCTTATAAAATCTCTCATCCTCTATAGAAACTATTGCGTGCTTTAAATCATTTGGCATTTGCTTTATACTTACAACCTCACTACTTATATATTTAGACCTAATTAATTT
Organism: Clostridioides sp. ES-S-0108-01; assembly: GCF_020662285.1. Taxonomy (NCBI): domain Bacteria; kingdom Bacillati; phylum Bacillota; class Clostridia; order Peptostreptococcales; family Peptostreptococcaceae; genus Clostridioides; species Clostridioides sp. ES-S-0108-01. The sequence goes on along the minus strand of NZ_JADGMN010000001.1, from coordinate 86,191 downwards.
TTTAGTAATTTCAGGTGACCCTTTTATAGCTGAAACTGTAAATACTGCACCTACCACTGAAAATACAATCAGTGCAACTAGCATAATAGATAACAATGCCCTAACTATTTTAATCCTTTTTTGTTTTTTTCTTTTTTTACTTTTTAATTTTTTCTCTCTTTCTTTATACTCGCCTCTTCTTCTTTCTCTTTGATTATAATCTGTATTTAAAGGTCTTACATTATCTCTTGTAAAACTATCTCTATCTCTTTTTATAAGATTCTGTGAATCTACTTTTTCACTTATTCTTTTGCTAGAACTTGTCTTAGAATGTTTAGATTTTTTATTACTATCTTTACTGTTGCTGACTTTTTTACGTCTTATTTTATTATTATCATCATCGTTGTAATAACCCATTTTAGTCTCCCTTCCTCATATAAGGTACATTATACATTGTTCTACAAAATAAATCAAAGAACAAAATTGTAAGCTTAAGGGTCAAATTTTATAAAACATATTTTCACTAATTTTCTCTATATTTATGATTAATATTCATCTTTTATTTTCAAAAATAGTTTTGCAGTTGCTAAAGTATCACTGTCAGCTCTATGAGCATTTATATTCTCTATATTGTAATAAGCACAAGCTGTTTCAAGCTTCTTATTTTTTCCTTTATAACTTTTACACTTTTTTAATAACTCTAGCGTACATATATAATTGTTTATTGGTTCTAAATCTAATGTTCTAAGATAGTAATTTAAAAACTTTAAATCAAATTTCGCATTGTGTGCAATTATAGTTCTATTACCTATGTATTTTCTAAATCTAGGTAAAACTAATTCTAAAGGTTCTTCATTTTCTACCATTTCATTACTTATATGTGTCAATTCTGTTATAAATGAAGAAATTATTCCTTTAGGTTTTATCAACCTTGAATAGTTTTTTACAATTTGTTCATTTTTTATTTCTGTTATTCCTATTTCTATTATTTCACAACCTTTATATGGATCCAATCCTGTAGTTTCTAAATCCACAACTACATATTCTTTCATATCTCTTCTCCTTATTATCAAATGGATATATTTATATTCTATATTTATGTAATAGACTAATCAATACTTAATTTTATATGATATAGAAAGATTTTACAAATTACAACATAGATATATTCTATATTCCGCCATAAATAAAGATTTTTTATTATAATGACTAAATTTTTGCTTTATTGTTATTTAATCTATTTTGATAAACCTTGCTTATTTTATTATTATTTAAATCTTTAAAATCTAAACTTTTACACTGTTCATCATCTTCCCATATTCCTGCCTGTTTATTTCCATCATTTTTGTATAATACACCCTTCCCATTTTTCTTATTATCTAAAAAATAGCCCTTATAAATATCATTATTGGGATACGTTAATTTCCCCAAACCATTTTTTAATCCGTATTTAAATTCACCTGTATATATTGAACCATCTCTATAAGTATATTTTCCTATTCCATGCATCTTATCATCTTTCCACAAGCCTTCATACTTTTCCTTACTTGAAAAAATATATATCCCAAATCCATTTTTCTTCCCATCAACAAATTCACCTTTATATAAATCGCCATTATCATATTTAAATACTTTTTCTTCTTTTAATTTCTTATTGCTACTCTTATTTTTATTACTATTGTTGTTATTTATATGCATTTCTTCTCTTCTAGCTTCAATCAAATCTCTATCATACCTAAATCCTTTTTTTGATTTAATTTTTTGATTAACCTTCTTCTTATTAATAAATACTCTAACTAGTTGAGTAAATATAAATATAGATGATAAGCATATAAATACACATAGTATTGTTCTAAAATAACTAGTTATATTTTGCATAAAAAATCACCCTTTAAAAAATTTATTTAAGATACCTAATACAATATATATTTTTATTGAATGCTATTTATACTTTTATAATACTATATTGAATAAAATTAACCTTGAAATTATTTGTATTAAAATAAATCAAATATAAAGGTAACAAATTAAGAGTTTCTAGTTAACATAAAAATACTTATAAAGTATACCCAAATATTTCAAATAAATCTCTACTTATATAAGCTTTACATAAATAAAAAGATGAACCCTAGTAAATATAGTTCATCTTTTTTATAATAATATTTATTTAAAATTAGTATCTATTTAGCCCTTAGTACCTACATAGATAGTAGATAAAAAACACGGTCATTTACTTATAATGAATTCTTTTCAGATATTTTTTATTATACTTATTCTTTTACAAGAACTTTTATAATTTCTGAAATGTACATAGTATGATAATCCTTCTCTGGATACCATTTTTTATCATTTTCTTTAGCGTCAAAATTTTCTGGTGGCATAGTACCATGATATAATTTTTTACATACCATAATCATATTAGCTTCTTCAAAAGCTACTGTATCATCTACAAAATATGGCGTAAGTCCTGCTTTTTCTATTTTATTTATCTCTCTACCAGAAATAGTCCCACAGATATTTAAAGCTTCTCTGTATGTTTCATCAAAGAACGCAATTGTAAATGTATCATTATTATCTACAAATTCTTTTGTATATCTCTGTGGTCTTATGTAAGTTGTAACGACATTTTTGCTCCAATATACTCCAACACCACCCCAGCTAGCAGTCATTGTGTTAAACTTTTCTGAATCACCAGCTGTTATAAGTAACCATTCTTTACCAATCTTAGTAAATGGATTAAACTGTAGTTCCTCAATTTTTATTTCTCTAAAACCCATGACTTCATCCTACCCTTCATCTTTTTAATATATAAACTAATCGTTAAAAATTTGAATATATGTACTCTTATAATTTCCTATACCTTGTTAGCAACATTTAAGTTATTAAATTCACTTATATATATTTTTTCATTATATAAGTCCTCATCAAACATTTTTATTATATTTTCTACCTCATACTTATACTCATCTTCATGCACTCTATAAAGCATTAAGTCTTCTAGTATGTCTTTCATGTCGAAATACACATCTTCTAATAAATAAAAATAACCTTCCGCTATATCTTTCAATTTATCTATAGTATCCAATTTTTTACTTATATCCTTCACAACCTCTAAATTTTGTATATTTACATCTATGATTGTTGATAAGTACATTCTCACAGTTTTTATTATCTCAATCGAAAAATCTACAATATTATAATTTCCTTCGTTTTTATATAGTGACTCCTTAAATTTATCAAAACAATTATCTAAATTACAATTTATAGAATTGAATGGTGGTCTTATTATATCACGTATTATCAAAAGATTTTGTATATCTATATTATTTGTGATTGCTTCATCCAAAATAAATAAATTATATGCATCATTTAATGGGTCATGAGCATCTCCACTAAACTCTAAGTTAATAAATTCAAGTAAATTTTTCAATGATATATAGTTCATACATCTCATACCACAGTTTATATATTTTTCTTTTATATCTACAAATAAATCTCTAATATTATTTACAAATCTTGGATGATTATTTTTTTTAGAACTTCTCATATCTGTGTTATTGAAACATGTCAAATCTAAATTACCAAAAGTATATATCCCTTTAATGTCAGAAAATATGCCAAGCCATTTTTTAAACTTTCTCATGACCTCTTCATAACTTGGTGCATTCTTCAATTCTTCAGAAGATATATGTGTTAATTCCTGTATATGAGGATACAATTCATCATTACTTACCGGTCTTATTAAAGATTTAAATTTAGCAATATTTTTTGTTTTTTCATTATACATAACTGCTCCAATTGCAATTATATCAGAATTTAATACTGCTCTCTTTGATTTAGAATTTGGCATATTCATTTCAAAATCTATATATACTCTTTTCAATATAAACACCCTTTCCAATTGTTTATAGTGATTCTTTTTAATTACTTTTATTCAAAATTTTCTAAGAAAGAATGTTTCTCCCCATCTTTTTGCCATCCAAGTACTGAATCAAGATTTACATTTTCTGCTGCCTTAAATATAGACTTTTCTACATTTTTAAAATTTGGTTCTAGACTCTTTATTAAGTCTTTTATCTCATATCTCTTATTGCCTGTTTTTTTAGCAGCAACCATACATGCACAATTTAATGGCCATATACCACTATGTTGAATAAATCTTATAATATGTTCTTCTCTTATATAATAAAGTGGTCTTATGATTTTTATACCTTCAAAATTAGTGGAATTAAGTTTAGGAAGCATTGTTTTAAAATTGCCAGCACACAATAAGTTAAGCATTGTTGTCTCTATTACATCATCATAATGATGACCTAATGCAAGTTTATTACATCCTAACTCTTCTGCTTTTGAATATAATGCTCCTCTCCTCATTCTTGCACACATATAACATGGATAATCTTTTGCTATTTCATCTGCTATTTCAAATATTCTTGAATCAAATAAATGTATTGGTATATTTAGATATTTACAATTATCTATAAGTAATTGTCTTATATTTGCATGGTATCCAGGGTCCATAGCAACAAATTCAACATCAAAATTAACTTGTCCATGTTTCTTTAACTCTTGAAACATTTTAGCCATAAGAATACTGTCTTTTCCACCAGAAATTGCTACAGCTATCTTATCCCCTTCTTCAACTAATTTATAATCTCTTATTGCCTTCATAAACTTGGACCATAAATTTTTTCTATACTTTTTTATTATACTTTTTTCTATATCTCTTACTGGAAGCCTTTCCTCAAAAGGAACTATAATTTCACAGCCTTTTCCTGATAGCTCACTCATTTAATCACCTCGTATATTTATGTTAATAATATTTTACAAAAAAGTCTACCTTCATCCACAAAATACTATAATTTTTACTTTAATTTTAATAAATAATTTATAGTTTACAATAACACATAAACTTATAATAACATAAATAACCTCTTTCTTTTATTATCTTTTTTATTTTTCTCATTTAATATTTTATTATGAGTAACGATTTTTAAATGATTGAATATTATACACTAGATAGAGTTACCTATCTATTTACAACAAGGAGGTTTTCATCTTGGAAAATAAAACTAGAGATATCAAAAAAAATTGTGGTTCATCTTTGGCTAGACCATATGTTAACAATCAAATTTTCACAGAAATGTACTGCCTTTCTGATGCATTAAAATTTGGAACTATATTCCCAGAACTAAACTTATTAGAATCTGAAATGTACAACAAAGAATTATATGCTAAGCCAAAAAAATATAGAGGAGGTAGAAGATAATGAAAGATTCACCTAGAGCTGAACTTATGAGAAAAATTCAGGAGACATCTTTTGCATGTGTTGATATGAACTTATATTTAGACAATCATCCTAACGATAAAAATGCTATCAACACTTACAATTCATTATGTAATCAATTTGCGCAAGCTAGATATGCTTACGAAAATAAATACGGTCCTTTAACTAACTTTGGGTATGCTCCAAGTAGATGCCCTTGGCAATGGGCTGACCAACCTTGGCCTTGGGACAGAGAATTTAATTATTAGACATCGAGTATTGGAGGATTGAGAATTTATGTGGATATATCAGAAAACTATACAACACCCAGTTAATATAAAAACTTGCGACCCTAGAATGGCTAAATTTCTTATAACTCAATTTGGTGGACCAAATGGAGAACTTGCTGCATCATTGAGATATTTAAGCCAAAGATATACAATGCCTACTGGTAATATGCGTGCACTTTTAACAGATATTGGTACAGAGGAACTAGCTCACGTTGAGGTTATCTGTGCTATGGTTTATCAGTTGACTTCTGATGCAAGCCCTGAAGAACTAAAAGCTGCAGGTCTTGGTTCAAATTATGCTCAAAATGGATATGGACTTTATCCAACAGATTCAAATGGTGTTCCATTTGATGTAAGACCTATTGCAGTTATGTCAAACCCTGTAACTGATTTACATGAGGATATGGCAGCTGAACAAAAGGCACTTGCAACTTATTATCAACTTATAAATCTAACAGATGATGTTGATGTTATAAATGTACTAAAATTCTTAGGTCAAAGGGAAATAATTCACTATCAGAGATTTGGAGAAGCTTTAATGGACGCTTATGAGTTAGAAGAATCTCAAAAAATATTCTAAAATTTTTATTTATATAAACTACTACTATTTGATAATTTATAATTTACTGTTTGTGTTAAAATTTATAAAAAAATATAAATACAACTTATTTTCTATAAACGGAGAAAATAAATAAAAAAAGCAGGTACCAACCAAATAGTAGCATAAATTATAATATATGTTACTATCAATATTGTACCTGCTTTCATATTATAAGCAATAAAGAAAAATCTATTTATTAAGTTTCATAATAAAAAATAATTATAAAACTCTTCTTGCGTTTACATATCTACTTGAATAGTAGCTACTATTTATATTAGATATTGTTACCTTTTTTGATGAACCTGAAGATGCATGTATCATATCTCCATTTCCCATATATATTCCAACATGACTTACAGAACCATTGTTTGAACCTTGTGTATCAAAAAATATTAAATCTCCACTTCTAAGGTCTCCTCTATTTACATATGTTCCATACTTGCTTTGGTCTCTCGATACTCTTGGTATACTAACTCCTGCAGATTTTTTCATAACGTATTGTGTGAATCCAGAACAGTCAAAACTATTTGGACCTTCTGCTCCCCATACATATGGTTTTCCAAGTAGTGTTTTTGCAAAACTTATTACACTGTCAGCTCCCTGACTTGGAGAATTAGTTGAATCAGCTGGAGTTGAAGTATCAACAGAACCTTTTTCAGCAAGATATTGACTTGACACGTATCCTGTTTGATTGTCATGACTTACTTTTGTCCATCCTCCATTTTCAGAAATACTTCCAACTTCAGTACCATAGCTTAATGTAGATACTTTAGAATGACCTGTACCTGGTCCTGTTCTAAGGTTCAATGACTTTGCTGTTACAACCTTTGTATCTTTTACAAGGTCATTTGAACCGTTTCCATCATTTTCATTTGTAGAGTCATTTACACTAGTTCCTAAATATTTACTTGAAACATAACCCACTCTACCATTAGAACTTATTTTTGACCATCCATTTGACTCAGATATGTATCCAACTTCAGTCCCGTATCCTAGTGTAGATATTTTAGAACTACTTGTACTTGGCCCTGTTCTAAAATTTAATCCCTTTGCTGTTACAACTTTTGTTGACTTAACTGAAGCATCGTTACTTTCATTACTATTTCCAAGGTTATTTATTGCTACATAATTCCCATGCACATAACCTGTGTTTCCATTATATTTAACTTTTACCCAAGAACCATCTTTTCCTACGTACTCAACTTTATCACCTTTGTAAAGTTTCCCCATTGATTCATGGTTTGTACCTGGTCCTTTTCTAAAATTTACCGCATTCCCTGTTATTGTTCTGCTTTCCATGCTTACACTTTCTATTTCGGACTCATTAGCATATGCTAAGTTACCCATGGTAGGCATTATTATCGCAGTTGCCATTATACTGGCTGCTATCCTCTTTTGATTAAAATTCATAACTTTCCACTCATCTCCTCTTTTCTACTCTCTTTATTTCATTTCTAAATATAAAAAAATAATTGACACTATATTAAAATATCAATTATTTCTTTTATATTAATATTATTACAAATTTGTAACTATTTGTCTATAGCAATATTTATTTACCATAAATTACCACGAATTAATTTTAATCATTAATAGCCTGTAATTTAGTAATATAGCCATCTTTTACCTTTTTAAAAGATGGCTATATTTTTCAACTTTTTTGTAACTTTTTAAAATCCAGTTGAGCCAAACCCACCTTTTCCTCTTTCAGAGTCACTTAATTCTTTTACTTCTTCTATGTTAATATCATAGATAGGTTTTACTATCATTTGAGCAATTTTCATATGCTTTTCAACCTTAAAATCATTTTTCCCATGATTTATTAATATAATCTTAAGCTCTCCTCTATATCCTTCATCAATAGTTCCTGGTGTATTTAACACAGTAATAGAATGTTTTAAGGCAAGCCCACTTCTAGGTCTTACCTGTGCTTCTGTCATAGCAGGAAGCTCTATACATATTCCAGTTTTAATAAGTTTAGTCTCTCCAGAAGGTATTACAACCTCTTCTATAGAATACAAATCCATACCAGCATCACCTTTATGAGCGAAATTAGGTATTATAGCATCATCATTTAGTTTTTTTACTTTCAAATTGTACATTTTATATCTCCTTTCAACTTTCTATAAATATTATAACTTAAATTTCGACCTCTTGAAGTTTTTTATTTTTTTGTGGTAATATAATTATTAGTGTTTTAAAGGAGGATTTTTTATGAAACTTGTACTTGCTGAGAAACCATCTGTGGCAAAAACTATAGCATCATTTTTAGGTGCAAAGACCAGACAAGATGGCTACTTTGAAGGAAATGATTATATAATTACTTATGCGGTTGGACACTTAGTATCATTATATGATATGAAGGATTATGATAAAGATAAATATTCTGGCTCTTGGAAAATGAATAATTTTCCATTTGTTCCTGAAGATAAGTTTAAATTTAAAATTGATAGTTCTAAAACAAAACAATTCAACACTGTAAAAAAGCTTTTAAATAGAAAAGATGTGGAATATGTAATAAATGCTACTGATAATGACCGAGAAGGAGAACTTATAGCATTTTTAATATTTTTACTTGCAAAAAATAAAAAACCAGTAAAAAGAATCTTGGTAAATGAATGGACACCAGAAGATATTACAAGGGGTATAAAAAACTTAAAGGACGAAGATGAGATGAGAAATCTTCAAGCTGCTGGATATACAAGGCTTATTACTGACTGGTTGATTGGAATAAATTTCACTTCTGTTGCTACATTAAAATATGGAAATGGAAAATTATTAAATATAGGTAGAGTAATTCTTCCAACAGTTAAATTAGTCTATGATAGAGATATGGAAATACTAAATTTTGTTCCTAAAACTTATTATGAAATAGAAGGTCATTTTAAAGCTGAAACTGGTGAATACAAAGGTAAATATGTTAAGGGCAAAGAAAGTAAATTTGATACACTTGAAGATGCAAATAAAATTATAGCTTCAATTACGTCTGAAACTGGTAAAATACTAGATAAAAAAGTTACTATGTCAAAAGAATATGCACCAAAACTTTTTAGTTTGACATCACTTCAAGGATATATAACTTCTAAGTATTCGAGTTTTACATCTGACAAGGTTTTAAACGTCTGTCAATCTCTTTATGAGGGGAATGGTAAGGGTGGATATATAACTTACCCTAGAACTGATTCTATTTTCTTGGAAGAAAGTTTAGCTTCAAAAGCTTCTCAAACTCTAGATAAGTTAAAAGTTGGCCTTGAATACGAAAATAAAATTAAGTTTTCCAAAACTAAAAGGGTCTTTGATTCTTCTAAGGTAGACTCCCATAGTGCTATAATTCCAACTTATATAATTCCAAAAAGCTTATCTAAGGATGAACAATTAGTTTATGATGCTATAAAAGATAGATTTATAGCAAACTTTATGCCTCCTGCTGAATACGAGAATACAGAAATTAAGACTGAAGTAGATAATTGCACTTTCTTAACAAAAGGTAAGGTACTTAAATCAAAAGGATATCTTGAAGTATATAATAAGGAAGAAAAAAACGATTTACTTCCACTTGTGAATAAAGATGATATTGTAGATGTATTAGAAATAAAACCACTAACTAAGCAAACTACTCCACCTAAGCCATATACTGAGGACACCCTTTTAAAAGCTATGAAAAATTGTGGCAAAAATGTGCCTGAAGAAGATACAACAGTGCTGTCTGGATATTCAATTGGAACATCAGCCACACGTGCTGATGTATTAAATAAGATAAATCAAGTAGGATATGTAAAGAAAAAAGGAAAATCTTATTCTATAACAGACCTTGGTAAAAATTTAGTTGAAATTTTTCCTGTTAAAGACTTATTTGATGTAGATTATACTGGAAAACTTGAAAAAAGCTTGAGCGATATTCAAAAAGGAAAATACACTAGAAAAGAATATCTTACTAATATCATTAGTTTTATATATCAAAATGTAAATATTATAAAACAAGACGCTTCAAAAAATATAAATACAGAAGCATATACTTTTGATTCAAAAACTAAAAAATTTACCAAAACAAAAGAAAAAAAACAGAAAAAAGATGTGACTAATGCTGAAAAAGAAGTTGCTATATCAAAAGATTCTGACATTAAAAAAGAAGGTAGAAATAATGATGAAAATCAATCCCTTGGTAAATGTCCTATTTGTCAAGGTGATGTACTTGAATTTGATAAAGGATTTGCTTGTAAAAATCACAAAGAATGTAAATTTGTTATTTGGAAAAATGATAAGTACTTAAGTCTTTATAAAAAGAAAGTTAACAAAACAATGGTCAAAAATATTTTAAAAAAAGGTGAAACAAGAGTAAAATCTTTAACTGCTAAAAACGGTAATAAATTTGATGCTACATTAAAATATAATAAAAACCCAGATACTGGCTATTTTAATTGGAAAATAGAGTTTGATAACTAAATACTCATAAGAAAAGAAATGGCAGTAGTATAATATAGAATATTATGCTACTGCCATTTCTTTTCTTGCAAAGTTTTAACTTTGTAAATAGTGATAGCTAACCTAATTTCTTTACTATTTCTGATAACTTTAGTGTATGTTCATCCAATAAAATTAGCTCTTCATCAGAAAGATTCGATAATTTTTTTACTAGAGATTCTTTGAAAATGGCTTTTACCACATCAAATAATTCAAATGCCTTATCTGTTAATTCAACTCTAAGAATTCTTCTATCTTTTGGGTCAGGAAATTTATTGACTAAACCATGTTCCACTAATCTATCAATAATCGGTGTCATGTTTGATTTTAAAATTCCTAAATTAGAAGCTATTTGAGAGATTGATGATGAATTCGATGTCATAAGATAAAGAATTACCTTAGCATGTGATGGAGCCATTGGACATTCTTCAAAATACGCTTTCATTATATCCGAGTTATTTTGAAATTTTTTTAACAAATCACTTTCTTTAAATATATTATTCTCAAGTACAAATAAAAAGTCTAAAAAAGAGTCCGCTATTTTAAGTATCTTGTTGTTATCCATATTTGTAACATCCCTTCAATAGATAATATAATAAAATATTCGTTATTTAATATAGTATAAATTATAAACTATTAATAAATTTAAAACAAGAAAAAGTTATTGACTCATAATAATTATAAATTTATAATCAAATTAGAGAATTATAAATTGCCAATAAAGGGAAGTTTTTTAATTAGTCTAAAACTAAACTTAAATTATAAGACACTTTAAATTCTACAATAAGCTAGTGTGTAATATATAATAGGAGGAAATATGAAAAGATATTTAATAGTTTTCTTAATGTGTAGTTCACTGTTTTTAGTTGGATGTGGAAAAACAGAAGAATCTGAACCTGAGAAACCAATAGCAGTCTCTGTTCAAAAAGCAGTAGGTGGAGAAATTGAAAACACAAATTCTTTCTCAGGAACTACAAAGGTTAAAGATGAAACAGCTGTTACTGCACAGACTGTTGGCACAGTTCAAGAAGTTTATGTAAAACTTGGGCAAAATGTAAGAAAAGGAGATGAATTATTGAGCATAAGCAGTCCAGAGCTAGAAAATAGTGTAAAACAGAGTAAGGCAGCACTAGATTTAGCAAAAGCAAGTTATTCAAGTGCCACTGGTGGCTCATTAGAAGCTCAGGTAAATCAAGCAAAAACAGCTCTTGATAATGCAAAGATTCAATATGACGAATCTCGAAGAAATTATGACAATAATAAGGTTCTTTATGATCAGGAAGTAATTAGTTTAGACCAATTAAAAAAAATAGTGTTTGCTTTGAAACAATCAAGGCAACAACTAGATTCTGCTCAAAGAGCATATGATACAGTAATTTCAAAAAGTATACCTCAATCTAAATCACTTGCTAAAAAACAACTTGATCAGGCTCAAGTATCATATAATTTAGCAATGAGTAACTTAGATAAATTAACATTAACATCTCCAGTAGATGGTACAATAACGGCTAAAAACTTTGATTCAAAAGAAATGATAACACAATCACAGCCAGCTTTTATTATTTCTAATCCTAATATATTAGAAGTTGATTTAAATGTGGCAGAATCAGATATAGGCAAATTTAAGAAGGATGGAAATGTAGATGTTATGATTGAGGGCCAAAGAGTTCTAGGAAAAATAGATTATGTACCCTCAGTAGTTGACCCTCAGACGTCTTTATATCCTGTTAAAGTACTTGTTACTAATACAAACAACAAGTTTAAAGCAGGAATGTCTGCTCAAGTAAACTTAATTGTCGAAAAAGAAAATGGTGCTGTTACAGTGCCTAAAAAGGCTATATTTGAAGAAAATGGAAAGAAATATGTATACATAACAAACAAAGATAATATAGCAAAGAAAAAATTAGTTCAAACTGGAATTGTAACAGAGGATAAAATAGAAATTAAAAGTGGTGTGAGTGATAAAGATACAGTGATTATTGGAGGGATAAGTCTTATTTCTGATGGAACTAAGATATTTCCTGTAGAAAAGGAGAATTAGACTATGAATTTAACACATACTTCCGTTAAACGTCCTCTCACAATCATAATGGTCTTTTTAGTATTAATAGTTTTTGGTGGTATTGGATATAAGAAAATGTCAATAAACCTAATGCCTGATATAGAAATACCGGTTGTAATGGTTATGACTACTTGGACAGGTGCTGGTCCTCAAGACGTCGATGAACAAATTAGTCAAAAAGTTGACGAAAGTTTATCAGCTGTTTCAAATGTAAAATCTACTATATCAAGTTCACAAGAAAGTGTTTCTATGGTAGTGGCTCAATTTGAATTTGGAACTAATTTAGATGAGATAATGAATGATGTTAGGTCTAAAGTTGATGCATTGCAGACTAGCCTTCCAGATGATGCAGCTAAACCAACAGTTCTAAAATTAGATATGAATGCACAAGCTATAGGTCAGCTTGTTATATCTGGAGGAAATGAAAATAGTTCACAGGCATTAAGAAAATATGCTGAGGATGTAATTCAGCCTAAAATAGAATCTATAGATGGTGTTACATCAGCAGACCTTAAAGGTGGAGAAAAAGCACAAATTAATGTAATAGCTGACCCAGCGGTTCTTTCAAATTATGGAGTCAGTTTATCAACTATAAAGGGCATTTTATCATCTAGTAATAAAACATTCCCTTATGGCTCAATTACTCAAGGTGAGGATAAAATAGTTCTAAGAGCAATTGATAAACTAGAATCTTTAGATGACATAAAACAGATTCAAATTCCTGTAAAGGGAGGAAATACAGTTAGATTAGATAATCTTTGTAGTGTAGATTATGGATACGCAGACAAAGACAGTATTTATAGATACAATGGAAAAGACAGTTTAGTAATTGATATTTCTAAACAACAAGATGCCAATACTGTAAAAGTTATGCAAAGTGCATATAAATATGTGGATGAATTGAATAAAGAAAATCCTCAATTTAAAATTAAAATTGCTAACGATACAAGTTCATACATAAGCGAATCAATAAACAGTGTAATGAGCAACTTACTTATAAGTGCTGTTATTGCATTTATTGTAATATTTGCTTTCCTAAAAAGTGTAAGAGCTTCACTAGTTGTTGCAGTTGCAATACCAATTTCTATAATAGGTGCTATAGCAATTCTCTACTTTACTGGTGAAAGTTTAAACCTTATTACTGCAAGTTCATTGGTAATTTCAGTTGGTATGGTTGTTGATAATGCTACAGTTGTAATTGAAAATATATTTAAATATAGGAAAAGTGGTAGGTTAAGTCTTGACGATTGTGCTATTGAGGGAACAAGAACTGTAACCAATGCAATACTTGCATCGACATTGACTACTATAGCAATATTCTTGCCTATTATGTTTACAGAAGGTATAGCCAAAATAACCTTTGGAGCATTGGGTAAAACACTAATAGCTTCCCTAGCCTTCTCTTTTATAGGTGCAATTACACTTGTTCCTAGTGTATTTGCAAAATTAAGTAGAGGAAAAAATAGCCAAAAGATGCAAGAAAAAGATAGCCCTATATTTGATAAGGTAAGTGAAGCATATAAAAAATTATTAAGTGTATGTTTGAGACATCAACGTTTAGTTGTAATATCAAGTTTACTTATTTTTGTAGCTTCCCTATTTGGAATGGGATTCATAGGTATGGACTTTATGCCTGCTGCAGACAAGGGAGAATTATCTATTTCTATAGAACTTCCAAAAGGTCTTAACCTAGAATCCAATGATTACTATGTATCTATGACCGAGAAAAAAGTTTCAGATATTCCAGAAGTTAAAACTTTAATAACAACTTTAACATCAGATTCAAACAATAATATAGCAAATATAGCAATTGAATTAGAATCTCAAAAAAATAGAAAAAGGACTACTGATGAAATAGAAAAAGAGATAATTGATAGAGTTGCTACTGTGCCAGATTGTAAAATAAACGTAAGTCAAAACAGTAGTGTTATGGGTGGAGCTGGAGGAGCAGACTTCACATTAGAAATGAAAGGTCCTGATTTAGATGTATTGAAGATATTAGGAAAAGAAGCTGAAAAAGAATTTAGTTCTATAAAAGGATTTAGAAACGTTGAAACGTCTCTTGCAGATACAACACAAGAGGCTCAATTTACAATAGACAAACACAAAGCTCAAGAATATGGTGTAAATACTGCTGAAATTGCAGGATTATTACGTACAGCAATAAATGGTGATTCAGTTACTACTGCCACAATTGATGATTACAAGGTCGATGTAAATCTAAAATTTAAAGCAGATAGTATTGATAATCTAGAAGATATTAAGCAATTAAAAGTAAATTCGGCAACTGGAAAAGAAGTTCCTCTTGGGGCTTTTTCAGACATAAAAATGGCAGATGGTTTACAATCTATATCTAGAACTGATGGAGACTTTTCTGTAAATATAACTGCTACACTTGACAATTTAGATGCTGGTACTGCTACAAAACTAGCATTAGAGAAAACGAACAAAATGGTAATTCCTAAAGATTACTCTATAGGTGTTGGTGGTGAAACAGAGATGATGAATGAATCTATGGCGAGTCTTGGATTTTCAATGGTCATAGCTATAGCATTAGTTTATATGGTAATGGTAGCTCAGTTTGAATCATTTAGTAAACCATTTATAATTATGTTCTGTGTTCCATTTGCATTTGTTGGAGTTGTACTTTCTCTTCTAGTTAGTGGTCAAAGTTTAAGTACTGTCGGTATGCTAGGTATAATCTTACTTATAGGTATCGTTGTTAATAATGGTATAGTTCTTATTGACTACATAGAGCAACTTAGAAAAGCAAATCGTAATAATGATTTAATTGGTTTGGTTTCAATTGGTTGTGCAGCAAGATTAAGACCAGTCCTAATGACTACAGCAACAACAATTTTAGGTATGTTACCAACAGCACTATCTCTTGGTGAAGGTGGGGAGACAATGCAACCACTAGCTATAGTTATAATGGGTGGTCTAACTGTATCTACACTTATAACTTTGGTACTTATACCTACTATATACTTAATATTTGATAAATGGGAAAATAAGTTTTCAGACAAAATGCCTAAAATATTTGGTAAGATAACAGATAAAATAGGAAGTATAAAGCGCAAGATAATAAAGAAACCAAAATTGAAAGCTAAAGTTTAAATAGAATGGAGGGTGATTGTATTGAATAAAAGAGTTAGCAAAATGGTTGCAATTGGCTGTGGTGTTGGTATAATAACAGCCAATCTAATACCAATTTATGCAGATGATAATACTTCTTCTATAAATAAAGTTGATAATTCCATTGTAAGTGAATCAAATAAAAGAACATCTGAAAAGGAAATTTTGACTGCTAGAGAAACTGTAAGTGCTGCACTTAAAAATAGTGAAAAATTAAAAATGAAATCAGAAGAAATAAAAATGTTAAAAGAAAAGTTAAAAGTACAAGATGAAATTGATAGGTATGATGAAGGTAACAACTCATTTCCATATGACCAAATGGGACTTCTTAAAAATCAAAGTGAGCAAGCTAAAGAATTTATGGAAGACCAAATAGCCAACGACATTACTAATAAATTTAATGATTTAGTCTCAAGAGAAAATGAACTAGATAAGATAAAAAACAATATTGAGATAAAAACTAAAGAAATTAAAGATATGAAATTAAAAAAGGATTTAGGGTTAGTAACCTCTTTAGAAACTGAGTCAGCTGAACTTGAACTTCAGACCTTACAAAATACTCAAAAAGCCAAACTTCAAGAACTAAAAAATAATCAAGACTATTTTAAATTGTTAACTAATATAGATTTAAACAATTATCAATTAGATAAAGAATATAGATTTGAATCTTTTAGAGTAGGTGGCTCAGTTGATTCATATATGGAAGGTAAGGTTAATAAATATTTAAAATATGACCAATTGATTTTAGAACGTACAGAAGAAAGTTTTTATGATGATGATGAGAATAAAGTAGATTTACCAGATAGACCTACAAGACCAGTTGCTCCTAAAAAACCAGAACAAGGTAGTCTAACTGATGATGAATATAATGTTCTTATGGATAAGTATAAAAAAGATTATGAGCAATATGAAAAAGAAGTTGATGCATACAGAAAGAGTTATGTTGTTGAGCTTACTACATATGCAAATTATCTTCAACGTAAATATGAGACTGAAAATGGTTTAGTAACATTAGAAGACAGTAAAAAGGCTCTTAAAAAAGGATTAATTGATAGCTATGCTCAATTACTTGCTTTAGAAGATACAATTCAGACTACTAAAAAGCAACTTGAACTATCAGAAAAACAATTAAAAAATACTAAATTAAGATATGATTTAGGATTAATTACTCTAACTGATTATAAAAAACAAGTGGTAAGTAATGATGATGCTAAAAATAGCTATGACACACTTATTGTGAATTATAACTCATTAAAAAATGGTATAGAGAAGCCTTGGATACTTAATACTGGAAACAATTCTAGTAAATAGAAAGATTACTTTAACATACATTTGATTAAAAAATAGCTATGCACACTCGTAACTTTAATCATGGAAGATTCAGAAGGCAAATAATAGAAATAGATTAGCAAAGATATATTTACTTATAAAACCGTATACTTTGATAGAGGCTATCTCAAAATAGAGATAAGCCTCTTTTTCATTATTTAAATAATAAAAATATATTTGATTTCACACAAAAAAGAGTGCCTCATGAACTAAAAAGTTCATTTTGAGACACCCTCAAAAGCTTAACTCTAAATTTAATTATCTTTTATCAAATGTCTCATCTATTTTGCATCTCACCATATTAACAAATTCAGAAATATTATATCCTCTAAGTTTGCATCCACATTTAGGACAATAGTCCAATTTCCTAGATACCAAAGCCCTACAGCTAGGTTCTGGACATCTTATTTTTAGACTTTCATCTGCTACTTTAAATCCACATCGTGGGCATACACTACCTGGACGTGATGATACTTCCTTTCCACATTTAGGACACTTTGTCAACTTTATCCCCTCCAGTAAACTCAATTTAATTATAGTTAAAATTTCTCTCTACAATAATATATGCAATATAATTAAATACGTTTCACTTACAACTATATAAGTTAAATTTTTATAATAAATATCCCCTATATTCAACTTACAAATACTTAATTTGATACATTGAACAATAGGGGATATTATTTTAATTTGGATTATATATTTTACAATCTATTATTGTCTAGGATTTTTTATAGATGCTTGAGCTGCTGCAAGTCTAGCAATTGGCACCCTAAATGGTGAACAAGATACATAGTTAAGCCCCACACTATAACAGAACTCTACTGAAGATGGTTCTCCACCATGCTCTCCACATATTCCTAGTTTTAATTCTGGTTTAACTTCTCTACCTAATTTAGCTCCCATCTTAACCAATTTACCAACACCATTTTGGTCTAGTACTTGGAATGGGTCTTTTTCTAGTATTTCTTCATCTACATATTGACTTAAGAATTTACCAGCATCATCTCTTGAATATCCAAATGCCATTTGAGTTAAGTCATTAGTACCAAAACTGAAGAAGTCCGCTTCTTGTGCTATTTCATCAGCAGTTAAACAAGCTCTAGGTATTTCTATCATAGTACCTACAGTATAAGGAACTTCTACGCCTTCCTCTTTTATTATGGCATCAACAGTTTCTACTATCATTTTTCTTATTATCTTTAACTCATTTACTTCTCCAACTAATGGAACCATTATCTCTGGAGAAACTTTAACACCTGCTTTAATTGCTTCTATAGCACCTTGTATTATGGCTTTAGATTGCATTACACATATTTCAGGATAAGTTATTGCAAGTCTACAACCTCTGTGTCCAAGCATTGGATTAAATTCGTCTAAGTCAACTATTCTCTTCTTAATATCACTTACTTTTATTCCCATAGATTCTGCAAGTTCTTCTATAGTCTCATCATCATGAGGTAAGAATTCATGTAGTGGTGGGTCTAGTAATCTTATATTAACTGGTTTCCCATCCATAACTTTGAATAACTCTACAAAATCTTCTCTTTGCATTGGTAATATTTTTTCAAGTGCTTTTTCTCTTTGCTCTACTGTATTAGATAATATCATTTCTCTAACTGCTGGCAATCTAGCTTCATCAAAGAACATATGCTCAGTTCTACATAAACCTATACCTTCAGCACCAAACTCTATAGCTGCACGAGCATCTCTAGGATTATCTGCATTAGTTCTAACCATCATACATTTGTGCTTATCTACCCAGTTCATCAATTTTTCAAAGTTTCCAGTTAAAGATACTTCTGTTTTCTTAACATCTCCTAGGTACACATTTCCTGTAGAACCATCTATAGAAATGTATTCTCCTTCTTTTATAACTACATCATCAAGTGCTCTTATTTCTTTATTAAACTCATCAACTTTTATCTCTCCACATCCAGCAACACAACATTTGCCCATACCTCTAGCAACAACTGCTGCATGTGATGTCATTCCACCTCTAGCTGTAAGAATTCCTTCAGCTTTAATCATACCTTCTATATCTTCTGGAGATGTCTCTAGTCTAACTAAAACTACTTTTTCTCCTTTTTCATTTGCTTTTACTACATCATCAGCATTGAAATAAACTTTACCACTTGCCGCACCTGGTGATGCTGGTAAACCTTTTGCTATAACCTTAGCTTCTTTTAATGCGTTATCTTCAAATTTTGGATGTAATAATTGGTCTAATTGATTAGGCTCAATTCTCATTATAGCTTCTTTTTCATCAATTATTCCAGCTTCAACTAAATCAACTGCTACATTTATTGCTGCTTTTGCTGTTCTCTTACCATTTCTAGTTTGTAGTATATATAATCTTTCATTTTCTATAGTAAACTCTATATCTTGCATATCTTTATAGTGACCTTCAAGTATATGAGTAATTTTTACGAATTCATCAAATACAGTTGGCATTACATCAGCAAGAGTTGATATATTTTGAGGAGTTCTTATACCTGCAACAACGTCTTCGCCTTGTGCATTCATTAAGAATTCACCAAATAATTTATTTTCTCCTGTGGCTGGATTTCTAGTAAATGCAACACCTGTACCACTAGTTTCTCCCATATTACCAAATACCATTGATTGAATATTTACTGCTGTTCCTAAGTTATGAGCTATATCATTCAACTTGCGGTATACGATTGCACGAGGATTATTCCATGATTTAAATACAGCCTCTATTGCAAGCATTAATTGCTCTTTTGGGTCTTGTGGGAAATCATTTTTTATTTCTTTTTTGTAAATTGCTTTAAATTCTTTTACTATTTCTTTTAAATCATCAGTTGTAAGTTCTGTATCAACTGTGTATCCTTTTTCTTCTTTTACTCTGTCTAATACATTTTCAAATTTATATTTTGGAACTTCCATAGCAACATCAGAAAACATTTGTATGAATCTTCTGTAACTATCATATGCAAATCTTTCATTTTGTGTAGCCTCTGCTAGACCAACAACACTATTATCATTAAGACCTAGATTAAGAATTGTATCCATCATTCCTGGCATAGAGAATACTGCACCAGAACGAACTGATACTAATAATGGATTCTTATTGCATCCTAATGTTTTATCTAATTCTTTTTCTAAAGTGGCTAAATGCTCTTCTATTTCTTTTATTATATCTTCTCTTATACTTTCATTGTTAACATAATAATCATTACATGCTTCTGTTGTTATAGTGAATCCAGGAGGAACAGGTAAACCTATCTTAGTCATTTCTGCTAAATTGGCACCTTTACCTCCTAGTAAAGATTTCATGTCTTTGCTTCCTTCACTAAAACTATAAACATACTTAGTTTCCATTGTTAAATCCCCCATTAATCTTTTTATTTTAATTTATATCATTTTTATTAATAGACATTATTAAATTTCTATTTCTTTGTATATCTTTAGGCCATTTTCTTTCATTATGTCTAAAATTATACCTGCTGTTTCCTCTATTGCCTTATTTGAAACATTTATTACTGGGCATCCAATTCTTTTCATTATCTCTTCTGAATAATCTAACTCCTGAAGTATTCTTTCTAAATTGGCATAGTTTGCCTTACTGGATAGACCTAAGGCTTTTAACCTTTGAGTTCTTATCTCATTTAGCTTTTCAGGTGAATTAGTAAGACCTATTATCTTTTTAGTATCTATCTCAAATACTTCTTTAGGAATTGGTATTTCTGGAACTAATGGAACATTAGCTACTTTTATATTTTTATTAGCTAAATACATGCTCAAAGGAGTTTTAGATGTTCTTGAGATTCCCACTAAAATTATGTCTGCTTGAAGAACACCTCTAGGGTCTTTCCCATCATCATATTTTACTGCAAACTCTATAGCTTCAACTCTCTTAAAGTAAGATTCATCTAATTTTCTAATTATACCAGCTTCTCTTTTAGGTTTTCTTCCTGTTCTCTTGCTTATTTCTCTTAGTATATCTGTCATAAGGTCTATACAACTAAGACCTTCTCTTTCACAATACCTTTCAACAATACTACATAATTCTTCATCAACTAATGTATATACAATCAAAGCGTTTTCAGCTTTTGCATTCTCCAAAGTTTCAAGTAGTACTCCTTTGTTAATCATGTATGGAAATCTTTTTATTTCATAAGTTTCATTTACATAAAATTGAGACATACATGCTTTTGCAACTTGTTGCGCAGTCTCCCCTACTGAATCTGATACTGCATATATAATTAGGTTTTTCACCAGCATACCTCCTTAATTGTCAACTATTTCCAAAAATAGCCTAGTTATGTTGGTCTTTGATATTCTCCCAACAACTCTCATATGATTTTTGTCTTCTCCCTTATATTCAACAATTGGAATCGAATCTACTTCATGTTCTATTATTTTTCTTGAAGCTAATAACACACTTGCTCCTTTAGTCAAAGTGACTACATTTGGAGTTCTTGTCATTATCATACCTATTGGCATCTTATTTATATCAGAACCTCCTATAGTTGCTTTTAACAAGTCTTTTCTGGAAACAACTCCACATAACTCTTCATTCTCATCTATAATAACTATACTCCCTACATCAGATAAAAACATAGTGACTATTACATCATATATACTTTCGTCCTTCTTAGCTAGTACAGGCATGCTCATTATATCTTCTACTGTTTTTTCTTTTATACTTTTACCAATTAAGTTAATTTCACTAACTCCTGAATAAAAATATCCAACTTTTGGTCTTGCGTCTAATATTCCTGTCATTGTCAATATAGCTAAATCAGATCTAAGTGTAGCACGAGTCACATTCAAGCTGGAGGCAATACTTTCACTCGTTATTGGTTCATTTTCCTTAACTATATCTATAATTTTCAGTTGTCTTTCATTAAGCTGAATAATAATCACCTTCTTTCATTGTGCTATACTTTTTATCTTTTCGCATCTTATATAGTATATTATATAACTATATATACCATTCTGTAAACAGATTTTTTATTGAATACGATATATTTTTTACTAAGTTCTCTCGCTTAAAGATATTTATTATATATTAATGGGGGATATTTCTTTAATTAATAGAACTATATTAGTATTACAGTTAATATTATAATACATAATTGGTCATTTTAATTCATTTTATATTAAAATTTTTAATAATATTATTTTAATATGAATACAAAATTGCATAACCAATTTAAATTAATTTTTATAACTACAAATAACCTATAATATACTTCTAGAGAAAATATCCTAACAAGAACATATAAAAATTTAAAAGGGCTGATTTAGAAACAACCATCAACCCTTTTAACTAATATCTATTTTATATTACTATTGAATCTTACCCAAATATTTTTTCTTGTAATTGTCTTAAATGATATAAAGTAGTATCTTTTTCTATCTCTACCATGTCATAAGTTATAACTTCACCTTTTTTAATATCTTTGACAACTTTAGTATTTTTGCTTATCAAGCCAATAGGTACAGCGTTCATAGCTTTTGCTACATCGTATTTTTCTATAGTACCATAGCATGTATATGCTCCATACCCATCCATATATTCACCTTTTTTCAAATCTTTCTTAGCTATAGTCATAACTTCTGCAACTAACCCAGCTTTAGGCACTATTGTAGCCTTATTTTCTAAAACTGCCATAGCTGCTGATAAAGGAGTCTCTAAACTACATAAATGATATGGTCTATATAATATGTAATTAGGTCCATCACCCATACTTAAATATTTTAGTTCATCATTAACTGCTTTTAATTTATGAGCAACTACTACGAAAACTCCAGGTGCTATACCATTTACAAAATCAACTACACCATAATTATCTAATACTCCACCTTCGCTTTTTAATGCATATTTCTTAGGTACTTCATCGACTGTAGCCTCAATACCATGACCACCTCTTACATCAGGTACAAATCCAGTTGCATTACACATTAAAGCCATTTCTACCATTGTTTTAGTCCCTTCTTTAAAAGAAGCTATCATATGAGGTGAAGCTCCTTTTCTTTCTGCTTCTTCCCTAACTGTATCAGGATTACAATCTAAATCTAATTTATTATTTTTGCCTTTACCTATTACTCTAACTTCAAACCCCATTGCATCTGCAAAATCAAATAATTCCATTACTGCACCTGGCTCATCTCCTGCAGAACCTGTAAATATTACTCCAGCATCATCTGCTAATTTTTTAAGTATTGGTCCAACAACACAATCAGTTTCAGCGTTTAACATAACTATATGTTTTTTATTTAAAATAGAATTTAATGCTATCTCTGCACCAATTGCAATACCACCAGTTGCATCTATAACCACATCTATTGACTTAGTTTTACAAGCCACAAGAAAATCATTACATGTCAGTACTTTTCCTTCTTGTAATTTCATTTCTGCGTCATTTTCATTTGTTACATTATCTATAATTTCTTCATCTATTCCTGCATCAGTAAATGCTTTATGAGCTAACTCTAAATTTATATCTACAACAATAGAAGCCTCGATACCTTTCATATTTGCCATTTGACTTACCATTCCATTTCCCATATGCCCAGCTCCGATAAGAGCTACTTTTATTTTTTTACCTTCTTCCTCCAATTTTGCAAGTTTTCTGTTTAAATCTAACATACTAATTCCTCCTGTTATAATAATTTTATTTTCAAATTAAGAAATAGTTATTAAATCTCCAATAGTTATGTTTGGATTTCCTATTTCCACATGTATTTCTCCTGGTAAGTTTACTTCACATTTTCCATCAAATTTGATTGTACAGTGCCCAATTTCTCTAAGGGTCTTCTGAGCAATATCACCAACTGAAACTATACAATAATCTCTATTTCCTATAGTAAGTGTATCCCCTATTTCAACATCACTTTTTAATTTCGATACTGAATGAATTACAGATATATCCTTTAAGTCTTCATCGTTAATTGTTTCGTCATATATAATAAGACAATTACTTTCATCTATTAACTCTTTAACTAAACTACCTATTCCACTTATCTTAACTTCATATTTCATGACATTCCTCCTGATAATTTATATTTATATTAAGTTAATTAAAAGAAACATTTATTTTTTCTTTTATAAATTCTATAGCTTGTACAATACTCTCTTCATCTTTAAATTTTTGCTCTGCACTATATATATCTAATCCTTCTATTTCTTCAATTTTTTTAAACTTAGCCATTACTGTACGCCCCTTTAAAATTTCTCCAAACTTTATAAATCCATCTAAATCTGAAGATATAATAGCTATACTTCCCTTAGAAAAATATCTTTTCTTTTTACCTGTAGAGACTATGTCACCCTTTTTTTTAGCTCTATTTAAGGTTTTAAAATACAATTTATTCTGCTTCATTATAAATATAGTATTTAGAATATAAGCAACAAATAAAATCAAAAGTAGTTTCATATTTATACACCTTCCACAAATCATATTATTTTTTAATTTTGCACAATAACTATAAATTCTGTACGATAGTTACATAAGGCTTTTAAGTAATACCTTTTTAAATTCTAAAAAACTTCTACATTTACTTATCTTATTTGTCAATTTTACATCTTGTCCTATCTTTAAAACTTCTTCATAAATTTTCACCAATAAGTCTGAATCTATTTTATTCTCACATGGAAACATTGTCATAAGAATTATTTTTATACTTCTATTTGCATATTCTATTGGTTCTTCTAAAATTCCGACTGCCATTAAAAATTTATCTGATTTTTCATTTACAGAATGGGGGAATAATAGACCCTTATCAAAGACTGTAGGAGATTTTTCTTCTCTATTGATTATATTTTTTCTAAACTTATCATCAATACATCCTAAAGCCATAAGATTATCCATCATTTTTTCTAATGAGCCAATTATAGTCTTTTCATTCAATATCATAAATTTATCTTCATCCAGTAAATTATTTATTAGTAAATTTGTAGAATTGGTAGTATCAATATTTCCTTCTCTCAAACACAATACTGTCTTTAATTGTTCTCTTAGTTTATTTTCATCAAAGATTGTATTTATTTTTAATACTATGGTGTTTATATTTGATGTGTCTAAATCAATAGTTGTAAAAACTATATCATATTCATCTAAATTAATATTTCTCAAATTAAAACTTGAAAGCGTATCAATTTTAGGATTATTTCCTATCAATTTTTCTACTCTTATTTTTAATAGTTTTGCTGTTCCTAGACCTGTACTACATATAATTGCGATTTTCTTTATTGAATAGAGCCTACTACTATTTCTTTCTAAATATCCACTGAAGTGAATTGCTATATAGCCAATCTCATCTTCTGAAACTTCTAAGTTATACTTATTCTCTATTACTCTTCCTGCTATTTGTGCTAATTTAAATGGAAGTATATAGTTTTGCTTAATCTCTTCTAGCAAAACATTCTTTAACTTTATATTAAATAATAGCCTATTTAGAGTAAAACTAAGATGATATCCTAATCCTACTCTTAATTCATCTTCATTTATAGAAATTCCCATATCAACATATATTTGATTAAATATATTTTCCATCAACTCATCAATATTTTTGCTAATTCTGCTACTATTTAAAGCACATTCTGATGCTGGTGCATTTCCACTCACTAGTGGTATAGTTAAATAAATAATTTCTTCATCATTTAAAATACATTCAAACATTTCTGATATTATATGTTTTATTTCCCTAGCAATAAAGTATTCATCATATGATTTAAGTAAATCAAATTTTACATCATATTCTTTTACTTTCTTTGTTTCTTTTACTCTATAGACTAAAACTATTATGTAGTTAATAACCTCTCTTAACATTTCATCTGTAACATAAAAATTATTTTTTTTAAATAAAGTGAACAATTTTTCTTCTAAATTTATAATTTCTTCTTTTTTTATTCCCTTAAAATACTTTGAATTATTGAAATCCTTCCTTGAATTTTTATACAACTGATTTAATATAAAAAGCCTAATATCAAGTTCATTTCCATTCAATTTCATACCTGTATTCTGTTTTTTTATTAAGTTTAAATTATATGAAGCCAAAACTTTTTCTACATACTGGAAATCATTTACTAAAGTAGTTCTTCCTACGCACATCTCATCAGCCAAACTATCAAGTGTAATAAATCCATCTAGTTCTATCAAATAATTTAGTATAAACTCTACCCTATCTTCTTTTGAATTTAATGAAAATACATTTTTTCTATTCATATCAATAATATTATTGAGTATCTGCTCATCTTTTATTTCCAGTTTATAACCTTGACCCTTTATATATTTGACTACTGCTATATCACTACCTAAATCTTTATTCAATTGTTTTATATACGTCCTTACACTTCTAGTTGTGACATTCAATTCATTTGCTATTGAATTAATACTTACAAACTCTTTTTTACTACACATAATCAATATCTTAAATATCTTACGGTCAATAGAAGGAATTTTCTCAGTTACACTCATTTTGTATCTCCTCCTTGATTTCATTCTAGTACAAATTTGAAACTAAATTAATACATAAAATTTCACTTTAATAAAGGAAAATTTAGTATTAATCTAAATCGATAATTACAGCTAATTAATAGTATAAAAGCTAGTCTTTCATTAGCAAAAATCTTGACTAGCTTAAATTTATATTTACAATTTTATTAATTAATTTCAAACCTTATCTTGATATTAAATATTATCTCAATGCAAATACTGCAATTCCATATGCAATAATAACAGATATTGGTCCAGTTATTAAACGAGAGTAAAATAAAGCTGGAACACCATATTCCACAGTTTCTGGTTCTGCCTCTCCTAAACTTAGTCCTACTGGGACAAAATCACATCCAGCTTGTCCATTTATTGCAAATAAAGCTGGAAGTGCTAAATATGCTGGTATTGCACTAAGACCAATTTGTGTACCTACAAGAGTTCCTACCACTTGAGCTATAACTGCACCAGGTCCTAATATTGGTGATAAGAATGGAAGTGTGCAAATTATTGAGATAATTAATAATCCACCGATATTACCAGCAAGTGGAGATATGACTTTTGCAATCCAATCTCCCAATCCAGATGCTAAAATAATTCCCATAAGCATACTTACAAATGCCATAAATGGTATTACATTATTCATTACCATTTGAATAGTATCTCGACCTGCATCATAAAACTTTGATACTACTTGTCCTGCCCCTTGACCAATGGAAAGTATTATATTCTTTTTAGCGTATTCTCCCTGAGCTTTTGACTTAACCTCATCATAATTATCAGGCTTTCTAATAGAACTCTTATTTTCACTTTTATTTTCTTGAGATTTTTTTTGCATGTTTTCTCCATCTACAACACTTATGCAATTAGGAGTAACATCTGATACATAATATTCCTCTGTTATAAATTTTGCTAAAGGACCTGTTTTTCCAACTGGATTTACATTAATTGTAGGTATTTTTTTCTTTGGATAAACTCCACATCTAGCAGTTCCACCACAATCAATAATAACTACTGCCACTTCTTCATCAGAAACTCCAGTTTTAAATCCATCTACAATTTCATAACCCAGTAGTTCTTTTATTTTTAATGTTACTTCATGGATACCACCAGCAGTCATTGATAGTATCTTATTTCTATTGCCTTCTTTTTTTATATACAATGGACCTCCCCAACCTGAAGTTCCCTTTTCTATTTTTAATATTTTATTTTCTTCCATTTTATCTACCTCCTAAGCCTTATTTGTTACTTTATTTTTTCTTGTTAAAAAAGCATACATTTTTTCTGTTATTATACCTCTTATAAAAATTACAATTAGACCAACTATAAAATACCACAATGCCAGTGTAGTAGTTTCTTTACCCAAAGTAGTCAAACCTGCTGATATTCCCAACCATACAAAAAGTTCTCCTGCATTTGCATGTGGAAAAAGCCCTGTAATTGGATGTACAAATGAAACTGCTGCATCATAAAATCCAGCTTTATGTTCTTCTTTTAAAAATCTACCAAATGTATAACACATAGGATTTCCTAAGAAAAATACTGATACTAGTGGAAGTAGAATATATCTTGTAAAAGAATTTTTTCCTAGTTTAGAAGCCCAATTATTAACTCTTTCTTCACCAATTATCTTAATCAAAGAATTAATAGCTACCATTAATACAATTAGCGTTGGAAGAGTACCTGAAACAAGACCTACAAATTGTTCTCCCCCTTTCTGAAACAAACCGATAAACCACTCTGCACCTTTACTTAGACCTGTAATAACGTTTTCCATAAAATTATAACCTCCCTATAATATTTTTAAATTTTTAATTTTACTACTCACTATAAATTTTACAAATTACTCATTTTTTCTGCACTATACGATATTATTATAAATGTTTTTTTATTAATATCATTTTAATATAATATTTTTGATAAATAAATACACCTTTTTTCAACTTTATAAAGGAAAAAATTGTACTAATTAGAATTTTCAGAAATATACAAATTTTATTTCGACTATAATTTAAATTCTTCTTAGAAATTTAAGAACTTATTTTTATTTCTTTTATTATTAAAATTATCTAAATCTGATAAAAATAAAAAAACAGATGCCCTTTTATAAGCATCTATTTTTTAATCAAATTATTTTTTAGTTTTCTTATAGTAATTACAATATAAGCCATTTGGATACTTTGAAGACAATTAATTCATTAACTCTTTCTCTCCAATTTTTTTAGAGTTATTTATATATTCTTTAATTAATTTATATCTATGAATAGAATTTTTCATTGATTGTGGTTCTAATTTATGAAATTCATCAATATGTATATTAACAGTAGTGCCTACATATGCATAGTTTCCCTTTATTTTAGTTTTACATAAAACAAAATCCTATATATTTATTCCTTCTCTATATATCTTATAATTGATTTTATCATTCGAACTGTTATCATTCATGATATTTTGTGCTACAAATTAAAGATAGTCTAGACGCTACTCTTCTTTCATTTTTTTCAATAACTCTGGATTTTTAAATAAATTAAAATAAAATTCAAGCTCACATCCAGTAGCTATTGCAACGCCTCCAGTACAATTTTTCACTTTTTCTACTACTTCATCAAAGTAATCTTGTTCTTTTGCTCTTATCTCTAGTCTTACTTTTCCCATATCAGGTATTACGTTTGCAGTAGTACCTGCTTCTAGAATAATACCATGAATTATCTATTTATCTTAATTTTATTTTATAAAACAAAATATTATTAAATGAACTACCTAATTTTAAAGAATATTCTTCAAAGTTTTTAAATGGAGAAGTTTAAATTCATGTGGTGTTCACCAAGTTGGTAGTATAGGTTTATGTGGTAAAAGGAAGAATGGTAAAAGGATGAATATTGATGGTGTATCTACAGATGCATTTGAATTATTTGTTGGAAGTAGTTTTGAAATAGGTAAGACTAGATTAGGAAAAATATAATTTATTATATTTACTTATAAAAAATGAGATAGTTATAAGCTATCTCATTTTTTATAAATGGTTTGAATTTTATTTATAAACAATTTTAGATAAATCGCAAATCTCTAGCATAGTATCATATATTTGTTTAAGTAGACCAAGTCTATTATTCTTAACATCTTCATCATTATCCATAACCATAACTGAATCAAATAAGTTATCAACTACTGGTCTTAAAGATGCAAATTCATCCAAAGCAACACCATATTTTTTATCTTTTAATAATTCCTCGACTTTTACCTTTACTTGTTTAAACTCATTGTAAAGTTTAATTTCCGCCTCTTCTTTTAATAAAGATTTATCAACCTTATCGCTTTCTGCTTTTTGGGCTAAAGTAGAAACTCTATTAAAGGCAGTAAGCATCTCCACTAATTCATCTTTTTCTAGCCAATTATTAAGCTCTAAAGCTCTCATATGCATATCAGAAACATCATTTATATCAGAACTTAAAACAGCATCGACAACATCATATCTTATTCCTAAATCTTTAAATAGATTTTTTACTCTCTCATTGAAGAAATTCATTATTTGTTCAACAACTTTTTCTTTATTAAAATTTAATTCAGAGTAATTATCTAAAGCATGTTCAATAAGTACTTTTATATCCACAGTAACTTTTCTATCCATAAGTATACTAAGTATACCTAAAGCTTGTCTTCTTAAAGCATATGGGTCTTGAGAACCTGTTGGTTGTATCCCTATAGCAAAGAAACCTGCTATTGAATCCAATTTATCAGCTATTGATAAGGCAACCCCCGCATTAGTCTTAGGAAGCATATCTCCTGCAAATCTTGGAAGATAATGCTCAAAAATAGCTTCACTTACAACCTCATTTTCTCCTCCAACTTTTGCATATTCTTTTCCCATAAAACCTTGTAATTCATCAAATTCTCCTACCATTCCAGTAACCAAGTCTGCCTTACATAGTTTAGCAGCTCTTATAGTATCTGCCTTTTCATCTACTAAACCTAAACTATCAAGTATATCAGCACTTAACTTTTCAAGTCTTAAAGTTTTGTCATAAATAGTTCCTAGTTTTACTTGGAATACAACAGTTTTTAATTTTTCTATGTAACTTTCTAAGTTTCTCTTAGTATCTTCTCTATAGAAAAATAAAGCATCTGCAAGTCTTGCTTCTAAAACCTTTTCGTTTCCAGCTTTAACATTGTCTATTTTGTAAGAATCGCCATTTCTAACAGCTATAAAATTAGGTAATAGTTTTCCGTCTTTAAGCACTGGGAAATATCTTTGATGCTGTTTCATAGGAGTTATAACAACTTCTTTTGGTAGTTTTATATAATCTGTATCAAATTCTCCATAAAAAGCAGTTGGATATTCAACCAAGTAAGTTACCTCTTCAAGTAAATCTTCATCAAATTCAACTTCTCCACCCAAAGAATTTGCTACTTCTATACATTGCTTTCTTATAATTTCTTTTCTCTTATTTTGGTCTAAAACTATATAATTTTTTTCTAATTTTTCAAAATAATCTTCTATAGAATTGACTTCTATTGTACTTTCTCCTAAAAATCTATGACCTTTTGTTATATTAGAAGATATTATTCCTTCTAAATCAAACTCTAATACTTTATCATTTAACAATGTAACTATCCATCTTATAGGTCTTGCAAATTTAAGATTTTTTCCTCCCCAACGCATAGCTTTTGGGAACACTACAGATTTTATAGTCTCTGGTAATATATCTTTTAATACTTCTGAAGTCTCTTTTCCATCTTGCTTTATAGTAGCAAAGATATATTCATCTTTTCCAACTTGTTTAAAGTATATATCAGATTCACTTAATCCTTTGCTTTTTATAAATCCTAAAGCTGGCTTTGTTAAATTATTTTCTGCATCAACAGCAATTTTCTTAGAAGGACCTTTTATTTCTTCTTCTAAATCACTTTGTCTATCACTCAATCCTTCAACTACCAAAGTCAATCTTCTTGGTGTCCCATACGCATTTATTCTATCAAAAGATATTCTATTTTCATCAAATAATTTACTAAGATTGTTTTTTAATTGTTCCAGTGTACTGCCTACAAATCTTGATGGCATTTCTTCAACACCGATTTCAAATAAAAGATAATTTTTCATTATTTGTCACCTTCCTTTAAAAGAGGGAATCCCATTTCTTCTCTTTGTTTTACAAAAGTTTCTGCAACAGTCTTTGCCATATTTCTAACTCTACCTATAAATGAAGCTCTTTGACTAACTCCTATTGCTCCTCTTGCATCCAATGTATTAAATGCATGAGAGCATTTTAACACATAATCATATGAAGGTATTACAAGTCCATTTTCCATAAGTCTTAATGCTTCTTTTTCATATATATCAAACAGATTAAACAACATATCTGCATCACATAATTCAAACGCATACATTGAGTTTTCATACTCAGCTTTATTAAATACTTCACCATAAGTTATTTTATCATTCCATTTTAAATCATAAACACTATCAACTTCTTGAATGTACATAGCTAATCTTTCTAATCCATATGTAATTTCTCCTGTCTCAAGCTCACATTCAATATTACCTACTTGTTGAAAATACGTAAATTGAGTTATTTCCATACCATCTAGCCAAACTTCCCATCCAAGTCCCCATGCACCAACTGTAGCAGCTTCCCAGTTATCTTCGACAAATCTTATATCATGCTCACTTGGGTCAATTCCAATTTCTTTTAGACTTTCCAAATATAACTCTTGTATATTATCTGGAGATGGTTTTAGTATAACTTGGAACTGATGATGTTGATATAGTCTGTTTGGGTTTTCACCATATCTTCCATCAGCTGGTCTTCTTGAAGGCTCTACATAGCATACTTGCCAAGGCTCAGGTCCTAATGATCTTAAAAAAGTATTAGGATTCATAGTTCCTGCACCTTTTTCAATATCATAAGGTTGCATCATGATACAACCTTGCTTTGACCAGTATTTTTGCAACGCCAGTATCATCTCTTGAAAATTCATAAAAATCCCTCCTATAACAATAAAGCCTCTCGTCTACACGAAAGGCTATTTTAATAGTTCTTCTACAACTTTTAGAATATCAAATTCTATAAAATTTGTCAATGTTACCGATAATTCTTATAATTATCTTCTCTTCATTTTTTTAAGTCTCTTTATATCTATTTATTTTCGTCTTCGTCTTCTTTATTCTTTTCAAATTCTTCTTTCATAAGGTCATCAGTTACATCTTTGTCATCTTCTTTTTTGTCAACCACTACATCCTTCACATCTTTAGCTGCATTAGTTATCATATTCTTCAAAACATGAAGTTTTTCTTCATTCAATTCACCTAAATCTACAAGTTCTCCATCTTCTTCATTTTGAACTTTTATACGATATTTACTTATAACAGCAGCTGACAATCCAACTAAAGTAGCTAATGGCACAAAAGCTAATCCAACAACTCCAACTGTTAAAGGAATATTCATCATAGTTTTTCCATCTTTTTCAACTATTATTCTTACTACACTACTTTTTCTAAGAAGCTCTTTTAGTTGAGATTTTATATTTTCTCCATCTTTACCAAACACTTCTTCCATAGTTTCTTTAGCAGATTTTGCTTTACAATTACAAGTATTTTTTTTATTTTCTAGATATATTACTGCCTCAATTACATCTCCATCGCATATTACTAATGCTTCTTTTGCTTCTGCATAAGTTGCTCCTGGAACTCTTTCAAAGACTGAATCAACCATTTCAATAGTTATATTACTACTCATCATTATCCACTCCCTTATTATTTTTTACACTTTGTAATACGTGTAATGATTTAAAATTAATATTATCGACATAAACTTTTAAATACTTGTCTAGAATATTCTCAAGCTCATGTGTTATATATTTTGATACTTTAGCTTTACTGCATGTTAAAATATCATTCCTTAATACATATTCCATAAGACTTATAGTTGTTAAGTCTAATTTTATATTATTATCAAAAAGTTTACTACACTTACTACATAGTATACCACCTTCGTAGATATTAAACACAGAGTTTTGCAAAATTTTACATTCACAATTAATGCATTTATTTACTATAGGTTTAAATCCTATATAGTCTAAAAATTTTAACTCGAATGCTGCTGTTATAAACCTATTATCTGTATTCTCCTGTGTATACAAATACAGAGTCTGTGCAAGTAATATAAATAGCCTATTATTAGTCTGATTTTCAAGTATAGAATTTTCAACTAATTTTGTAATATATGTAGCATAAGAAAATGCCTCTATATCATAGGATATATTATAAAAACTTTTTATTATTTCGCTTTGAGTAACCTTGTACATATTACCTTGTTTTTTTAAGGTAAAATTGCTATAAGAAAATAACTGTGATGATGAAAGCAAAGAGCTCTTATTTTTTTTGGCTCCTTTTGCTATTGCAGATACTTTTCCAAGCTTTCTTGTAAATAGTGTAAGTATTATGTCACTTTCCTTATACCTTATAGCTTTAAGTACTATCCCCTGGGTGTTCAGGATTATCATCGTCTTCTTTTTTCTCCCTTACTTCTTCAATTTCTTCATGTATGTTTTTGCAATCACAGAAATATAAATATGCATCTATACTACCTGTTTTTTTAAAAACTTCCCAACTTATATTGTTCATTTTTAAAAAACCCCCTTCTTACATTTATACTTATATTTTTAGTAAGAAGAGGATAAATCATACATAAAGTTATTAAACAATTTTTGACAATAATGCCGTTGTTATTATAAAGTAAACTGCTATACCAGTTATATCAAGAGCTGTAGATATAATTGGTGATGAAACTGTAGATGGGTCTGCATCCATTTTTTTTAATAGAACAGGCATAAACGCACCTATTGTTGCACCTAAAACCATATTTATAAATAATGATATTGAAACAATTAATACAATGTCTAACTCTCTCATAACAAAGTAAATTATAATACCTGTTATTATACTACATAAAAGACCTGTAATAATTCCTACAATACCTTCTCTAACCACATTGCTAAAATTCAAATCTTTATTAGATAATGTTATTACTGTAACAGATGATGATTGAGTTCCAATATTTCCACCCATACCAATTACTACAGGTATAAAAAATACCAATGGAGCATATACAGGATTCATTACATAGTCTAAGTTAGAAAGTATTAATGAAGCCAACAATCCTCCTACTAATGTAATAATTAACCAAGGTAATCTTCCTCTAAGTGCTGATATTATTTGCTCTTTCAAGGTAGGATTTTCTTTTTCAGCAACTTCTCTTTCATGTTCTGAACTTCCTGCAAACTTATACATATCTTCAGTTGCTTCTTCTTCCATTACATCGATTATATCATCTACTGTTATTATCCCTTTTAATTTCTCTTGTCTATCTACTACTGGAATTGCTATTAAATTGTATTTAGATACTAATCTCACTGCTTCTTCTCTATCCTCATCTACATAAACAGAGATTATATTTTCACTCATCAAATCTTCTACTATATTTGCATCTCTAGCTATTATTAATTCTCTTAATGACAATACTCCAACTAGCTTTTCTTCATCATCAACCACATATATATAATAAATAGTTTCAGCTTCTTCAGCTTCTTCTCTCATATGGTCTATCGCCTCAAGAGCTGTCATATCTTTATTTATAGAAATATATCCAGTAGTCATTGTTCCACCAGCAGAATCTTCATCATAGAATAATAGCTCTTTTACATAATCAGCATTCTCTTGATTCAAAAGATTTATTATATGTTCTCTTTCTTCTTCTTCAAGTTCACTTAACTTGTCTGCCATGTCTCCAAGAGACATAAGTTCAAGTATATTTTTTGAGTGTTCTACATCCAGCTTAGATAAAATACTAATAAAAAACTCTACACTACCTTCTTCTAATATAGAAGATGCCATGTCTAAAGGAAGTACTTCAAACAATTGAATTTTCATATCTTCCTCTAAATTTTCCATTATATCGAATATATCAATTATATGATATTCCTCTATTAATTCTCTTAACTCCAATACTTTATTATTATCAATTAATGACTTTACTTCATATAATAAATATTGGGAAGCATCCAGTTTCCTATCCATATAACCCACCTTTATTTATCATTATATCCAAAATTATTTATATAATT
Source organism: Clostridioides sp. ES-S-0108-01 (assembly GCF_020662285.1). Taxonomy (NCBI): domain Bacteria; kingdom Bacillati; phylum Bacillota; class Clostridia; order Peptostreptococcales; family Peptostreptococcaceae; genus Clostridioides; species Clostridioides sp. ES-S-0108-01. Next base: position 50,481 of record NZ_JADGMN010000001.1, on the reverse strand, counting down.
TTGTAAATTTCTCCAATTTTCTTTGACTTTAACCCATAATTGAAGATTTATTTGTGAACCTAAAAGTAATTCTATATCTTGTCTTGCTGATTTGCCTATCCCTTTTAGTTTCCTACCATTTTTTCCTATTATTATTCCCTTATGTGAATCTCTTTCACAGTATATTACGGCAGATACATCTACTATTTCTTTATCATTTCTTGCTTTCATTTTTTCAATTTCAACAGCTACGCCATGAGGTATTTCATCATTAAGATAATGAAGAACTTTTTCTCTTATAAGTTCTGCTATTAATACCCTCTCTGGCTGGTCTGTAATCATATAGTCTGGAAAATACTTTGGACCTTCTTCTAAATAATTTTGTATAACTTTTATTAGAGTATCCGTATTCTTTCCTTTTAATGCTGATATTGGTACTATTTCTTTAAAAATACCTTCATTATCATACATTTTGATTATATCAAATAGCTCATCTTTTTGGTCTAGTTGGTCTATTTTGTTTACAACTAGAATTATTGGTGTTTTAACACTTCTTAAATCCTCTATTATCTTTCTATCTCCAGGACCTATTTTTTTAGAATCATCAACTACAAATAATATTAAATCCACATTTTTAAAGGCTTCCGTTGCTGCCTTTACCATAAATTCACCTAATTTATTTTTTGGTTTGTGAATACCTGGTGTATCTAAAAATACTATCTGCATCTCTTCATCTGTATATACTGCTTGTATTGTATTTCTTGTAGTTTGAGGCTTATCACTCATTATAGCTATTTTTTCTCCAACTACATTATTCATTAAAGTAGATTTTCCTACATTTGGTCTACCTACTATACTGACAAAACCTGATTTAAACATTAACTGTCTCCTAACTTTTTATCTTCTTGTTTTAATTACTTTAAATTTATTTATATTTTTTAAATCTATTTTAAATCATTTCCAGAGAAATAGTTCGGCAACAAATCCTTTATATCATGCTCAAACACCTCTCCTTTAGTATATCCTGTTATTATTTTTATATCAGAACCAAACTCTATAATTACCTGCCTGCATATTCCACAAGGATATGTTTGCTCATTATTTTCTGAGTTATCACTTGCTATAGCTATTTTATATATATCCTTATCACCTTCTGATATTGCTTTAAAAATAGCTGTTCTTTCTGCACAATTTGTTCCACCTAATGATGCACATTCTATATTACATCCAGTATAAACTTTACCACTCTTAGTTAAAAGAGCTGCACCCACTCTAAAGCTCGAGTAAGGAGAATAAGAATGTTGTCTGGCATCTTCTGCCAAGCTTAACAATTCTATGTTATCCACAACAATTCCTCCTGTATACAATAATTAAAAGTTATTTTTATTTAATACTCTACATTATATCATAAAAATTTAATTAGCACAGATTTGTTTTATTTTAAATATTTTATGTACATTTATTTTAATTATAGAACATTCCAAGCTGAAATACTAATATAGCTATCAATACACCTAATAAAGCTCCAGCTATAGTCTCCCAAAATGTATGTATTTTTCCTTCAATCCTACTTTGGGCAACTAATACAGCCATTATATATGCAAGAGTAGATGCAACGACTCTTTCAGTCATAAGTGTAATTGCAGTTGCTATGGCAAATGATAAAGCAGCATGACCACTTGGCATTCCCCCTTTTAGAGGAGTACCTGTAGAAGTCAATGCTTTTACAACTACAACAGCTATAAGAACCAATAATATACATATCAAGGTTATATGTAATTCTGATTCTCTTATTTTATAAATTAATATCCCAGATATATCTGTCAATTTATCATAAAACAAAATATACCCAACTACTACTGAGTTTAGTGCTGCTACTAAAACACCACCAGCTGCAACATCTTTTGCTATCTTAGCAAGCACATGATATTCATCAGTTACTAAATCAACAGCTTTTTCTATAGCTGTATTAAACATCTCAGCAACTACAACTAAACATATGGCCATAAGTAACATTATCATTTCTAATTTTGAAAAGTTAAAAAACAAACTTATTATAAGAACAGCAACCGAACCTAAATAATGTATTTTCATGTTTCTTTCAAATTTAAATGTATACAATATCCCTTCTATAGCTGCATTAAACGCTTTAATTATACCTTGACGAGTTTTTTCTGGTTTCATAAAAACTACTCCCTTGTTATGTTTAACTTATTTAATATGTGCTCTTCTTTTTCTCTCATTTCCTTTGCATTTTCATCTGTATCGTGGTCATAACCTAAAAGATGAAACATACTATGACATATTAAAAAACATACTTCTCTTTCAAAACTATGATTATACTCTATACTCTGTTCTAAGGCTCTTTCAAGAGATACTACTATATCACCTAGAGATTCTTCCTCTAACTCAACATCATCAAAATCATCACTTAAAAGAGGAAATGATAAAACATCAGTCACTCTATCAACTCCTCTATATTCTCTATTTAATTCATGAATCTCTTTATTATCTACAAAAGAAAGACTCACTTCATAATTATCATCATATCCTTCATAATCTAAACATTCTAAGATTATATCCTTTATCTTTTCAATTAACTCCTCGTTTACTTCTAATTTATCTTGTCTATCATCTAATATCAAATCCATTAACTACACCTACTTTTTATTCATTAATAATGCTATATATCTATATTACTACACTTTTACTTTCTTTTGAAAGTCTTTTCCTGTATTTTCACTTTTTTACGTTCTTCTTTTTTAAATTCTTCTCTTTTATTGTGCTTCTCATAAGCTCTTATTATTCTCTGCACCAATTCATGTCTTACAACATCTCTATCTGTTAACATTATAGACCCAATCCCTGGAACTCCTTTAAGAATCTCTGTAGCTTGTATTAGACCACTCTTCTTATTTTGTGGTAAATCGGTTTGCGTTACATCACCTGTAACTACAGCTTTAGAACCAAATCCTAGTCTAGTTAAAAACATTTTCATTTGTTCAGAAGTAGTGTTTTGAGCTTCATCTAATATTATAAATGAGTTATCAAGTGTTCTACCTCTCATGAATGCAAGTGGTGCGACCTCAATAGTACCTCTTTCTAAGTATTTATTAAATTTATCAGCACCTAACATTTCAAATAGTGCATCGTATAATGGTCTTAAATATGGATCAACTTTGTCCTTTAAGTCTCCTGGTAAAAAACCTAGACTCTCTCCTGCTTCCACAGCTGGTCTTGTAAGTATAATTCTACTAACTTCATCTCTTTTAAAGGCCTTTACTGCCATAGCAACAGCAAGATAAGTCTTTCCTGTTCCAGCAGGTCCAACGCCAAAAGTTATATCATTATTTTCTATAAGTTTTATATATTCTTTTTGACCTAAAGTTTTAGGTTGAACAGCTTTACCTCTTTGAGTTATGACAATTGTTCCCTCAAGTTCTTTTATTTTTTGTTCACTACCTTCAAGTAAAAGAGATAATGAATAAGAAATACTCTGTTTGTCTAAATGCTTACCATTTGATACAGTTTGATGTAGTTCATTCATAAGCTTTAATGCAGAATCTACATTCTTTTCTTCTCCAATTAAAATTATATTTCCTTCTCTAAGTATTACATCTATATTTAAAGTCTTCTCTATTAATTTTACATTCTCATCAAAGTTGCCAAATAACTCTCTTTCAAAGTTACCGTCTGCTATTGTAAATTTCTTTTGTATTATCAATTGAATTAGTCCTCCTAAAATTTTAAGTTTAATTTTATTAGTTGTTATTGCTATTATTATTTTGATTATTATTACTATTTTGATTACTATTATTTTCACTAGTATTGTTTTGGTCTTTATTATCCTTATTATCCTCATCAAATTCATTTCTTATATCATTTAATGGTCTCTTTTCTGGATTGGAAGGAACTTCCTCTTCACCTTCATTTGGTTTACTTTCTTCCTTTATAAACCTTTCTGCTTCTGATTTACTAAGAGGATAAATTTTAGCAATATTTTCACTAGTTTGAACTGTTATTAAATATTCTAACATATTTTTATTGACCTTAAAATTATGTTTTACATCTATTATTCTAGCCGAAGCTGGGATTATGTATTCTAACTCTTTTAAAGCTTTTTCAGATAATTCTTTTTTTAACTCTTCTTTATTCCTTTTTACTTCAACTTTTTTTGTTTCATAAAAAGTACTCGTCTTTATCTTTATCGGAAAAGTATAGTCTCCTATTGATAATTTTTTTTCTTTATTTTCAACAACATAATCTTTATATTTTATGTTTTTTCTCATTGTAAATTCTTTATCATAAAAACTTAGTGTATATATATTTTTCTTTTCTCCAGTCTTTTTATTTACAGTATCTAGATAACTTGCCTTTTTTTTGGATTCATAAAAAGTACTTGCCCATACTTCTGGTATTGATTTTGTATTAGCTCCATTTAATAAGACATCTCCCTTTTGTACTATATCTCCAGACTTAATTACTGATTTACCACTTCTAGGGATTACCTTTTCTATTATACCATTTTTTAAAGCAATTACATTACAATAATTTGATTGGTCTGTAGATTTTAAGGATTCTGCCTTTTTTGTGACAGTAACAAATATATTTGTTCCTTTTACATTAATAGATAAATATGCCACATCATTAAATTTAGACATCATATGGTCTCTAACTTCTTTTCTATCAATACTCTTCTTGTAAACACCTGGTCTTACTCCAACCTTGTAAAGCTCACTTCTAAGAGCTTCTTTTTTTATACCTTCAGGAGATTGTATATATACATCTGTCACAAACTGTGATGTTGACATCAATAAAAATAAAGAGACAACAGCACAAATCCACATACCTTTGTGCTTATAAACTCTTTTGATAATAAAAGGAACACCTGTTTTTTGTTTTACTTTTATATCAAATTTACTTCCTCTATAAACAGTCTTAAATTCTTTTATATCTTGTCTATCTATATGAAACTCCATTTTAGTATTTTTTATTCTAGTTACATTGTAAACACTTATACCATTTCTTATAAGATGATTTAAAAATTGTTCGAGTCCTACTCCTTCTACAACTATAACGTAGTATCCCCTTATAAAACTTATCAAGTGTATCTCCTCCTAATCAACATACTCAACATTGTAGATAATTCCTTTTATACCTATCTCACTATCAGTAATATACTTAAGTGAAAGTTTATCCCCAGATATTTTAATTGTTTTAACCTTAGTCTTTATTCTTATTAAATCAACTTCATATTCTAATATTGATAGATAATTTTCTATACTAATAAACGTATTACTTGTAACAGTAATAACTGGTTGATTTACTTGTAAATCAGTGGATATTTCTAACATAAGCATTACCCCCTTAATTAATTTTATGCTTGAAATAGGTATTTATGCACTTTATTGATGTTGTAACAGATTAGTTTTAAAATTTTTATATAATAAATGCCTAATATTCAATATATTATTTAAACAATAAAAAGGTAATCATATTGATAAAAAATCAACATAATTACCTTTTTATTTTTTTATATAAAATCTAAAACGTATACAATTTTTTTATTAGTCTTGTTCTATTAAACCATATCCACCAGCTTTACGCTTATACACTATGTTTATTTCAAAATTATCTTGATTTCTAAACATATAGAAATTATGTCCTACTAGTTCCATTTGAAGTATAGCCTCTTCAGAACTCATAGGTTTTACATTAAATTTCTTTCTTCTCTCTATAACTATATTTTCATCTTCATTATCATAATCATCAAATTCATTGCTATTATCTATAAAGTCAACATTTTCAAATCTTATGCTCTTATTATTTTGACCTTTGTCTTTAACTTTAGTTTTATATTTGACAACTTGTCTACTTAATTTGTCACAAACAATGTCAATTGCCGCATATAAATCGTCTTCTACATCTTCTGCTCTTATTATTTGCCCATTAATAGGAATTATTGTAACCTCCACTTTTTGTCTATCCTTTTTCGCACTTACTGTTACTTTCACTTCTGATTCAGGATCAAGGTATTTTTCTAACCTACTTAATTTTCCATCTACGTATCCTTTTATTCCGTCAGTTAATTTCATTTGTCTCCCAGATACTATTATTTGCATAAAAACCTCTCCCTTCAAGCCTTTCCAATTCTAATACTTTAATATGTTAATCTTTAAATACAATTTTTATAAATTTATTGTATTTAAATTAATATTATTGTATATGAAAATGATTATTTTTAATAGTCTATTTATTTTTCGTTTGTTATGATATTATTAAAAGTACAGGGTAATTTACAAAATCTTTACATTCTATTTATTAATAAACCATATAAAATAGTTCAAAAATCCTGCATAAACAAGCCACATTAAATAAATCAAATTTATGTATCCAGATCTCTTATCTATTTTAGAAAACTTCGAAATCATTATTATAGAAACTAAAATCATTATTATTATATCTATTAAAGCTGTAAATCTAAGTCCAAAGCCAAAAAATAGTATACTCCAAGTAAAGTTTAATACAAGTTGTAATACATAATAAAAAATCGCATCTCTTACTTTAGGTAAATTGTAACCCTTTCTTAATATTAGGTATGAAGATATACCCATCAATATGTACAATACAGTCCAAACTATAGGAAAGATAAAAGCTGGTGGTGCAAAGCTTGGCTTTGTGAGTTGCAAATAGTAGGTTGAAATATCTGTACCACTAATAATCATTGCTAAAGTGCTACTTAAGTAACCTATTATTAATGGTATCAATATGTTTATCAAAAAATTTCTAATTTCTTTTACTGATATAATCAAATTTTTCCCCTTCTTTCAAAATTTTCTTTGATTATAGATATGCTCAGATATGACTTGTTATTCCCAAAAACTATAAAAAGCCTAGAGATTTCTCTCTAGGCTATATCAATCTATTGTAAGTTTTGTTTTACCAACTTATTTATAAGTTTTCCATCAGCTCTTCCTTTAACCTTTGGTTGGATAACTGACATTATTTTTCCCATATCCTTCATAGAAGTTGCTCCTACTTCAGATATAGTAGATTTTACAATTTCTTCTAACTCTTCTTCGCTTAATTGTTGAGGTAGGTACTCTTTTAAAACTTCAATTTCAACTTCTGTTTCTTTTATTAAGTCTTCTCTTCCAGCTTTTTCAAATTCAACTAATGCATCTCTACGTTGCTTTAATTGCTTTGCTATTACATCGATAATTCCATCTTCATCAAGCTCGACTCTGTTATCAACCTCATACTGCTTTATAGAAGCTCTTATTAAAGTTACTACAGATTTTCTCACTGTATCTTTGTTTTTCATCGAAGATTTCAAATCCTCTTGTAACTTTTGCTTAAGGGACATCCCCTTCACCTCTTTATTCTTATTTACTACTATTTCTTAGCGTTTTTTCTTCTTGCTGCTTCAGCTTTTTTCTTACGCTTAACGCTTGGCTTATCATAGTGCTCTCTTTTTCTCACTTCTGACATGATGCCAGACATTGCACATTGACGCTTGAATCTTCTTAAAGCGCTGTCTAATGTTTCATTCTCTCTAACTCTTACTTCTGACATTTCTTTTTCCCTCCCTCCAATAGCGCAATTATGCTGGGACTGTAACTATGTTCTTTTTGCATAATATGCATTACAACCTAACACTTTGTTTATTATAAACTAAATTTTTACTTTTATCAAGTATTTTTATCAAGAAGAAACTCAATTTTTCAATAATTTAGTTTAGTTTTGTCCCGCTTCGTAATTAGGAAGCTTTTTACCAGCTAAAATATGATAGTGCAAATGTTTAACTTCTTGCCCTCCATCACTTCCACAATTATTTATGATTCTGAATCCAGTTTGGTCAAAACCTTTCTCTTTAGCTATTTTATTAATAACAACATGAATATGTGACACAATGTCCATCTCTTTATCAGGAATATCAATTAAACTATCATAATGTTTTTTAGGTACAACTAATATATGGTATGGAGCAACTGGGTTCAAGTCATTAAACGCTAAGACTCTATCATCTTCATAAACTTTAGTTGAAGGTATTTCTCCGTTCGCTATTTTACAAAAAATACAATCCATTTTTTCCACCTCCTATCTTATAAATATTATAATTTCTACATGTTATAGCAAAATTCCTTCTACATATTCATCTTTTACATCATTTATTTTCACTTTTAATATCTGACCTTGTATATTTTTGTCACTTTCAACAACAACTCTTATATAGTTTGAAGTTAGTCCTTCATATTTATTGCCTTCTAGATTTTGTTCAAATAAAACATCCAACTCACGACCAATAAATTTATTTGCAAATTTATTAAAATTTACTTTACTTAAATTTAAAAGTTGTTCACTTCTAAAATGTTTCATTTGAGGGTCGACTTGATTTTCCATAGTTGCAGCTGGAGTTCCTTTTCTTGGCGAATATTTAAAAATATGCATTTGTGAAAGCTCTATTTCTTTTAAAAACTCATACGTTTTTTTAAATTCTTCATTTGTCTCTCCGGGAAACCCTACGATTACATCTGTAGTTATTGCAACATCTGGCATTTTACTTCTCAATCTATCTACAATAGTTTTGTACTCTGAAGTTGTGTATCGTCTATTCATTCTTTTTAGAGTTTCATCACATCCACTTTGAAGTGATAAATGGTAATGAGGGCAAACTTTATCCATTTTTAAAACTTCATTTACAAATTCATCTGTAAATAAAATTGGTTCAACAGAGCTAAGTCTAATTCTCTCTATTTCATCTATTTCGTTTATTCGTTTTATTACATCAAGAAGTTTAATATCCTTATCCTTTAAATCTTTTCCATAAGAAGCAACATGTATTCCTGTTAATACGACCTCTTTATAGCCATTATTAGCCAATTTTTTCACTTCATCGACTATACTATCAATATCTCTACTTCTAACGCGTCCTCTGGCATAAGGAATGATACAGTAGGTACAAAATCTATCACATCCATCTTGTATTTTCATAAATGCTCTAGTCTTTCCATTAGTTTGGCTAATTTCTATTTCTTCAAATGCTTTAACCTTCATTATATCATCAACTGTACTAACTTTTTTATTTGCATCTATCTTTCTAATTTCTTCAACAATGTTTCTTCTATCATTTGTACCCATTACTAAATTTACTTCTTCTATATCCAAAATTTCTTCTGGTGATACTTGAGAATAGCATCCTACAACGGCTATTATTACATTTGGATTTTTCTTTTTAACTCGTCTTATGTATTGACGAGATTTTCTATCACTCATATGAGTAACTGTACATGTATTTATAACGTAAACGTCAGCATATTCTTCACTATTAACTTGTTCATAGCCATCTTTTTCAAATAGTTCTAGCATAGCTTCCGTTTCATATTGATTGACTTTACACCCAAGTGTATAAAAAGCTACTTTTTTCAATTTATTTTTCTCCTCCTAAATCACTTAGCTCATACAAAGCTATTGTTGATGCTACAACAGAAGCTGTCTCAGTTCTTAATATCCTAGGCCCTAATGATACAACACTACAATTATTTTTTTGTACTTGTTCTATTTCTTCTTCAGAAAATCCACCTTCTGGACCTATAAAAATTCCAATGCTATCTATACTAGAATCACATTTTCTAAGTGTATGTTTTATTGAAACGATTCTTTCATTTTCATAAGGGCAAATATTTGTATTATTTTTTTTCATATCTTCTAAAGCTTCTTTAAAACTTAAAACACCTCTTAGTTTTGGTATCTTACCTCTTTTACTTTGCTTTGCTGCTTCATAAATTATTCTTTCCCAACGTTCAAATTTTTTATCTTCTTTCTTATCATCAACTTTAGCGACACTTCTCTTAGTTTGAACTAATATTATTTCTTCTACACCCACTTCAGTTAATTTTTGAAGTATCATCTCCATTTTTGGAGCTTTTGGAAGTCCCTGATATAGTCTTATTTTAAGTTTTGATTCTCTATTTATATCAACTTTTTCTAAAATATTTAAATTAACTATACTCTTATCTATATTCATTATCTCACAAATATACTCATTATTATTCTTGTCACATATCTCAAGTTTTTCACCTGGCTTGCATCTTAAAACCTTTGAAATGTGTTTTACATCTTCACCTTCTATAGTGCAAGTTCTATCTTGTAGATTTATATTATTTTTTTCAACAAAAAATCTATCCATTATACGTCACCATATCCCCTATTTTTTAAGCTTAGAAACTATTGCTGACCATTCACCTAATTTTTGAACTTCAACTATTTCAAATCTATTTTCAATTAAGCTATCTTTAACTTCCTCTACTTTATCCAAAATTATACCTGAAGATATGAATATAGCATCTTCTTTCATAAAGTTTTGCACATCATTTGCAAGTATCTTTATTATATCAGCTATTATATTTGCAACTATTACATCAGCTTTATCTTTTATTACATCGGTTAAATTACCATGCATTACAGATACATTTTTTTCAACTTTATTTTCAAGAACATTTTCTTTTGCAACTTTTACTGCTACTTCATCTAAATCTACAGCTACAACTTCTTTTGCTCCTAATTTAGCTGCTGCTATTGCAAGAATTCCACTACCACAACCAATATCAAATACTTTAGAATCTTTATTCACATACTTTTCTAATTCTCTAATGCACATACTAGTAGTCTCATGTGTCCCTGTACCAAATGCCATTCCAGGGTCAAGCTCTATGATTAAATCTCCCTCTTGCATAGTATAATCTTCCCATGTAGGTTTTACCACTACCCTTTGTCCCACTTTTGTTGGTTTGTAGTATGCCTTCCATGCATTTGCCCAATCAGCTTCATTTACTTGGTCTAGTGATACACTTCCTTCACCTATATCTATACCAAAATCTTTTAACCCTAAAACTTTTTGCTTTATTATTTCGACAAATTCCATCACATTTTTTTCTTCTGAAACATAAGTTTTTATAAGTACGTCGTCTTCCTCATTCTTTTTAAATACTTCTTCTTCAACATAATCCCAATCTAGTTCATTTTTCTTTTGAAATAAAAAGTCTTTTGGGTCTTCTATTACAGCCCCACCAGCTCCTTGTTCATATAGTATATTTGTTATAGGCTCAACTGCTTCTGTTGTTGTTTTTATAGTTACTTCTATCCAATTATTCATAAGTTTACCTCTCTTCTTTATAGTAATATTCCTATTTTTCCATAACTTTTATTATATCATAAATATAATATTTTGTTGTTTTATATTGTTAGTTTTAAATTCAAGCTAATAATTTTCCTTATGGTAATAGTCACAATATTTAAAAATCCACTTAGTTAATCTTAAACATCAAATTTATTATCTATTAGACACATTGGAAACACTCTATATCACAGCTTATTTTTCTTTTTAAAAGATAGTTTTTGTACTTAGCCTACAGTAGTGTTTTTTGTATTTTCAAGGTCTAAAGGCATATTATATTAAACATATACTCACTTTAAAATTAAGCCTACAGTATTATTATAATCAAACTTTCTACTAGATTTTAGTACCATGTATCCTTCTACTTTGCTTATTAAGCCATAATAATATAATCTATTAAATATAAATTTTGATACTTGAATAGAATCCTGCTGTAAATCTCTATCTTCCCTATAAAAATCTTCTTCCAGAATAATTTTATAACTAACATCAACATCTCTAAAAATTTTAACTGCTTCCTTCTTACTATCAACAATATTTTTGTAAGGCTCAAAATTGAAAATTAAATCCAATCCATCAAAAACTTCTTTATTTATGCCATAAATATTTTTAATTTCTTTATCACAACTTATAAAATTCTCTTCAAAATATTTTTTAACTACACTATTATCATAGTAATCATCTAAAATAGTTTTTCTAATTCCCATTGTAAAAATAGAGTTAGTTTTTATCACATTATTTAAGATGTTTTTAGTTGTGTTTTTAAGTTTGTTATCATAAATTTTATCTTCACTAGGTAGAATATAAAAATTTCCATATTCATACTTATTATTTCTATTGCATCTACCCATTCTTTGTATCAAGCTATCCATAGTTGCTAAATCACTTATTATTGTATTGAAATCCAAATCCAAAGATATTTCTACTGATTGAGTTGATATCCAAATATCACCCTCTCCATTTAATATTTTACTATATTTATCTTTTTTATCTTTGAACTTAAATCTACTATGTAAAACATCTATATCTACACCACTATACTTATCTGATAAATTTTCTTTTAAAAACTCATACGTTCTATTCACTGAATCAATAGTATTCTTTATTATAAGAATTTTTTGTTTATTTTCTAAAGCACCTTCAACTATTGACTTGATTTCTTTTTCCTTTATAAAAGAAACCTTTACATCTTTACCTTCACAAATTTCTTCTTCCTTGTTGCTCTCAATAAAAACTATTTCTCCTTTATCAGTAACATTTTCATTACTTTCTTCTTGAAAAATAATTCCCTTGTTTATCATTTGCTCTTTATATGATTTTGGAAGTGTAGCTGTCATTAAGTGAAAATCAACATCTAAGTACTTGCATGCAAACTGCATAAAATATATCAAAATCAAAAACATCTTTGGTTCCAATAAATGTACTTCATCAACAGTTATAGATGCATTTTTTACGGCTGCAAATATTTTTTCATATCCCGGAAATTTAAACATACTAAGCAATAACTGGTCAACTGTTGCAATTACACAAGGTTTACAAAAATTTATACTCAAATCTATATCCCTTAATGTCAATACAAAATCATGTTCTCCATTATCTTCATTTTCTGAATATAAGTTTATATCTCCATGAAGTAATCCAATGTAATCATTACTACTTCTTGTATCTAAATCATTTTTATTTTGAAAAATATTTTTTCTATAAAAACTTTCTGCTGATATTTTATTTGGTACTAAAAAAAATTTTCTTTTAAAAGTCTTTCTATAATCTGCAGCTGTTTTTCCTGAACCTGTAAATGCAACAGTCAGAACATTTCTTCCAGAAAGTTCTCGTAGTCTTTTTTGTATAGGGTTAAATTCTATATTATTTTTGTCTAAATTATCATGACTCTTATATATCTCAGTTAGAATCATTTCATCAATTTCTTCATCAGTAAAATCGTTATAAAATTTTATACCTTTCTGTCTACTTGATGCACTATGGTCTATTAAGTTCAGCATCCCTTTATATAAAATATACTTAAACTTTCTATAATTTAAAATTGAATCTTCTATTTGACCATTGTTATAATCACTGTCTACAACCATACTTTCACTTAATTTATCTATGTAATCATAATCCAATACATCTTCACTAAATTTAAAATCTACATTTAAAATGTCCTTTATATAAATCTCTATATCTTTCAGATTAAACTCTTCTTTTTCTAAAATGCCTTTTTCAATATAATCATAAATTTCTTCTTGAACTTTACTAGTACTTAACCTCATATAATCTTCATAGTTTCCATGATGTAACATTATACTTTTATATATATATAACTTATCTTCTTCTGACAAGTTCATTTTTTCTAATATATCTCTTAAAAATGCTCCAGATAATATATTGTGTCTTGCTATCTTTTTTAAAGATTTTTTGTCAGACTCTAATTTTTTCCTCTCTTTTTCTGAACAACTAGACGATATTTTATTATTAATCTCTAATTTTCGTTGCATAATTGAATTAATTTTTCCTAAATCGTGCAAAGCACAACATATTTTCAGTATCTCTATATCTTTATTTGAATATAAATTTAGCTCTAATATAGATTCTAATACTTCAAATAAATCCTTAATATGTTCAACTAATGTTTGCTCTCGTTGATTAGTTCTTAAATTGTATGACTTAGCTAATATTTCTTTTTGCATGATAAACACCTATCTTTCAAAATAATTTAAAGCCATGTAAAAACTTCTTTTGTATCAATACACACATTTACCTTAATATTTTTAGGATATATACCATCATTATCAACATATATATAATGGCAAAACTCATAAACTCTATCATCTCTATTTGCTTCTAAATCTTTATATTTATGAGGTAATGCAATCAATAAACCTTGATTTATTATAGTCTCGACATTATCTTTATCTCTTAAGTCAACTCTTACATATGTATTCTTTAGTTTTATATTTTCTTTTATAGCATCACGAGTATTCATAGGTGTAACCTCTTTTAACTCAACTTCTTTTACAAAACATCCTTTTTCACTTGGTATTACAAAATCTTCTTTTCTTCCTAAATTTGCATATTTACATGGGCTTTCAAGCTTTTTTCTAATAAATTCAAGTTCTTCATCATCCTTGCAAGAAATAAATATAGTCAGTTCTACTTCTTTAAGAACTTCATAGTTTAATATGCTATTTTGAGCTTTATGCTCTTTATAGTAATCATAGTAGTTTCCTTTAAGCAAAAACTTTTCTTTATCTTTACCTTTTCCCATTTTTATATATTCATTCCAAAAATCAATGTTCTCTCCTCTTGAAAATTCTAGTTCTCTATGATGATGTGTTCCAATTATTCCTATATCTATATCAGAGTTTAATCTTCTATCACATAAATACGTTATCATTCCCATTATTGTGGTCTTAGATGGTAAATTTAAAGTACTTATATATTCATTTTGAAATACTTTTGGGTCTCTATAGTGAGCAGTTGGTTGCTTAAGTTTACATTGTAATACTTTCATAATTCAAAAAACCTCCTACTCTTTTAAATACCACATATTATCTTCTCCAATTTCCAATCTATCTGCTAGATTTTTAATCTCTTTTACAGGGTATTTACTTAAATTAAACTTATTTAATTCCTTTTTATTAGAAATTTTTAATCTGTCATTGATAGCAAGTATTGTATTACTTTCTTTAAGGCTATAACTTTCTATAGTTTCTATGACTCCCTCTAAATTTATCTCACCACTATCAGCGTTATAATCTACATCATTCCAAAAAAACGGTACAACTTTATCAAAAGCTCCACCCATTACTGCAAGTGGTTTTAATAGTACTGATGAATGTTTTATGTTTCTTGTAAACACAGTAATTGCATCTAATATATCTTTTACTGCTTTTTCTCTTAACTCCTTACTCATAAATTTTCTTTCTTCTGGTAAAAGCAAGTTTCCATCTTCTACTTCTACTACTCCTATCCTATCAAGTTCCAACGTTATTGTATAAACGTAGTAATCTGATAAAGTCTCTTCTATTGCTAATGCTTGTGTTGTTGGAAAGTTTTCATCTCTAGGTACTTCACTTTCTTCCTTCTCATCATAATATTTTCTACCAAATTCACTACTTAAAAAACCCCTATTTGTTATCAACTGTGTTGAACCTCTATATGGATTTAATGACCTAAAAGGTATTATTCTAAGTGGAGAAGCTTTACTTATAGAACCTTTATCTTTAAGTGGTATCAAATAACCAAATACATCAGTCTCTAATCCATTTTCATCTACACATCCTACATTTTTCTTAATAGATGGATATATATTTCCTTTTTTTCCAAAAATAATATTACTTAAATTCCAACCATATTCTTGGTGGAGCATTCTTCTTAAATCATATGTTATTGTGGCTATACTAGTTTTTGCATGTATTTTTTCTCTATATTGTTCTTTTTTTATTGGTGTATAATTTCCATAACCTTGGTCATATGAAAGTGGAACTGGGCTTTCTGTCAGTATAGTTAATGTTACTCCTTTTACTCTTTTTTCATTCATTTTAAATTTTCCCCCTTTTTTATTTCATGATTTCTTGAATAAATAGACCTACATTTGTATTTAACTCTAATTCAGAACTCTGCATTAGACCTTCTACAAACCCCTCTCCTATTAAGATTCCATTAGAAACTAACACATGCATTATAGTTTGAAATAGCTGAGTTCTATCATTAGACTTAAGTAGTTGAATCACTTTCATAGAAAAATTTTTTCTTCTGGATTCATCTGTCATTTTATTAAATAAGTCTTTACCTACTCTTGAATATATTAAATTACTTTCTGTATAGTTTTTCATTTTATACTCCTCCCTTCCATCTACAATCCAACACAATTTTATATATAAACCGATATTATATGAGCTAGATACAAAATCCATTTCTCGAGAAGTTCCAGTTGATTGCTTTAAAACACTTATATTGTCAAGTAATAATTCTTTTAAATTTGATAAATTCCCATTATCAATCATTTTTTTACCCAAATTTCTAGTATTCCCTGGCTCTCTTGAAAAATTATAATTATCTATAATATCTATAAGTTCAATTTTTTTTAGTAATTCTTTATACTCTATAATAGAGTCAAACTTTAGAATTATACCTTTATTCGTATCAATATCAAACCTATATAGTCTAATTGAACTTATTTTTTCATGCAAAAGTTTTTTATAAAATGATTTATCTGAATACATTTTTCTTTTAAGCATTATCTTATGATTTAAAAATGCTAATTCTCTTAAATCATTCGTATATGCAAAAACCATTGGTCTTTTTAAATTTATATATAAAAGACACATTAAGTTGAAAAATTCACACTCAAAACAAATATTACTTTCAACTTGTCCACTTCTTTTAAAGCCTGATTTTTCTGCACCTCTAAATAAAAAGTTATACTTAGAGTCTTTTCGTTCTCTTAAATCAATATCTAGTTTTGTTGTTTTATTTATATTACAAACATTACATACACTATCTTTTTCTTCATATTGTGTCAAATCAATTTTATTTATTTCTATATTTGATTTGATTACAGTATCGACTATTTTTTTTACATTTGTTTCCATGTTTTCTAAACTCGTGTTTAATCCATATTTACCACTATTTCTAACATATGGAAATCTTCTGTTTTTAAAATCTTTTTTAATACCTTCCTTTTGTTTCTCAGTTGCAGAAGCTTTATCTAATTCCTCAATAAAATTTACATACGTCAAATTATCTATATTATTAAATATTTTTTCTAAAGTTTCCTTTTTTCCATTTTTAAATACCTTAAAAAGTTGATTTTCTAATATATAGTCGGATATGTACTTAGGGTCTATATATTCTAAAGACAAATAATTTCTATTTAACTCACAAGTAAATTTTAAGTTATAATCATTTTTTTCTAGTTTGTTTTTTAAATCCATTAGTAATTCATAAAAGTAAACAATGCCAATATCTCTTACAATATCACCTGATCTATAAAATTTAGCTTTTATTGCTCTCACCTCGCTACTTTAATATATCAACCATTCCTGCATTTTCCGTCCTTCTATATCCAATACCCATTTTATACAGTGCATTTAAATCTTTTACGTCTCCTTTTAAAAAAAATGTTCCTGCATAAGCATTTATATAGTAATATTCTCTTTCTTTAAATCCACGAATCTTTTCTTTTAAAACTCTTTTTTTAAAGTTAAGAGGTATAAATTCTAGTGGCTTTATAAGCCCTCTACCTCTTATACTCTCCAGAGTTAGATTAGCTATATAGTTTAAACATTCTATATAATTTGAATCTTCTACATCTAAATATTTACCTTCTTTATTCTTTACTATTATAGGAGACATAGTTTTAAATATAACACCATTTTCTTTTATCTCATGTTCTTTATGTATTTTTATATTTTTTATTTTAAATCTATAACCTTTATATTCTAGCTCCTTAACTTTTAAAATTCCGTTGTATAATTTACTGAACATAGAATAATTATAAAAACTTATATTAAATATTATATCTCCATCAACAAGTAACTCATTTTTGCTCCTTATAAGATTTGGTATGTAAATGGCTGTATTTATATCCTTTATTTGCTTATTGTTTTTTCCTTCTTCCCCATAGTTAAATATGCTTTTAGCAAAATCTTTGTTTTCTGCATTTAGAATATTTTTTATAAAGGAAACTGACAACATTGAATTTTCATTTGGAAATTTGCCATTACATGATTCCATAAAAATTGAAATTCTACTCATGCCTTCACCTCCTACCTTCTAGTATAATTCATTATTCTCTGTTTGTAATATAAAAAATTCATAAATATATGTATCTATGAATTTTTTATATTTATAAGATAATTAATATTTTAAAATAGATATGTATAAATTTATGTCCATTGTAATTTTTATTACTACTGAAATAGAAATAACATATAACATGTAATGAGATAATTTATTACAAAATAAATTTACTACTATTTTCATAAAATTTTTTAACCCTTTCTTAATTATTTCTTTTATTTTGTTTAAATTCATATTTATTCCCCCTCTATATTTTTATATTTATTAAATCATATTTACATTATATGATATTACTTACATAGAGTCAATGTTATTTCTAAATAATTAAATTGACTGGATAAATATCTTTCTACATAATTAATTTGATTGAAAATTTAATTATGTAGAATCAATATAATTTTAATTATGTGATTTTATTTTTATACTCCTCATTGTTAATCTAAACTATTAATATAATACTATTTCCATATAAATTAAATTGACATTTGAATACCATGTTGTTGAACTAAAAGCTATATACTATTATACATAAAACTTTTCTAAATTAAAATACATTTTTTAAATTAAAAAAACTCTTATTCTAAATTTTCTATATACACACTATACAAATACATTTAGTCATTTTAAACATTTAATATAATAAAAAAATTTGATACTATATAATTAAAACTTAAATATTAAGGAGAATACTATGTCAGAAGTAATTTTAAAAAATATATCAAAACTTTACTCAAATGGATTTAACGCAGTAAAAAACATAAACATAGACATTAAAGATAAAGAATTTATCGTCTTAGTAGGACCATCTGGTTGTGGTAAATCGACTACACTTAGAATGATTGCTGGTCTTGAAGAAATCTCTGAAGGAGAACTATACATTGGAGATAAACTTGTCAATGATATAGAACCAAAAGATAGAGATATAGCTATGGTTTTTCAAAACTATGCTTTATATCCCCACTTATCTGTTTATGAAAACATGGCATTTGCACTTAAACTTAGAAAATTACCCAAAGATGAAATAGACAAAAAAGTTAAAGAAGCTGCTAAAATATTAGATTTACTACCTCTTTTAGACAAAAAACCTAAAACACTATCTGGAGGACAGAGACAAAGGGTTGCTTTAGGACGTGCAATAGTTAGAAATCCTAAGGTATTTTTAATGGATGAACCTCTATCCAATTTAGATGCAAAACTTAGAACTGCCATGAGAACAGAGATAACTAAGCTACACCAACAGCTTGGAACTACATTTATCTATGTAACACATGACCAAGTTGAAGCTATGACTATGGCTGATAGAATCGTAGTAATGAAAGATGGAGTAGTTCAACAAATTGCAACTCCACAAGATGTATACGACTATCCAGCTAATATATTTGTTGCAGGGTTTATTGGAGCACCACAGATGAACTTCATTGATGTAACATTAATAGAAGAAAACAACGAAATTTATGCACAAAATGAAAATATTAAGCTTAAATTGAATAAAGAAAAACACTATGATTTAATAAAAGACAATTATATTAATAATGAAGTTATTATAGGTATTAGACCAGAAGATATTCATGTAGAAGATACTTTTATTAAATCCAATCCAGATACTTGTTTTAAATCAAAGATTGAAATAAAAGAACTTATGGGAGCAGAGACTTATGCTCACTTAAAACTAGGTGAAAATACGATAACAATTAGATTTGATAGTAAAAACAGAATTAATGTTGGTGATGACTTAACACTTTCAGTTGATAATAGTAGAATACACATATTTGACAAAGAAACTACTTTAGCTATAAGATAAGAATATAATCTTATTTTTAAGGAGACTTTATGGAAGAGTTAAAAGGTTTTTTAGAAAAACAACTTAATAAAAAAATAAATATCTATCCATATGAAAATCAACGTTTAAATGCTAATAGCCATTTAGTTACTTTCAATAATGCTATTTATGTTATTGATTTTCTAGATAAAAATAATCTTGATAATCTAAAAGGTAACTTTTATTTAATTTATCAATCTCACATAGACTTTGAATATATAAAAAATATTTTTTATAACTTATATGATGATATAAATATAATACAACTCAATGGTTTCATTGTGGTAAATTCTAAATATGACTTAGATATCAATGTAACTACACAAAATATAATTGAAACTGAAACTTATCAAAGTACTTATATTTTTTATCTTGGTGAATTAGATAATAAATTTGATTTTGATTTTAGATTACAGTTATGTTCTGATTTACTACCTCATATTGTAAAAGACAACGCTGAAAATAAGTTTTTAAATTTATTTGACCTTATTAGATATAAAACTTTAGATTTAATTAATGAGGATAATATACTCAATAAATTAATAGATTTTAATAAGATTAAATCTATTGACGAAGAACTTCTATATACAGGAATAAAATTTATAAATAATGACTTAAACATTTCTAAGACATCTACTAGTATGTTTTTACATAGAAACACACTAGTATATAGATTGGAAAAAATTAACGAGATACTTGGATTTGATTTAAAGAACTTTGAAAGTGCAATGATTTTTTATCTGAGTGTCAAATCTTATTTTCTCTATAAAAAAATTTAACTACTAAATTAAGCAGAGATTTGAAAGACTAGTTCAAATTTCTGCTTAATTTTAATTCAAAATATTGTATACTTATGAAATACTCTATACTTCAAAGCTTAGAGTTCATAAATATCCAATCAGTTATGTTTTACAAACAGTATTTTTAAACTTATCAACTATTATACTTATTAAGTTCATAAATCCACTATTTTACTTTTCTTAATTCTTTCTTTAATATAAAATTCAATAAAAAACTTATCGTACCTAAGACCACCATCACATATCCTAATATCTGAAATTGTTCTGATGTTATATTTGCCTCAAATACCATTCCAAGTAAAACAGTTGCTAAAATAGAGCCTAAATAACGACTAGTTTGAAAAAGACCAGAAGCTGTCCCTATACTGTCAGTAGGACTTTCTTCAAACATAGAGGATTGTAATGCTACATTACCAACTCCATAACTAATACCTGCTAATGATAAAATAATACCTTTTCCTATTACTGATATATGAACAAAAATTACTGAAAGAAGTACTGCACTAATAAACATAAAAATTGATGACATAACAAGAGGAAATCTAGTTCCAGATTTATCTATCCATTTTCCAGTTAATGGAGATATAAATATACCTATACCAGACATAAATAACATAAATAATCCAGTCGACTTTGCACTATAATGTAATGCATCTTGAAAATAGCTAGGAAGACCAAAAAACAAAATATAATTAAAGAAATTTAATATAATAAACTGTAAGTAAACCTTTGACAATTTAGGGTTACTTACAAAAAGCTTAATATCTATAAATGGCAATTTTGTTTTCAACTCATGCCAAATAAAAAGACATATCAATATTATACCTAATATAAGTTGTTCCAAATTAAAAGACTCCTTCATAGATAGCATAAATATCAATATAAAAATCATTGCAATTGAAAATAGAAGTATACCAATAATATCTAATCTTGATAAAACACTTTTTAAAGTCTCTTTTATAGATGTCTTCTCTTTTGCCTCTTTGGGGAATAAAAAATACCCTAGGCATATAGAAACCATAACAATAGGTATATTTACGAGAAATATAGCATGCCATCCTCCTAAATCCAACAATAATCCTCCAAGTGTTGGACCTAACCCTGCTGTAGTTGAAGCAAAAATGGTTAGAACTGCTAATGCAGAAGACTGTCTTTCCTTTATATTATTTTGTATAAGAGCAACCCCAGATGGATATAGAGTACTTGTTCCAATTGCTTGAATTACTCTTATAAAAATCAATATAAAGAACGATTGAACAAACGGTACTATAGATGCTGATAAAATTACAAGTATTAAACCACTCAAAAATAAAACTTTTCTACCTATTAAATCTCCTATCTTACCTGAAACTGGTTGTGCAATAGCACTAGCTAAATAAAATGCTGAAACAATCCAAGATACCGTTGTAAAACTAATATGAAAATCATTTTGTATACTATGTAAAGCAAGTGAAATCATAGAAGAATTAAGAGGGTTCAGCATAGTTCCTGAACCTATGGCTACCAAAAAAAGCGTTCTTCTAGCATTTGTTTTACCCATAATCGCGCCTCCAATAAGCAGTTTATTTACCTTATAAAAAAGCTGCTCCTATAATTCCTGCGTCTGAACCTAAAGTTGCACACGTAATTGTAGCTATATCTTCTTCTTTGTATAATACAAATTTTCTTACCAAGTCTTCTATTCCATCAAGTATTATATCACTAGATTTAGAAATACCTCCACCTATAGATATAATTTCCGGGTCTAAAGAATTTATTGTATTTGCAAAAGTTTTTGCTAAATACTCTTTAAACCTATTTATTACTTTAATTGCAACTAAGTCATCTTCTCTATATGCATCAAACACCATCTTTGCATTTATATTTTCTAAATTACCTTCTGCTAAATCTAAGATACTACTCTTTTCTCCTTCTTGTATCAGCTTTTGAGAATACTTTATAATTGCAGTTGCTGAACAAAAAGTTTCTACACAACCATTATTTCCACAATTACAATTAAAATAGTTTTCTCCTATAATTTGATGACCTATTTCCGAACCCAGTCCATGTGCTCCAGAAAAAACTTTTTGATTAATTATTATTCCTCCACCTACACCAGTTCCTAAAGTATATAGAACACCAACATTAGCACCTTTCATACTTCCAAACTTTGCTTCTCCAAGTGCTGCTACTGTCGCATCATTTTCTCCATGAATTTCAACATCTGGAAATATTCTTTTTAGTTCCTTATTAAAGTCTTTTCTATCCCATTTTAAATTTACACAAGTTACTAACCCATCTTTGTTTATAAATCCAGGCACACCAAATCCAATGGATTTTATGTCACTCATAGTAAGCTTGTTATCTTCCAACAACTTATCAATCATTACTTTTATGTCATAAAGTATTCCTTCAAAACCTTTTTCAATTACTGTTTTACATTCTGACCTAAAAAGTATCTTCCCATAATTATCAACTACACCGGCTTGTATACCTGTTCCTCCTATGTCTACACCTATATAATACATCCTTTTTCACCTTTCTCTTTTGAATTATTTAATTTTTACCTATATTTTATTATATATATAGTATATTAAAATGTGATACTATGCAAATTTTTCATAAAAGTTTATAAACAAAGCAAAAACATCTTCTCACAGTATATTCTTACTATGAGAAGATGCCTATTTTATTAATTATTTTAATTTGGCAAGTGTTCAAAACAAGCTATATTTAAAGCAAGCATTTTAAACCTTTGTTTCTGCTTATTTTTTATATACAATATTATTTATAACTAAACATCAAACAAATCTTAAACATGTTTTTTAATTGGCATAAATTAACTTTCTATAAAAATAATCTCATATTTTAGTAATTTATACTAAAACCTTTATATAGAATATATGCATATTTATTTGCATATACCTAAACCAGATATATATTTCTTTACATACATATCTAACACAGCAATTAATACCACATACATATCTTTTTACACATGTATATACTAAAAGTAGTTTATAACTAGGTTACACTAACTAAATTCTAATCAGATATATCCTTTATAAAAATTTTAATTCATGCAAAAGATTTAAAAATTAGATGCTTTGTCCATATAATATGACTATTTTACTGCTAAAAATTTAGGTCTAGGTAATTACAATAATTATCCCAGCTTATGAGTCTTTCCAGTACTTAATCTAGCACTAAAAGCATCTAATTTTATCTTACATATTACAATAAAGTTTTCTTCATCATTTGGCAGTGCCACATCCGTTCCCACTGGAATCACCCCTTTCTTTTGTTTGGTTATATTATAACACATTATATATTTTAGGACAAGTATTTTTCAGAAAATTATCTATATTCAGTTTTATTTTTTTATACAAAAATAGCCAATATAAAAATCATAATATGTTCATTGAAAATCTCATAAATAACTAAGACTTCAAAAATATGATTATATATCGGCTATTTTAACTACTTTTTCTTAAACATATCTTCTATTTTTTGTCCGAATGTTTTCTTCTTTTCGTGGACGTTCGACCCGCACTCCTTCGCAAATGCTCTCAATAGTTCTTTTTGCTTATCATTTAATTTTTTAGGAATTTCAACTACAACTTTAACATATTGGTCTCCTCTTGAATTACCTCTAATTCTAGGAATTCCTTTTTCTTTAAGTCTAAATACAGTTCCAGTCTGTGTTCCTTCTGGTACACTATATTTAACTTTTCCATCCAAAGTAGGTACTTCTATTTCATCACCTAAAGTTGCTTGAACAAATGTAATTGGCATTTCAAAATAAATATCATTTCCATCTCTAGTAAACAGTGGATGTGACTTAACATTAACTACAATATATAAGTCTCCTCTTGGAGCACCTTTTTCTCCTACTTCACCTTGACCAGAAAGTTTTATCATTTGACCATCATCTATACCAGCAGGTATATCTACTTCTATAGTCTTAACTTTTCTTGTATTTCCAGTTCCATGACATTTACTACATGGAGATTCAATTACTTCTCCAGTCCCATTACAAGTACTACATGGTCTTGAACTTGCTATATTACCAAATGGAGTTCTTTGAACAGTTCTAACTTGACCAGTTCCACTACAAGTTGAACAAGTTTTCTTTGATGTCCCTGGTTTTGCTCCAGTTCCATTACACTCTTCACACTCTTCACTTCGATTTAATTTTATAGACATCTTTTTACCAAATGCAGCTTCTTCAAAAGATATAGTAACGCTTTGTCTTATATCTGCACCACGTTGAGGACCTCTTCTTCTCTGTCTTCCACCTCCAAAGCTTCCTCCAAACATGTCACCAAATATATCTCCGAACATATCTTCAAAACCACCAAAGCCTTGACCGCCAAATCCTCCTTGACCACCAAAACCGCCTTGACCATTTAGCCCATCATGTCCAAACTGGTCGTAAGTTTTTCTCTTTGTATCATCAGATAACACTTCATAAGCTTCATTTATCTCTTTAAACTTTTCTTCTGCTTCTTTATCTCCAGGATTTCTATCTGGATGGTACTTCATTGCTAATTTTCTGTAAGCTTTTTTTATCTCTTGGGCTTCCGCACCTTTACTGATACCTAAGACTTCATAATAATCCCTTTTTGTACTCAAAAATTGACACCACCTTCGTTTTACAAAACGATAGCTTGTAGAATAATAAACTACAAGCTATCATTAATTCTTATATTCTACTTTAAGTTATATAATCTATGATATATTATATTCTTTATGATGTGTATTGTCCATATATCTTTAACACTATATGATTTTCATAAATCATATATGCTCCAATTATCATTTAGTATTACATATTATATATCTTATTTATCTTCATCTACTTCTTTAAAGTCAGCATCTACCACATTGTCATCTTTAGGTCCATTGTCTTGAGCTTGTTCTGCACCTTGTGCTGCTTGTTGCTCTTGAGCTGCTTGTTGGTACATCTCTTGAGATACTTTTTGGAACTTAGTCATTACTTCATCTGTAGCTTTCTTAAGTTCTTCTGCTGTAGCATCTTGATTATCTTTTACAGCTTTTAAATCTGCTATAGCTTTTTCTATATCCTCTTTGTCACCTGAACTTATTTTATCTCCAAGTTCATTTAAAGTTTTTTCAGTTTGATATATAGTAGATTCAGCTTGATTGAATGCTTCTATTTTTTCTTTCTTTTGTTTGTCAGCTTCTGCATTCATTTCTGCTTCTTTTATCTTTTGCTCTATTTCTGCTTCTGATAAATTAGTGTTTGATGTTATAGTTATTTTTTGTTCTTTTCCTGTACCTAAATCTTTAGCTGAAACATTAACTATACCATTTGCATCTATATCAAAAGTAACTTCTATTTGAGGTATTCCTCTTTGTGCTGGTGGTATATCTGTTAATTGGAATCTTCCTAAAGTTGTATTGTCATAAGCCATACTTCTTTCACCTTGAAGAACATGTATATCAACAGCTGTTTGATTATCAGCAGCAGTTGAGAATACTTGAGATTTCTTAGTTGGTATTGTAGTATTTCTCTCTATTATCTTAGTCATTACATTACCCATAGTTTCTATACCAAGAGATAGTGGAGTAACATCTAGTAATAATAAATCTTTAACATCTCCTGCTAAAACTCCTGCTTGTATAGAAGCACCTGCTGCAACACACTCATCTGGATTTATACCTTTGTGAGGTTCTTTTCCTATAAATTTCTTAACAGCTTCTTGTACTGCTGGTATTCTTGTAGAACCACCTACTAATAATACATCATCTATATCACCTGTAGAAAGTCCTGCATCTTGTAAAGCTGTCTTAGTTGGCTCCATAGTTTTTTCAACTAAACCTCTAGTTAATTCCTCAAATTTAGCTCTTGATAAATCTATATTTAAGTGTTTTGGTCCTTCTGCTGTAGCAGTTATGAAAGGTAAGTTTATATTTGAACTCATTGTTGATGATAGTTCTTTCTTAGCTTTTTCTGCTGCTTCTTTTAATCTTTGAAGAGCCATTTTATCATTTCTTAAATCTACACCTTCAGCTTTTTTGAATTCCTCTGCTAAGTAATCTATTACTATTTGGTCAAAATCATCTCCACCTAATCTATTATTACCAGCTGTAGCTAAAACTTCGAAAGTTCCATCTCCTATTTCAAGTATAGATACGTCAAAAGTTCCTCCACCTAAGTCAAATACTAATATTTTCTTTTCTTGGTCTAATTTATCCATACCATAAGCAAGTGCTGCTGCTGTTGGCTCATTTATTATTCTCTTAACATCAAGCCCTGCTATTCTACCAGCATCTTTAGTAGCTTGTCTTTGAGCATCTGTAAAGTAAGCTGGAACTGTTATAACTGCTTCTGTTACTGTTTGTCCTAAGTAACTTTCTGCATCTGATTTTAATTTTTGTAAAATTATTGCTGATATTTCTTGTGGAGTATATGATTTCCCATCTATATTTACTTTATAATCAGTTCCCATATGAGTTTTTATAGAAGTTATTGTTTTATCTGCATTTGTAACTGCTTGTCTTTTTGCAGGTTCTCCAACTATTCTTTCACCATCTTTTGTAAATGCTACTACTGATGGAGTAGTTCTCATACCTTCACTATTTGCTATTATTTGTGCTTCTCCACCTTCTAATACTGCAACACATGAATTTGTTGTTCCTAAATCTATTCCTATTATTTTTCCCATGACTAAAATCCTCCTTGAGTAATTATATAATTAAGTTTTACTTATTTGAATATTTTATATTAGGTTAAATATTTTAACCTTTAATCTATACTTAGCAAGAAACTTTAACCATTGAAGGTCTTATAACTTTAGTTCCTAGCTTATATCCTTTTTGAAGCACCATTACTATTTGATTTGCTTCAACTCCATCTACGCTTTCTTGCATAACTGCTAAATGTAAATTTGGATCAAATTCCTTAGATTCTGCTTCTATTTCTTCTACTCCAAATTTTACTAAAGTGTCTATCAACTGTTTATGTACAAGGCTTATACCCTTATACATAGTATCCTCCTTATCTTCACATGCATCTAAGGCTCTTTCCATACTATCTATAACTGGTATTAACTCAGTTATTATCTTTTCATTTGCAAATACACCTATTGTCTCTTTCTCTTGTTGAGTTCTTCTTCTGTAGTTTGCATATTCGGCTTGAAGTCTTTGATATTTATCATTTAATTCATCTAGTTCATCCTGCAATTTCTTTTCTGCTAACTTAGAATTTATATCTGTTACATTTTCATCATCAACTTCTTTTTCATCGGTTTTTTCACTTGAATCTTCACATTCTTCATTAATAACTTCTTCTTCTAACTCTACTTGAGTTTCAGATTCTTGGTTAATGGAAGTATCATTTTCTTCTCTTACTTCTTGTTGTTCATTTTTTTTATCCAAGACTTTACACCTCGCAATTTAAAATTTCTTTACTTTCTATTAATTAGTAAACTCATATAATTTATTATAGAGTAAATTCTAGCATAATCCATTCTTGTAGGGCCTATAAAGCTTATTCGCCCAACCAAGTCTCTATCTACATTATAAGTTGCTGTAACTATACTACAATCCTGTGCCAATTCACAATCATTATCACTACCAATTATTATATTTAGATTGTCTTTTTGTATTCCCTTTGATTTAATTATGTCAGCTATCGTTTCCTTTTTTTCTAACATATTTAAAAATGACTTTGCTTTTAATACATCATTAAATTCTGGATAGCTAAATATATTAGTAGCTCCATTCAATGATAGAGAAAAATCTTCTTCTTTCATATTTGAGTTCAAAGCATTTAAAAGCTCATCTATAAGCCCAGAATACTCACTTATTTCATATTTAATAAAAGCAATTAGATTATCATCCAAATCTGTTATACTTTTACCTAAGAGCTTCCTTGTAAGATTATCAGAAATCAAATTTAACTTAGATTGTTCTAAATATACATTAGTTGTAAGGTTAGCTTTTTTTAAGTCTCCTTTATCTGTTACAACTATAAGTAAAATATTATTGTCACTCATAGCAACCAACTGTATGTGCTTTATAACACTTTGATTTATTAAACTCTTGGTAACTGCTACAGTTGTATAGT
The DNA here is from genome assembly GCF_020662285.1 of Clostridioides sp. ES-S-0108-01. Classification (NCBI taxonomy): domain Bacteria; kingdom Bacillati; phylum Bacillota; class Clostridia; order Peptostreptococcales; family Peptostreptococcaceae; genus Clostridioides; species Clostridioides sp. ES-S-0108-01. The sequence goes on along the minus strand of NZ_JADGMN010000001.1, from coordinate 21,829 downwards.
TTGTTAGTTGAGATAATAGCTTAGAAGTTTCATGAATCAATTCTTTTATATGATTTATGTTGTGATTCATACACTGTTCAATAAGAATCTTATCATTATCATCCAGTTCGCTTTTACTCATAAGAGAGTTTACATATAACTTATAGCCTTTTTCAGATGGAACTCTACCCGCAGAAGTATGAGGCTGAATTAAGTACCCTAATTCTTCAAGGTCAGCCATTTCATTTCTTATAGTAGCAGCACTAACACCTAAATCATGTCTTTTAGATATTGTTCTAGAACCTATAGCTTCAGCTGTTTCTATATAATCTTTAACTATAGCTTTGAGGATATTTAATTTTCTTTCATTTAACTCCATATTATTATACCTCCTAGCTGTTAGCACTCACCAAGTTCGAGTGCTAAAAAGATTATATATATTATATACCATTATAAATTTATTTTGTCAACACTTTAAAAATTATTCCATAAATTCTATAAATATACTATTAGATATTTCTCTTCCTTTTTGAGTTAACTGTATACCCTGAAAGCTTTTATTTATAAGCCTTCTAGTCGATAGCATTTCTATTTGCTTGCTGTATTTTTCTCTAAAATCTATTCCAAATTTTTTTTTAAAATCTTCAAATTTTATACCTTTATTCATTCGAAGCCCCATAAATATCTTTTCTTCTATCATATCTTTTATAGAAAGATTTTCACTTTCTTGTATTGGTTTTTCTCTTTTTACCAAACTTAAATGATATTCTTCTAAAGATTCTAGATTATTGTATCTATTATTATCAATATAGCCAGAAGCTCCTGCTCCAAGCCCTATATAATGTTCACATTCCCAGTATAAAATATTATGCTCACAATTATAGCCTTCTTTTGAGTAATTTGATATTTCATATTGATTATACCCTTTTGACTTTAGATAATTTATTGTATACTCATACATTTCTATATCTATATTTTCATCTATAAGTTCAAATTTATTACTCTCATGCATATTGTATAGTTCAGTGCCTTCTTCTAGTATAAGAGAATAAGCTGATATATGTGTTGGATTTAAGTCTACAACTTTTTGAAGAGTTTCCTTCCAATCACATAGAGTTTGATTTGGAAGGCTGTACATTAAATCTATATTAATATTTTTAAAGCCTACACTTAATGCATCTTTATAGTTTTTCTCAAATTCTTCATAAGTATGTATTCTTCCAATAAAGTTCAAATGCTTTTCTTGAACAGCTTGCAATCCTATACTAAGCCTATTGATACCAACATCTTTCATAACTTTTAATTTTTCTAGGGTCAATGTCCCAGGATTACATTCTATAGTTATTTCTGCATTTTCATCTATATTAAACACTTCTTTTATACTTGTAAACACTTCTCTTATTTCATTAGATGTTAAAATGCTAGGTGTTCCTCCACCTATAAATATACTGGTTATTGTATCTGTTTTGTTTAAACTACAATCTTCTTTCTCCTTATAGTTATTATCTTTATATAATTTGTTGCTGTATAATTCCATTTCTATTTTTAAATCTTCTATATATCTTTTTTTTGAATCTATGTCCATTTTATAAGAATTAAAATCACAATACTTACATTTTTTCACACAAAATGGAATATGCACATAAAGTCCTAACATTTTATATTCCTCATTTCTTAAATTATCTTAAAATAGCAATTACTAAATTATAAATCAAACAAAATAGTACATCAAGTAAGAAATCATACACTTTTATTATGTAATACTACAACAAATTTGGATAAAAGTATGCCTTGACTTTCATCCAAATTTGTTTAACTTAAAATAATTAGTTATTTTTTTTCATATAATAATAAACTGGTAAACCTAATAGTGTTATAAATATTCCACCTAAAGATATTACTGTTGAAGTCATTATTTGATTTATTATCACAAACAGTCCACCTAATATAGCTATAATTGGTATTATTGGATATAAAGGAACTTTATATGGTCTGTATAACTCTGGCTTTTCTCTTCTAAGCCTCATAACACCTATAAAAGTCAATACATAAAATACCCATATTGAAAATATAGTTAAGTCTGTCAAAAGATTAAATTGACCAGATAATGCATATACACAGGCTAACACAGTTATAAGTAGTATTGAATTTACAGGAGAACCTCCAGAGTTTACTTTTAAAAGAGTTTTAGATGCTGGTAAAGTTCCCATTTCAGCTAATGTATAAGGTATCCTTGAACCTGTCAATAAGTATCCATTCAATGTCCCAAATACTGATATTAATATACCCACAGTTATCACTTTTCCACCTATATTTCCAAATAATCTTGTTGCAACTAATGTGGCTGGCGAAGTAACTGTTGCTAATTCACTTGCTGGCACTACCCAAAGATAAGCTATATTTATTATAATATAAACTGCCATAACTAATGATAAACCGCCAACTATTGCTCTTGGCAAATCTTTCTCTGGAGACTTCATTTCTCCTGATATAGCTCCAACATTTATCCAACCATCATATGCAAACAAAGTAGCTATTAATGCTTGTCCAAGTGCATTTGATGCATTTACACCATCTCCTACAAATGGATTTAATACTTCACTACTTTGCCCTTTAATAAATCCAAATATTATTATTAAAATTAAAGGTATCATCTTTCCAATAGTGGCCACTGTCTGAACTTTTCCTCCTAAAGATGAGCCTATTATATTTAGTACTGCTAGAAATAATATAACTCCAATTGCTATAGGAAGTACATTAGACATATTACTTGGGCTCATGCCTAAAAGCTCAGATGCTTGTTGAGCAAATATTACTCCTAGTGCTGCTGATGTACCTGGGAAAAATAATACAGTTTGCATCCATCCAGTTAAAAAACCTAATTTTTCTCCATATATCTCTTCGATATAAATCATCATACCACCAGTTTTTGGTATAGCAGCTGAAATTTCTGTAGCTGTAAGCCCAGCAGTTATTGTTATAAAACCACCTAAAAGCCATGCTATAATACCTAGACCTGGAGCTCCATTAGTTGTAGTGTATATCGCCTGTGGCTTAAAAAAAACTCCCGAACCTATAACCATACCTACAACAGTAGAAAGAGCTGCTGAAAGACCAATAGTCTTTTGTAGTTGAGTACGCATACTGTCCCTCCTCACTGTTTTATAGTGTATAAAATATTAATTTTATAAATTTATGGTTATAGTATTCCCAAAGTTTTTTTTTATATTAATCTGCTAATTCTAGATTAAGTTTCTACATATTTAAAAACTGTATAATCTTAGTTTCTAAAATAGACTCTAAAAATTATTTACTTTATCTAAATAAGTATTGTATTTTTGATTTTTAAATTGATTAAATCAAATTTTTATATTTGAATCTAAAATGTGTATATATTTAATACTTTTTCTTTCAGTATTTCTTTTTCATTTAACTCTGGATTATTTATAACAATTTCAAGCATCTTATTTAAGATATGTCCCATGTCTTTACCTGGTTTTACACCTATAGACATTAAATCTTTTCCGTTAATAGCTAAGTCTTTAATATTAAAGCATTCCTTTTGATTTATTATGTGTTTGAATTCTTTTTCACACTCAATAAGGTTCAATATCTTTTTTTTCGCATATTTTGGGTTTTTAGCAAGTGTATCAGCCCAATTAACTTTTATTAAATCTTCAAATAGTTCAACATTTTCTAGTTTATTTAATAACTTTTTAATTATTTTCCTTTTTGGTTCTATCCTATAATCATGATATTGTATTAATAGTAAAACTTTATTAATAGTACAATTATCATACTTAAGTCTCTTCAAAATCTTCTTTGCAATCTTTACAGATTCTCTACTATGAGTATAAAAGTGGTCAATACCATTTTTGTCAGTTGTTTTAGTTACTTTTTTACCCAAATCATGAAATAACATTGTAAGTTTTAAATACAGTTCATCTTCAATTACTTCTGTGGCTATTAAAGTGTGTTTTTGCACATCATAAATGTGATATGGATTATGTTGAGTAACATCTTCTAATTCACATATTTCAGGAATTATAAATTTCAACAAACCTGTTGAATTTAACAAATTTAATTTAGATGAATCAGATACTAGCATTTTATTAAATTCAGTCTGTATTCTTTCCATAGAAACATTTTTTATCAATGCTGATTTTTTATGAATACTTTGCTTAGTACCTTCAGCTATTTTAAAATTGAGTTGTGCCGAAAATCTAACTGCTCTAAGCATTCTAAGTGCATCTTCTTCAAATCTATCTACTGGGTTTCCAACACAACGTATATACTTATTTTGTATATCTTCATAGCCATCAAATGGGTCGACTAATCCTGTCTTTGGATTGTATGCAATTGCATTGATAGTAAAATCTCTTCTTGATAAGTCCTTAACTATGTTATTTGTAAATTCTATTGAATCTGGATGTCTACCATCACTATAATTTCCATCAATTCTATAAGTTGTTACTTCAAATGGTTCATGTTCAATCATAACTGTTACAGTCCCATGTTGTATACCAGTTGGAATTGTTTTTTCAAATAATTCTACTACTACCTCTGGTCTAGCACTAGTTGTTATATCCCAATCATTTGGAATTCTTTCTAATAAACAATCTCTGACACATCCTCCAACTACATAAGCTTCATAACCATTCTTTTCTAATTCTTTAATTATATAGTCTACTTTTTTAGGAATTTCTATATTAATCATAAATATCACCTTTTTATTCTTTTTTAATATATTCTTACTTATATTTTCTATGAGTTTACTTAAAATATACCACAAAAAAGCTAGATTAATTTAGAAATAAATCTAAAATCACTCTAGCTTTTAAATATCTTTATCTAAATTTATTCATCCAATTTAAGTACAGACATAAATGCTTTTTGAGGAACTTCAACAGAACCAATTTGTCTCATACGTTTCTTACCTTCTTTTTGCTTTTCAAGAAGTTTCTTCTTACGAGATATATCTCCACCATAACATTTAGCAAGGACATCTTTTCTTAGAGCACTTATTGTTTCCCTTGCAATAACCTTATTACCAACAGCAGCTTGTATAGGTATAGCAAACTGATGTCTTGGAATCTCTCCTTTTAATTTCTCACACATTGCCTTTCCTCTAGGGAAAGCACGAGTTTCGTGAACAATAAAACTAAGTGCATCAACTTGCTCTTTATTAATTAATATATCAAGTTTTACAAGTGTAGATGCTACATAACCTTTAACCTCATAATCAAGAGAACCATAACCTCTAGTTCTTGATTTCAAGGCATCAAAGAAATCGTAAACAACTTCATTGAGAGGAAGGTCATAGTGAAGCATTACTCTTCTCTCATCTATATATTCCATATTTAACATGTTTCCACGTCTTTCCTGGCAAAGTTCCATAACAACACCTACATATTCTTTAGGAACTATTATATCTCCTTTTACTATTGGCTCTTCTATCATCTTTATCTCAGATGGTTCTGGTAAGTTTGCAGGATTTTGTATCATTACAACCTCTCCATCCATTTTTGTAACTCTATATATAACAGATGGCGCTGTAGTAATTATATCAAGATTAAATTCTCTCTCAAGTCTTTCTTGCATTATCTCCATATGTAAAAGACCTAAGAAACCACATCTAAAACCAAATCCTAATGCTGCTGAAGTCTCAGCTTCATATTCAAGTGCAGCATCGTTTACTTGAAGCTTTTCAAGAGCATCTCTAACATTTTCATACTTTTCTCCTTCTCCTGGATATATACCACAATATACCATTGGAGTAGCTTTTTTGTACCCTGGTAAAGGTTCTTCTGTAGGATTATTTGAGTCTGTTATCGTATCACCAACACGACAACTTCTTATATCTTTTATGCTAGCCGCAATATAACCAACATCACCTGCTGATAATTCACTAAGTTCAGTTTGACCTGGAGCCATGACACCAACTTCAGTTACTTCAAACTTTTTATTGGTATTCATCATTTTTATTGTCATACCCTTTTTAACAGTTCCTTCAAATACTCTAACATAAGCTACAACACCTTTATAAGCATCATAGTAAGAATCGAATATTAATGCCTTTAATGGAGCTTCATTATCTCCTTTAGGTGGAGGAACATTTTTTACAATATCTTCTAAGACATCTTCTATATTTAAACCAGTCTTAGCTGAAATAAGAGGTGCTTCACTTGAGTCAAGCCCTATTAAATCTTCTATTTCATTTTTTACTTCTTCTGGTCTTGCACTTGGTAAATCTATTTTATTTATTATCGGTAATATTTCTAAATCTTGTTCTATAGCAAGATAAACATTAGCTAAAGTTTGTGCCTCAACACCTTGAGCTGCATCGACTACCAATAATGCTCCCTCACATGCAGCTAAACTTCTTGATACCTCATAATTAAAGTCTACATGTCCAGGTGTGTCTATGAGATTTAAGTAATATTCATTTCCATCCTTCGCTTTATACATTAATCTTATGTTTTGAAGCTTTATAGTGATTCCTCTTTCCCTTTCAAGGTCCATATTGTCAAGTAATTGACTTTTCATGTCCCTTTCACTAACAAGCCCAGTTTGTTGTATTAATCTATCAGCTAAGGTAGACTTTCCATGGTCTATGTGTGCAATTATACTAAAATTTCTAGTTCTACTTTGTTTATTGTCCACCTTAAAATTCCCTCCTCTTGATTATTCTTATAGTTATTATTTTACATTATATAAAAACTCTTTATATACCAAATTTAAAATTTTTAAATATAAACTAATTGGCACTAAACAAAATTATCCACATTATATGTGGATTATCAAGTCTAACACTAAATATTATATAATATCGTAAACTTAAAGTAAATCCTATAAAATACAGTTAATGAATTTTTATTTTATACATTAAAAATACATAACTAAAATAAGGCTTATTTTAATCAATAAACCTTATTCACTTATTATTACTTATTAAATTTTCTGATGGATGATTTCATGTATATCAAAGTTCTATATATCAAAATCAAATTTTGTTATATCAAATTTAATACTTGGAAAGTCATATTGTTTCATTCCTAGCATACTTTTTGCATTACTGTCTACTATAAATACACAAACTGATGTACCTATAATCATAGTAATCAAAAACATAATTTTCATAATATACTTGTATTTTCTTAATTTACTTTTACTTTCTATATTTTTTTCTAATCGGCTCATTTAACATGCTCCTAATTATACCTTAAAGCTCTAATTTTTTTGTTTAAAATATTCATCCAAAATCTCGGCTAAATACTTTGTAGTAGCTTTAGACTCTTCTACACTTGTTGCATTATTTCCTATTTCTACTAACATATGATTCTTAACTGCAAATTGATTGAATCTAGCATAGTCTTTTTCTACTATTGGAGACACCAAACCAGGGTATTTCTTTTCAGCAAAAGCAGTTATATCTTCTGCTAAAGCTCTAAGTTGTGCTCTATTTGTGTTTTTGCCTCCTACAACAAAGAAGAACTTTGATACTCTCTCTCCATTTATCATAGTTGTATATTTTAAATGGTCTTTTTCCTTAGTGGCTGGATTAGTTAAATCCCTAGCATCTCTATGTAAGTCTATTGCTATGTCCACTGAATTATATTTAGGTAATATACTTTGTATTGTTTTTAAGCTACTTGCATAAGAGTTATTATAAGATGGATAGTCGTGGTACTTAGTTGTATGAACTACACCCCATCCCTTGCTATCTAAAGCACTAGTTAATGCACTTCCTACTTCCATTACTGAATTTTTCTTATCTCTTGAATGGTAGTTTCCAGCAGGTGAATTTGAATAAGTTTCACATCCATGAGTATGATATATCAAGATTCTTGGATTTTCTTTAGTTACCCTTAAATCATCCTTATAATCTGAACTAGATGTCGTGTTAGTTTCAGTTGTATCTGAATTTTTTGACTCAATATCTGGAACATTTTCTTTACCAACATAAAGTTTTATATATTCTTTTTCACTCTCTTTTTTATTATCAACTTTACTTGCATCTTTAGATTTATTGTTTTCTTCTTTACTTTCTTCCTTATTTTCTTTGCTTGTTTCTTTATTTTTATTATTCTTTTTATCTTTTGTATCATTTCCTTTGACTTTAGCTTCTGGATAAGATGAATTTACTAAAAACTTTAAAAAATCATCCTGATTCAAAGCTAATGATTTTCCTGGTAAAATGCATGCTAATATAAAAATCAAGGTTACTACTTTAATGCATTTTTTAAACATAATTGTTCCTCCTTATTTATACCAATCTACCTGGATGCAAAGACCTATTTAAACCTTCGCTTATTATTATAGATAGATTTTCGATTGTATCATCTATATCCTTTGGTGTTACTATTAAATTCTTGTCATATGGGTCTAATGAATCTTTTATTAGATGATATTTTTCTTCTTCTTTAAGTTTTTTCAACATTTCATAAAAACTTTCTGTTTCTTCTGATTGAGCTATTAAATTGTCTATTGCCATATCTAAAACATCTATTGTAAGAGTTGCTGCATCAACCACTGTTGGTACTCCTATTGCAATAACATCTACTCCTAAAGTTTCTTTAGTTAGAGATTTTCTTGTATTGCCAACACCTCCACCAGGTGATATTCCTGCTGTTGATATTTGTATAGTAGAGTTTACTCTTTCCATTTTTCTTGAAGCCAATGCATCTATTGCTACTACTCTATCTGGTTTTACTTTTTCAACTAATGACTTTACTATTTCACTAGTCTCTATTCCAGTAACTCCCATAACTCCTGGGCTTAAAGCTGACACCTCAGAAAAATCATCATCATAATCTTTATTATAATTTTTAAAGATATGTCTAGTCACAAGTGTTTTTGATACACTTTTTGGTCCTAATGCATCAGAAGTAATATTTCTATTTCCAAGACCAATTACCAGTGTTTTTTTGTTTTTGTCTTGTCCAAATATATCTACCAATTCATCTTTCAAATAACTTATCATTTCTTCTCTTGATTCATCATCATCAAACTTCATAAGATTACTTTCTAGAGTTATATATTTTCCTATATCTTTATTCATTATTTCTGAGCCTTGTTCGTCTATTACTTCAACTTTAGTTACAATACAATTTTCTAATTCTTTAGTTTCTATTTTTACACCAGGAATACTACTTCCTTCTTGAGACTTTTCACACATTTCACTAGCTTCTAAAGCTAAATCTGTTCTTACATTAATCATATAAACCTCCAGTATAAATTAAATGCTAATTATAATTGTTAACAAAATTTAGTATTTTATAACAAAAAACTATAAATTTATTTAAAACAAGTAAAATTAAGGCTTTCAATGTAAGAAAATTGACTTTGGTCAGTAATTTTCCAGTAAACTTTCATATCTATCATTTATTTACAAACATAAAAAAGTAGAAACTATTTATATAGGTGCTACCTTTTATAAAAATGAGATGAATGTTATTTTGTTTTATCATTATCAACTATAGGTGGAGAAGATATAAGTATATTCCTTTAGTACATATACCTTTTCAAGTACCACGCACACGGTTTTCTTTTACTACTTCAATCATATTATTCTCTTTATACTATCAATTGAACTTAGTGCATTTAATATTATTGGAAAAGCAAAAATTACTAGCGACAATGAAATTCCCATAGTTAATAATTTTTTATACATTTTCATAATATAAATACCACCTAGATATTATAGTTCTACTTAAATAATATACTATAAAATGAAAAAATCATTTTAATTATTGGAAAAATTATCTTAATTAAGCATATAAATTTATATTTTTATAAATTTTTCATTAAATTTACAAAAATGAGTAATTTCTTGTATTATCTTATAATTATTGGAAATACTATCAAAATGTATGTTAATAATTTGTATTATTTCAAAATATTTGTTATAAAAATAAAATATTAATTCACATGAGTTAAAATATTTAAAAAATAAAATACGTTAACATAAAAACAAGATATTGCAAATTATTTATACACAATCTACAGTCTAAAAAATCAAAATAAAGAACATTATTAAAATATATAAATAATAATCCTTGATTTTTAGATTTATTTCTGTTAAAATCTAATATGTTGACGATGAATATGATAAAAAAATACAGGGAGGTGAACACGGTGGCAAATATAAAATCAGCTAAGAAAAGAATAAGTGTTATCGAAAAGAAAACTGCTTTAAATAGAGTTAGAAAATCTCAAATAAAAACTGCAATAAGAAGATTCGAAGATGCTGTTGCAGCTGGAAACAGAGAGGATGCTGTTGCTAAGTTCCAATATGCTCAAAAAAGAATATACCAAGTAGCTTCTAAAGGAACTATACATAAGAATGCTGCAGCTAGAAAAGTAGCTAAATTAGCTCAAAAACTAAACGGTATGAACGCTTAATTACCAGTTTATATTTCTTATATATAATGACCCCTATGTAGGGGTTTTTTATTTTGAAAATTTATACAATAAAAAATAAATAGTTAGATATATTATAGTGTATTATATACTTAAACTCAATTTAGTCTATTTTATTTTAAACTACAATAATCCTACTATTTATTTTTTATATACTGTTAATTTATATAACTTTTCTCTTACAATACTTACTAACCAACATTTCTACCGCTAAAGTATCCCTTATAAGACCTGTCTTTATTTTATAATCACTTTCTAATATATAATTTAATATTTCTACAATTATATCATCAGAAAAATTTTTAGTTTGCTTTAATGCTTTTCCTACAACAAATTGATGCATTTTTAATTTATCAGCTATAAGTTTTGTTGAATATCCATCAAGTTGTAACTGTCTTACTTGCATAATTATTTTAAATTGTCTTGCTATCATAGAAAATATACCTAAAACAGACTCGCCTTCCTGTATCATATCGTTTAATATTTTCATTGCATTAGAAGCATCTTGTTCTCCAATATAATCGATTAATTTGAATATATCGTTCTCAACTTTTTTTTGAGATAATTTATCAATTACATCATTGGTTACGTTATTTCCTTTACCAACAAATGAACTTATTTTATTTATTTCGTTTTCTAAATCAGATAAAGTCTTTTCACTACTCTTATCTCTATATCCTTCTTGTTCAATAAAATACATTATTTGAGAATTTTCTATTATAACGTCATTTAAAGCAAAAGATTTTTTTATCCATTTAAATAAATCCATATCAGAAAGCTTGTCACAATCAAAAACAATTCCATTATTCCCTATTTTCTTAACTAGAGATTTTCTTTTGTCAACATCCCCATATACAACAAAAACTATAGTGGTAGTGTCTGGAGTATTGTCTAAATGCTCTATTAAGTATTTCTCATCACTATCTGTAAAATTCTTTTTCTTTCCCTTTAATAGTTCAAAGTCTTTTATTATTACTATTTTTCTATCATCCATAAATGGAAGTGTTTCTATAGAGCTTATAAGCTGATTTAAGACTATTTCCTTTCCATCTATTATATCTAAATTAAAATCAAGCATTCCCTCGTTTAGACTATCTTTAAATGCTTTTATTGCATTCTCGATTAAATAATACTCTCTTCCATAAAAAAGATACATTTTTTCAAAATTTTTCTCTTTTACATTCCTTATAATATCCTTGTAATTCATTCTCTTGCTCCTTTATCTCTTTTCCTTCTATGTAAAATATGTAAAAAAACACTCCTATGTAATAAATCACTACAATATAAAATTTAGGATTCTCTATATTAATATATGCAAAGCTTAAATTACTGAGTTTCTCTAGTAAAAAAAATATGCTTTCTATCAGTGTACTATTAAAAAAGGATATAATTTTAGCTATTACTACACTTATTTTAAATACTATTAAACTTGCAATACTTAAATACATCATTACTCCTACAAATGGTACTATAATTAAATTTCCTATAATTGAAAGCAGTGGTATACCTTTAAATGTATAATAAATTATAGGCAAAGTTAATATATTTGATGATATTGTCAATGATACCATACTTAATTTTATAATACTATTTATTTTATTATAGAATATTAATATAGAAAATGTAGCTAAAAAAGATAATTGAAAACTTACATTATATATAACATAGGGGTTATTCATAATTAAAACTATCCCTATTAGAGACAATGCCGATATTCCATCTTTTTTTCTATCAATGAATATTGATAAATAAAAAACCATAACAAATGTTATAGACCTAACTATGGATGGAGACGCACCTACCATTATACAATATAAAGTTGTAAAAATCGACAGTATTAATAATTTATACAATTTATTTATACCTCTTAATAGAAAGGATATAATTACACATAGTATACCTGTATGAAGACCTGATATAGATATTACATGGCTAGTTCCCGTTCTAGTAAAAATTTCTTTTTGTTCGTCAGTCAAATTTTCAACTTCTGCTAATAATATAGAATTTATAAAGTCTGAGTTTTTCTTATATAAATACCTATAAGTCTTACTAATATAAGACTTTATTTTTCCTATTAAAGAATAAATTTTATTTTTACCAATAATTTTATAGTTATTTATATATATTATACCTTTATAGCCAGTGCTTTTTATATATCTTCCATAATCAAAATCATCATACTTCATTTTGTCTAAGCTTTTAAATTTGCCTGTAATGCTAACTTCTTGACCAATTTTCAAATTTTTATTTCTCGTATAATCATTTATCAGAAAAACTCCTACCTTATATTGATTGTATTTTTTCTTTTTAACTTGCCCTTTAACTATTCCCTGTATAGTTATTATCTTATCATTAAGCTCTGCATCACTTTTCACATTATTCGTTATGATAAATGATATAACTATCACAAATATTAATATAATTAATAAAGGTCTTCTTATTTGAATTATAATCACTCCTATATAAAAACATATTATTTAGATTATTTTCAAATAGTAAATTTTTAAACAAGATAAATTATTATATAAACAAAAAAATACGTCAAAAAGTTATAAAAATCTTTTGACGTATTCTACTTATATATATTCATTTATATAATTATTTTTTTTAGAGAAAATATAATTAAGTATTTCTATCGTTTCTTCTGAAACATCTTTTATATCGTTTAAGAAAAGAGCTTCTTTTACATCTATATAGGAAAATGCTAACTGTGTTAAGGTATTTATATCTAATTTAATATCAAAACCTTCTTGAACCTTTTCTGTATCTTTTTTATATAATTGCTGTACAGATACCTTCTTATTCTGTACAGAAATTTTAAATAGACCATTATTTTCATCTATAAACTTGTCTTCTACTAATAAATTAACTGAACCATTAATATCCTTATCAGTATCTATATCTTCAATAAATTTCTTTACATTTATAACTCTTCCCATCATAAAAGGTTTTATTTTTATCTCACTATCCTTAGGGTTGTCTAATATAAATCTTATCTTATCTATTATAGGAGTAGATATAGTAGCTATCTTACATTGAGTATTATGATTATATATAAATTTGAGCATTGATTTAAGAGCATCTATATTTTTATAAAATAACTCTCTAACAAATATTTTATCTCCCTGAAGAAAATAAACTATATATCCATCCTTCTCATTTCCTTCATGAATGTATAAAAATCCATCTTCACTTTGAATCTCTTTAAATAAGTTTTCATAATAATGTTCATCTTTTAACACATTACCATTAACCTCATTTAAAAAAGTTCTATCTATTCGTATCAAATCATCAATTTGTGATAAATCAGACTTTATCATTCTTCCACTTGACTTAAAATTTTTTAAGTCATCTGTATTAATAGTATATTCAATCTGGTCATAACAATGCTCATATCCAAATCTTCTATAAAGTCTATAGTCAATAGGCATCAATATAGACACTAATTGCCCTCTTTTATACAATTCGTTTAAAGTAAATTTAATTACTTTACTCATATACCCAGTTCCTCTTCCTTCTGGAAGTGTAGAAACTCCCACGACATAAGATGTATTATATACCTTATTATTTAGTAATAACTTATACTGATTTAGCTGAAGAGAGGAAATAATTTTTCCTTCATCTAAAGCCACTACAGTATTTTCAGATTTATATTTATCACTAAAATAGTACTTCATAAAACTCTCGCTGTCGTTAAAACAATAGCTCCAAATATCTTTTATACTTTCTATTTCTTCTTCTTTAGCATATCTAATCTCCATATAGTCTACTAAGCCTCCCTAACACTGTACTTTTCAACAAATCTACAAGGATGATAAGAAAGTTTAGCTTTTCTCAATCCTTCAATACCTAAATCTTCTTCTCTATTCACAAATTCAACATCCTTAAATTCACTTACTAAAAATTGCTGATTTATAAATGGGTACAGACCTCTTATATCAGGATTAGCTTTTTCTATATGAATCAATGCCATATTTTTATTTAAAAGTTCTCCTATACTAAAAGCTTCTAATTTTCCATCTACATAGACACCAAACACTTTTACCTTGTCTTTTAATACATCATAATGGTTAAATATCTTTTTGATACCTATTAATTCATCATCCATACTTTCATCAAATTCATTATTTTCTTCCTTATTACTTTCCCATTCTTTCATTAATACTAAACACTCATCAAAGTTTTCTTTATCTAATAACTTGGCTTCATATCTACCTGCATACTCTTTTAAGAAATAATTTATATGATTTCTTTTCTTTTGATTCTTCTTGCCAGCTAGAGTTCTTAAACTTTCTGCATCATAGATATAGTCAAATAAATCTCTTTCTTCTATATACTCAAATCTATCTGGATATTTTTCTTTTAAAAATTCTATTACTTCAGTAGTAATACCTCTTAGGTATATTTTTTTATTATTTTTAGAAAAATATTCAAGTACAAAATCTACTACTTCTGGAAGTTTGTCTTTTTTAGCAAGTGGTAATATTGAGAAACTATCTCCTTCATACTCCCCAACTAAAACAGCAAAATCTTCACCTATATAATATCCCGTCTTATAAACATGTTGCCACATATATAAAGTACTAAAACAGTACTCACAAGCTTCATAATCTACTAAATCAAAATATGGGTCTAACTCTTTTTTTGAATTTAGTTCAATATCTTTGAAAAACATAAAATCCTCCTACCTTTTTTTATTGCTTAATTTTTAAAAAATTTTATTTTGTATCTATAAAAACTCCAATTTTGTTATGGTATTAATTTCATTTATATTGTTTAAAATATAAAATATAATAAGTCATATATATCTTATATTACCCATCATAAATTTATATAAACATGTAATGAATGGAGTGATTTTTTATTGAGAAATAAAATTTTTTTATCAATACTTATTATAATATCACTTTTAAGCGGTTGTGACAAAAAATCTCTACTATCTGTACATATGATTGATGTAGGTCAAGGTGATAGTATTTTAGTACAAACACCCACAAACAAGAATATATTAATTGATGGAGGTGATGAAGATAGTGAAAACATAATTATTAGTTATCTTAGACAAAAAAGAATAAAGACTATTGACATTATAATAGCTACACATCCAGATTCAGACCATATAGGAAGCCTTGACAATGTTATAAAAAAGTTTAATGTAAATTCCGTGTATATGCCCGAACAATCAACAGATAGTGAATCTTATCAAAACCTAATAAATTCTTGTACTGATAAAGACCTATCTATTCAGTACCTCTACAAAGATGATGTTTTAAACATAGATAGCAATATAAATATATATGTATTAAGTCCATCATATATACAAGAAGAACCTAATTTAAATTCTATAGTTTTCAAATTAACTTTTAATGATAACTCTTTTTTATTTATGGGCGATGCTGAAGAACAGAATGAAAAAGAAATCTTACGCTCTTTTGAATTAAACAATATTAATTTTATAAAAATAGGTCATCATGGAAGTAATTCTTCATCATCTTTAGAATTTATAAAAAAAATTAGTCCAGATATAGCTGCAATATCATGTGGATATAAAAATCAATATGGTCATCCACACAGAGAAGTTATTAATAATCTAAAACAAAACCATGTATCAATTTATAGAACAGACAGAATAGGAGATATTGTTTTTTATAGTGATGGAGAAATTATATTCACAAAACATAAATATGAGATAGATACATAATATAAAAAACAAAACTACAACTACATAAAATAAGGTAATGTAAAATAATTAGGCTAAAAGTATGAATATAAAATTGTTTTATATTCATGCTTCTAGCCTTTAAGTTGGTATATAAAATTAAAAAATTTAAAACTTATTGTCCTAATAGTTCATTAACTATTACAGATGCGATTACTAGCCCTCCTACAGAGGGAACAAATGATACACTACCAGGCGTTACTTTTCTGCCATTCATTACTTTCTTTTTAAGTTCTATTGGTTGTTCAGTAGAATATACTACTTTTAATTTTTTAATACCTCTATCTCTAAGTTCTTTCCTCATAACTTTAGCTAAAGGACAAGTGCTTGTTTTGTGTATATCCGTAACAACTATTTTAGTTGGGTCTAACTTATTTCCCATCCCCATAGAACTTATTACTTTTAATCCTTTTTTTTCACAAGTTTCAATTAGATGTATTTTAGAACTTACCATGTCTATTGCATCCACAACATAATCATATCTTTCAGTAAGTATTTCATCACTAGTATCTTTATTATAAAGACTTCTTATTTTTTTTATATTAATATTAGGATTTATATCTAATATTCTTTCTTCCATAACATCAACTTTATACCTTCCTACAGTTGAATGTAAGGCTGGTATTTGTCTATTTATATTGGTTATATCTACATCATCAAAATCTACAATAGTAATCTTACCTACTCCAGCTCTTGCTAAAGCTTCAACAGTAAAACTACCAACTCCTCCAACTCCAAATACTATTACATTTGAATTATTAAGTTTTTCTATCCCATCATCTCCAACTAAAAAACTAGTTCTTGTTGTAAAGTTATTTTCCATCTTTCCACTCTCCTAGACTTTTATCTAAATATATAATAGTATTAGAAAATTTACATTATATAATACAAAAATATCATATATTATTAAAAGTAAATTATCTTAAAATAAATTTAAAAAGGTATCTTTTAATATTAAAAGATACCTTTTACATACTGGCGGGAATGCGTGGGAATCGAACCCACCTAAGAGGCTCTTAACCCCTCATACTAGTTTTGAAGACTAGAGGGCACACCGGCACCCATCCACTCCCATAATGAAATCCTTCTCAACGAAATCTATAATATCATATATTTTGACTCTTTGCAACAATTTTTATAGATTTATCTGGTAGTAAATTATAATTTAAATAGCTTTTATCTATACATGGTTAAAATTTACATCTTTTATTGTATATCTAAACTAAAAAACTGGAAATTATATTTTAAGAATCTATAAAGAGTTTCTTCTCTATATAATTAAAATATAATTTCCAGTATAAATATAAATTATTTAACTATTTTAATATACGTATATCTATAGTTTTTCTTCCCCAGTTATAAACTGTTTTTGAATCATTCATATAGATATCAATTTTATTTCCTTTTATTGCTCCACCACAGTCTTCTGCAGTAAACACCATATCAAATTGAGGTATATAAACTTTAGTTCCATATGGTATAACCTTAGGGTCTACAGCTATTGTTCCCCACTTAGGTTTTGTTCCTGTTGCAGTTATACTATGACCAGTATATGCAGTTGCGACCACTCTCATATTTTTACCATTGTTGCTACTACTGCTACTAGATGATGAAGCCGTTCTTCTTGAGCTTTCTCCCCTTGATGAAGCTACTTGCATTTCCACCTTTGTTCCTTTGCTTACAACCTTATTTACTGGCTCAGCTTTAACAACTTTTTTCACAAATTCCTTTTCTACTTTCTTTCCATTGTGATAAGTCTCTTTATATATTAATTCACTCTTACCAGACTTTCCTTCTTCTTTAACTTTAGAATCTCCCTTTAATAAAGAACCATCTTCAACAACTGTAACTTCAAATGGAATGTCTTTAGTTTCTACAACTGTTTTTTCCTTTACATCAATTACTTCTATTTTATCTCCATTAGATAACTTTGAATTTTCATCTAAAGTAACTATATCATTTGCATCATAGCTAATGTTTTGAGATTCTAAAAGGTCTCCTACATTAGAACTGAACGTTGATATAGTTCTTTCTTCTCCCCTTACTACTAATGTTACTTGTTTATTAAGTGCAGAGTATCCCGATAATATTCCAACTGATAAAACAACCGCCATTACCGAGACTTTAGCATTACTCAATTTTTTAAAATTCATATAAAATTTCCTCCCTAAGATTTTTTACACTATATATTTTGCTTCATAAAATTCTACTTTGTAAGTTTCTTTTTTTATTTGTGTTTTTTGTGTAACTAAATTGTAACTATTTTTTCAAGAGTTGTCAACTTGACAAAAAAATAGAAATATGCATATATAGTATTTTCAACTATTTAAGCATATTTCTATTAGTTACAACAATGTCATTGTTTATTGTTGTTTTGTTATCATTTTGTTACCTTTTACTTTTATATGTTTTCTATTTGCCAATTAATAGGTTCTTTTCCTAACTTTTCCAAAATTTTATTTATCTTAGAGAAGTGTTTACATCCAAAAAAGCCTTTATTTGCTGACAATGGGCTTGGATGAGGTGCTTCCAAAATATAATGCTTACTTGTATCAATCAACTCTACTTTTTTACGTGCATTACTTCCCCATAATACAAAAATAACTGGGTCTTCACGCTCACTTAAAATAGAGATTACTCTATCAGTAAAAATTTCCCATCCTTTATCCTTATGAGAATTAGCTTCATGCGCTCTAACAGTAAGAGCAGTATTTAAAAGTAACACTCCTTGGTCTGCCCAAGGCATTAAATACCCATTGTTGGGTATAAAGCACCCTAAATCATCTTTTAGTTCTTTATACATATTTAACAGAGATGGTGGAGTTTTCACTTGTGGTTGAACTGAAAAAGCTAAACCATGAGCTTGATTATCTCCATGATAGGGGTCTTGTCCTAGTATTAAAACTTTAGTATCTTTATATGAAGTGTGTTTTAAAGCTTCATATATATTGTGCATATTTGGAAAAATTTGACGTGTTCTATATTCTTCTATAAGAAATTTTCTTAAATTTAAGTAGTAATCTTTTTCAAATTCTTCTTTCAATAATTCATCCCAATCGTTTCCTAAGTTAACCATAATTATCACCAATTCCTTTCAATTATTTTTATTATTTTATTTAGAAATTATATCTTCTTGATTATCTTTCTTTTCATTTGTATTTATTTTTATGCTCACTCTATTAGGTATACAAACTATACTTTGACTTGGCTTATTTATAAACCCAGTGTGTACACAGACCTTGTCAGGACATGAAGCATCTACTATCTCAACCCCTTTATCATGAATCTTTACTATGTTATACCCCCCTCTATTCTCTATTTTAAATTCTTCTTTGGCATTTATTGAAACAGTTTTATACAATTTATTATCTACATAAATCTCAATATTTCCAGCATTTTTAGAATTTATAACATTTATTACCCCATAACATGCTGTAATAACAACCAAAATGCCTAAAATAAGAAGAATGTCTTTTTTCTTCATTTTTTGTCCTCCTATGAAATTATGTTATAATAAAATAATAACACAATTTCATAGGAGGAATATACCATGAATAAGAAAAAAATCACATTTATTTTTGTGATATTGATTTTAGCATTAATTTTATTTTCATTTTTTAGGAATTCAAGCCAGAATACTAAATATAGTAAAACTAGCTACTACCTTGGTACAGTAAATGAAGTTACTGTATTTAATGTAAAAGAATCCAAAAGTGATAAAATCTTAAATGAATGTGATTCAATTTTAAGATATATTGACAACAAAATGAGTACTCATATACCAGGAAGTGATGCTTCTAAAATAAATGATAATGCTGGTAAGAAATTTGTCAAAGTTTCAGATGATACATTTTTCGTTGTAAAAGAATCCATACAATATTCCAAATTATCAAATGGATATTTTGATATAACAGTTGGTCCAATATCAAATTTATGGGCAATTGGTACAGATAAAGCTAAAGTGCCAAGTGATTTTGAGATACAAAATCTTCTGCCTCTTATTGATTATAAAAACATTCTCTTGGATGAAAAAAATAAATCTATAAAATTAACCAAAGAAAACATGAAAATTGATTTAGGTGCCATAGCTAAAGGATATGCTGCTGATAAAATTGTAGCTTATCTAAAATCAGAAGGTGTACAAAAAGGTTTAGTAAACTTAGGAGGGAATATATTTACTTTAGAAAATGGTAAAAATGATAAACCTTTTAAAATAGGTATTCAAGACCCAACTAGTAAAAGTGGTGAGTCTATAGGAAACATAGAAACAACAAATAAATCTGTTGTTACCTCTGGAATCTATGAAAGATTTATCGAAAAAGATGGAAAAATATATCATCATATGCTAAATCCATTTACTGGGTATCCTTTTGAAAACAACTTAAGTAGTGTTACGATAATCTCCGATAAATCTATTAATTGTGATGCTTTATCTACTTCTACATTTGGACTTGGACTTGAGAAAGGTATGGATTTAATTAATAGAATTGATAATGTAGATGCTATATTTATAACTAAGGATAAAAAAATATACTTAACTAAGGGTATAAAAGATAACTTTAAACTTACAAATGAAGCTTTTTCTATTGAAAAATTAAATAAATAATGAGTTTAAATAATAACTATACCTATATACGTACAAAATACACACGAATTTAAATAGTTATCACATAACTAACGCAAATTTAAATTTTATATAAAATATGGTATATACTAAGTAGTCTAAAACAAATTGTACTTATGTATATACCATATTAATAGTTCAAATCTATATAAAACACTAATTCAACTAATTTTTATAAAGACTTTAAAAATAAATCCATTCTATTTAAAGCTTCAATTACATTTTCTTTTTGAGTTCCTAAATTTATTCTAACATAGTTTTCACCATCTTTTACAAAATGACTTCCATCTTCTAATAATACCCCTGTATCAATAGCCAACTTATCTGTAAATTCACTTGCACTTATACCTAATCCACTTATATCCATCCAAGCTAAATAAGATGATTCCATCTTCATCAATTTAATCTTATTATATTTATTTACCCAAGTTTCTAAAAGTTCATAATTTGATTTTATATATTCATTTACACCACTTAACCACTCACGACATTCATTATAAGCAGTTATCAATCCTATTATTCCAAACACATTTGGAGAAGTTATAGAATTTTGCTTTAGTTTATTTCTAAATGTATCTCTTATACCCTTATTTATAACTATTGAATAAGAAGTCTTTAATCCCCCAAGATTAAATCCTTTATTTGGTGATGTCAATAGAATAACATTTTCTAAAAGCTCTTTTTCAATCTTAAGTATTGAATTAAATTTTCCATAATGAATATGCTCTGCATGTACTTCATCTGCAACCAAAATAACATTATTTTCTTTACATATAGTTGCTACTCTTGTCATTTCTTCAATCGTCCATATCCTTCCAGATGGATTATGTGGTGTACAAAACATCATTAACTTAGGTTGATTTTCTTTAATTTGAGTTTCTAATTTCTGAACCTCCCATGACTAAAGTCACAGGGTTCCTGCTTCATAGAATTTTGCATACTAAAATATGTCTTACCAATTCTCCACAGGCTATCCCCGTAGTTCCTACGGTTCTTACATAAGTTATCTATTTTGAACTGTTATTAGTCTTAATCCTTCTTTTAATATATTTATACTTGCATTTATATCTCTATCGTGAGTTTCA